>JBEICT010000454.1:0-1517 GCA_040383865.1 Flavobacteriales bacterium | reverse complement strand
TCCATGCGCGTTGGGCGAATGCCCATTTGCACCCGAAAATGGGACCGGTGAGCTGAAAACTGGTGCTGACCAACTGGATGGCACACGACCTGCAGCATCTTCGCCAGTTCATCAACCTGCGCTACGCGCACTTGAAAGCACACACCGCATTGCCGTTGGACCACGCGGGGACGCGGTAAGCTCGCCCCGCTCCTGCCTTTCACCCATGGCCATCCATACCGGCCGCATCCAGGAACTGAACAGCCTCCGCCACAGAAAGAAGGGCTTGTACGTGGGCGATGATGAAGGGAACGAAGTGCTGTTACCCATCACCGAACGACCGGACAATGGCGGGGATGTTGCCACACTGCGCGTGTTCGTACACCGCAACACGGAAGGGCAACAGGTGGCCACGCTGCGCATGCCCAAGGCCCAGGCCGGCGAGTTCGCCTTGCTGAAGATGAGCGCCATCCGTGGCGCCGTTGCGCGGTTGGACTGGGGTGTGGATGCGGAGCTGTTGGTGACGCACGCCGAGCAGGAACGCCCCATGGAGGAAGGTCGGTACTATGTGGTGCACGTGGCATTGGCAGAGAGCACGCACCGCCTGTTCGCCAGCAGTCGTGTGGGGCGCTTCCTCGACAACACGGAACTTACCTTGAAGGAGATGGACGAAGTGACGCTGAAGGTGTTCGACAGGAGCGAACTTGGACTGCACGTGATCGTGAACATCACACGCCAAGGCCTTGTACATGCAGGCGAGGTGTTCAAGCACGCTTCCATCGGCGACCGGATCACCGGCTACGTGATGCGGGTGCGGGAGGACAGCAAGCTGGACATCGTACTACAGACCAGCGGCTACCGGCAGTGCATCGACGCGCACACCGCCCTGCTGGGCAAGCATGCCTCGCCGAACGCGATGGAATCCGTGAAGCCGTTCGACTATCCGGAACTGGCTTTGCTTGGCTGAGCCTAGCGGCGCACCTGCACCAGGTTGCCCGTGTAGGACGGATTCACCCGGCGCAGCGCATAGTTGGCCACGCCGTCGTACTGCACCTGGGCAAGAACAGGCAGTGTATACATGGTGAACAGGCAGGCCAGCGCAAGGACAAGCATTCCACACACCTTGCCCGTTCCTCGAGGCGGATGATACGCCTCCCTCCTCATCACCCGCTTGCAGCCCTCGAGATGGTCTTCAATCTGCCATGGCCGTGTATCTGTTCCGCATTTGGTGGTGCTGGACCGGTCCTTGGAATGTGCGCAAGTTCCATCGTTCTGAAGCACGTAAGGTCCGTCAACAGCAGGTGCTAGAGCGGGCAACTTCGGTGTTGCGTCCGGTTCCACACCTGCAAGGTCCATAAAGAGTGGCATGACTTGGCAGGGTTAGCTCGTGAGGCCGATTAACGGACGCTGTGAGCATAGGGTTACGGGAAGGATGGCCGGAACGACGAACAGACCTATCGACGTGACGAGTACCCTTCCCTTGGACAAAGAGGCCATGTGTCATGCAGCAGGATGAGGCTTCTGCTATCCGGGTTGGC
>JBEICT010000453.1:0-1521 GCA_040383865.1 Flavobacteriales bacterium | reverse complement strand
TTCCACATGGACGTGGCGCACCGGTTGCCCTTCGACAGCTACGTGGGCTTCATGGCCTTCCGCAATGGTGTGCCGCTGGCCTACGGTGGTGCCTGGATCTTCCCCGGACGAAGCAAGGTGGGCATCAATGTGTTCCCTGCCTTGCGTGGTGGCGAAAGCGCCTGGTTCTTCGCGCAACTGCTGCGCCTCTACCGCCAGCGTTTCGGTGTTGACCGCTTCGAGGCGGAGAATTACCAACTGGGCCACAACAACCCCGATGGCCTGAAGAGCGGGGCCTACTGGTTCTATTACCGGTTGGGTTTCCGGCCCGGCACGAAGGCGTTGCAACGCGTGGCCGACCGGGAGTTCAGCAAACTGTCGTCACGCAAGGACCATCAAGTGCCATTGAAGCTGCTGAAAGAGCTGGTGGAACAAGGGTTGGAGTTGATCATCGAGGACAGCGGAACGCCCCTGACCGACACGGCAGCGCTCACCATGGCGGTGCAGCAGCACGTGGTGCAGCGGTACCATGGTGATCGCGAACGGGCCTTGCGGAGCGCGTTGGATCGCCTGGGGAGGGCATTGCCGCTCGGTGACCTCGTGGAATGGATACCGGACGAGCGGACCGGACTGTACTTATGGGTCCTTCCATTGGACCTCATCCCCGGTCTGGAAACGTGGTCGGAGGGGGATCGGCAACGCGTGGTGGCCGCGATCAAGGCCAAGGGTGCGCGGAGCGAAACACGGCACCAAGAGCGACTGAAAGTGCTCAAGCCCTTGTTGAGCGCTTGGTCGGCCAGGTCCGCCGGGTGACATAGGTCACGTTCCCGAGCCTCCGATCGCATCAGCTTTGTAGTGCATCAATGCACTGAAGTCATGGCCAACAAGCACTACAATGTCCTCATCATCGGTGGTGGCACCGCTGGTATCATGACCGCTGCGCAGCTGATGCGCAAGAAGAAGGACCTCAGTATCGCCATCGTCGATCCCACCAAGGACCATTGGTACCAGCCGGCTTGGACGCTTGTAGCAGCGGACACGTACAACATGAAGGACACGCGCCGCGATGAGTCCAGCGTGATACCCCCCGGTGTTGACCATATCAAGGAATCGGCCACCACCTTCGAACCGGAGAACAACACGGTGCGCACGAAGGAGGGCAATATCCATACCTACGACCACCTGATCGTGTGCCCCGGTGTTCAGATGAACATCGACGACATGCCCGGTCTTCGCGAAGCATTGAAGACCGATCTCGTGTGCAGCAACTACCTCGATCCGGAGAAGACCAAGCGGGTCATGCAGAACTTCAAGGGCGGCAACGCCGTGTTCACACAGCCCGCCACTCCCATCAAGTGCGGTGGCGCTCCCCAGAAGGCGGCATACCTCGCGGATGAGTTCTTCCGGAAGACCGGGGTGCGCGACAGGACGAAGCTCGTGTTCGCCACACCCGGCTCGGTGATCTTCGGCGTGGAGCCCTTCCGCTTCGCCCTGGAGGACGTGATCCGCAAGAAGAGCATCATCCTGAAGACCTTCTACAAG
>JBEICT010000452.1:0-1523 GCA_040383865.1 Flavobacteriales bacterium | reverse complement strand
GGCCTTCAAGGACCAGATCGACCCGGTAAATGCCGCGCTTGAAATAACCGTTGGCCGCTTTCAGTTCCACCAAGGCAGGTGTGATACCCTCCTTGACCACCTTTCCCTTGCGGTCCGTGATGCGGTAGGTCGCGCCGGAGGGCTCCGTTCGGATGGGCACCGTGTAGCGTGTGCTCGACACAATGGTGGCGCAGGAGGGCAGCAACAGCGCAATGGCCAGCAGGTGGTTCAAATACCGACGAAACCGCATGGGTCGAAGTTATCCAGCGCGGCCGCATCGAGCAGGTCTACGGCATCGAACGGCGAAGGTTGTGCGCCGGGGTCAGAAGTACAGCCGCACCACGAACACCGCCGTGATCACGCAGACCAGGTCGGCCAGCAGCATGATGCCCAGGGTGTACCGACTGTCCTTCACGTTCACGCTGCCGAAGTAGAGCGCCACCACATAGAAGGTGGTCTCGGCCGCGCCTTGGAACAGGCAGCTCAGTTGGCCGGTGAGGCTGTCGGGACCGTAGGTCTTCATGGCATCCAGCATGAAGCCGCGCGAACCGCCGGCACTGAACGGTCGCATCAAGGCCACGGGGATCGCATCGATCACTTCCTTGCTCACGCCCACCTGCGCCATCGCCCAGCTCAGCCCGTCCATCACGATGCCCATCAGTCCGCTGTTGCGGAAGATGCTCAGCGCGGCCAGCATCGCCAGCATGTAGGGCAGCACGCGCAGGCCGGTGGTGAATCCGTCCTTGGCACCATGCACGAAGCTGTCGAAGAGGTTGGTGCCCTTGGCGGTGAAGTACTTCTCCACCAGGAAGGCATAGCCCACAATGAGACCGATGATGGTGAGCAGCATGCCGTTGCTCAGGTTGTCCGTGAAGTGGAACTTGGCCACGCCCGCCAGCCCGCCGATGTAGGCCATCAGCCCGCCGATGACGCCGCTGATGCCGAGCACGGTGAGCATCACGGGCCAGTTGAAGAGGTTGATGCGCTGCTTGCCCGCCACCATGAACAGCGCCGCCAGTGTGCCCGCGAAGCTGGTGATGATGGTGGGGATCATGATGTCCGCCGGGTTGGCCGCGCCCTGCGCCGCGCGGTAGCCGATGATGCTGGTGGGCAGCAGCGTGAGGCCCGCCGCATGCAGGCACAGGAACATGATCTGGCTGTTGGTGGCGCGGTCCTTCTGCGGATTGTCCTCCTGCATGCTCTCCATGGCCTTCAGGCCGAAGGGCGTGGCCGCGCTGTCCAGCCCCAGGAAGTTGGCCGCGAAGTTCAGGGTCATGAAGCCGTAGGCCGGGTGGTCCTTCCGCAGCTCGGGGAACACGCGGTGGAAGACCGGGGAGAGCACGCGCGCCACCTTCTCCATGGCCCGCGAGTCGATCAGCAGGTTCAGCAGGCCGCAGAAGAAGGTGAGGTAGCCGATCAGCGGCAGCCACAGGTCGGTGATGGTGTTGCGGCAGGTGGCGAAGAGTCCGTCGGCCGGTTGTTTGCCCACCGTGGCACGCACCACGCCCGTATTGGTGAGGGTG
>JBEICT010000451.1:0-1534 GCA_040383865.1 Flavobacteriales bacterium | reverse complement strand
CCCCGGCAGTGTTGACCTGACCGCCAGTGCGGGCGGCAGCTACCTGTGGGCACCCGGTGGAGCGACCACGCAGACCATCACGGTGAGCACTTCGGGCTCCTACACGGTGCAAGTGACCACGGCAGGCTGCTCGGCCACCAGCGCGGCCACCGTGGTGACGGCGAACCAATCGCCCACCATCGTGAGCACCACGGCCACCCCGACAGCCATTTGCGCTGGCGGAACGAGCCAGTTGCAGGTGAATACGCCACCTCCTTCGGCCTACTGCAACACGGTAGCGTTCACCAGCGGTGTGGAAGCCATCTCCAACGTGACCTTCGCGGACATCAACAACAGCAGTGCTTGCGCGATCGGTTTGGCTGCTGGAGGTGCGATCCAGGATTTCACGGCCGTAGTGGGTAACGTAGTGGCTGGAAGCAGCTACACGATCACCGTGACCGGTACCACGGACGGCAACTTCACGAACTTCTTCACCGCGTTCTTCGACTGGAACCAGGACGGCGTGTTCGAAGCCCAGCAGGCGATCGGTTCGATCACGAACACTGCCTGCATACTGACCGCCAGTACGAGCATCACGGTCCCCGTTGGTGCATTGAACGGTACCACGCGCATGCGCGTGATCAAGGTGTACAACAGCTCCCCGACCAACCCTTGCGGAACTTTTGGCTACGGTCAAGCTGAAGACTACACCCTGAGCGTGACCGGTGGCAGCCAGCCGTTCACCTACCTCTGGGACAATGCTGGCAGCTTGAGCAGCGCCACGATCGCCAACCCGATCGCGACACCCACGGTAACGACCACCTATCAGGTGACGGTGACCGCAGGTAATGGCTGCCCTGCAATTGGGTCGGCGGAAGTGACCGTAGTTCCCGCACCCAATGCGGGTACCAACGGCAGCCTCACCATCTGCGCAGGCAGCACGGTGACCGCCGGTCAGCTCTTCGCTGCACTGGGTGGTTCGCCTGATGGCGGCGGTTCTTGGAGCCCCACCCTCGCTGGTGGTGGCACGTACACCTACACGGTGACGGCGACCGCCCCCTGTGTGGTGAACGCTACCGCTACGGTGACGGTGACCGAGCAAACGGCACCCAATGCCGGAAGCAACGGTGCGCTGCTGACCTGCATCAATGGTGCCCCCACCAACCTCTTCAGCCAACTGGGTGGAAGCCCGGATGCAACGGGTACATGGAGCGGTCCATCGGTGCTTACCGGTGGTAACTTGGGCACCTTTACGCCGCCTGCCGCTGCCGGTGTTTACACCTACACGGTAGCTGGTACGGCACCTTGCGCCAACGCTTCGGCCACGGTAACTGTGACCTACGATAACACGGACAGCGATAATGACAACATCATCGACTGCCTCGACAGCTGCCCGAACTTCCCCGGCCAGAACGGCGATGCCTGCGATGCAGGTCCGGGCTTTGTGCTGGGTAACATCGTGAACTGCGCTTGCGTGGGCCAAGTGTGCACCACGGACCTGGTGTTCCAGGTCAACACCGATGGCAACGGCACCCAGACCACCTGGGAGATCCGT
>JBEICT010000450.1:0-1568 GCA_040383865.1 Flavobacteriales bacterium | reverse complement strand
GCTGCATGGCATGGAGGCCACCAGGTCGAACGCGTTCACGGTAAGGCACACCGGATACTCGGCCTGGCCCGGAAAGGTCACTTCGCAGTAGTCGCCCGGCTGCTCGTAAAAGGTGCCGTTGTAGCAGTGCCACACCTGGTCCTGCACCATGGTGCTGCCCGGCGTTACATCGCTCGAGAACGAGTACGTGTAAGGGGCAATGAGCGAGGCGTTGATGTCCACGTGCAACGAAGTGTCGCAGCCCTGCATGAGGGCACTGCCCCGTTCCTCCCTGTCGGAAAGATGCGTCTGGGCCGTTGCGGGGACCAGGTGGGCCCAAAGACAAAGGGCTGCGAACACGGACTTATTGAGTCTCATCGGGCGCTAGGGAGGGTATAGGTCAGGCTGAGCTCCATACCGCTTCGTTGCGGTATGGAAATGGGTTGTGTGCCTTGTGTGCCCAAGGGTAAGGCGGTCCATAGGACCACTGGTGCCGCGCTGATCCGCCAACGCTCCCCAAGCAGATAGGAAGCTTCAGCGCCTACCATGGCCAGCAACAGGTCGGGATGCCGTTGGCGCATGGCATCAGGGTCCAGCTTCGCGGCCACCAGTGGACCGCCTTCATTGGCCTGGTCAAGAGAAAGACCTTGCCGTTGAAGGTTCAATTCGAGCATGAGACCCAGTTTTGGCATGATGCTCCAGCGTTTCAGGTCATATCGCCACCCGAATTCCACGGGGATCCGCAGCAGTGCGCGTTGATAGATCCCCTCGACCCGTTCGTCGCGATATGAGGACGTGGTCAGTGTATCAACATCGCTCACGAACACCTGGTCGTTCAGCGTTACGAAATAGGAGGTGATCTCCTGCTCGGTGACCCGGGTGCGATAGGTCGTGTTAAAGGCTCTTTCAGAGCGTTCGTAGAGCACCCCCGTGCCGAGGTTCAGGCCCGATCGCCACGTGCGTCCCCCAACGAAGCCCAAGGACCAAAACGTTGAGGGTGCTTCAGCAGCGTTGAGCGCATCCACCAGCTGCGCGTTGTCCCCCGACCATTTACGGGTCTCGTTCAACACCGCTGTTCGTGCGCACAGCCACCACTCTCCCCGTGGAAGCACATAGGTCTGTAAATGAGCCGGCGCGACCGGAATGCCCGGGGCGGTGGGCGGCAGCATAGCCTCGCGGAGCTCGAGCAACTGGGCGGTTCGGTGGTCTTCGGACGATGCGGGTGGGTTCGGGTCCGTAGGGTGTGCCGAAGGGTTGCCAAACGCGGTTCGTGTGTGGTCGAAAGGCTCAGGAACGCGGTGAGGGAGAGGGCCTTGTGGCATGGACCTTTGCGGTAAGGTGTTGGCTGGTAATGCTTCCTCCGATGTGGGGGTAAGGTTTGTTCCGCCAGCAGGTGTGCCATGGGCTACGCTCACCTCTTGTTCTGGACCAGCCGTGGCGGAGGATGGACCATGCTCCGTATTGGTCGCCCTTGCTTCCAGAGCCTGCTCATGGGGACCTACTGCCATGGAGGCTGCTGTCGGTAAGATTCAAGGTGAGATGTGGAAAGGAAAGGCTGACATTGTCACTGATGATAGTTTGATAGATCT
>JBEICT010000449.1:0-1575 GCA_040383865.1 Flavobacteriales bacterium | reverse complement strand
TTAACGAACAATACCGGAGCACTGTATTCAGTGGACTTCGCACCTGGCAACGATAAGGTCGCTGTGGGTGCAGGAAGTGGCAGGCTCATTGTTTATTCGCTTCCTTCGGGCACCCCTTTGTTCAACGTGATCGCCCACACAGGTGAAGTGCTCGGGGTGTCCTGGTCCCCCGATGGACAATTCCTGGCCACCTCCGGGGGCGATGGTCTGGTGAAGCTGTGGACGAGCAATGGGGTTTTCGTGCGTCAGTTCGCTGGCCATACGGGTTACGCTTATGGGGTTCGCTTCGCGCCCAACGGGCAACGTATTGTGAGTTGCGGAATGGATGATGCCATCCGGGTTTGGAATGCCGGAACAGGAGCGTTGGAGCGCACCATTACGGGCCACACCAGCGATGTGCGCGGCGTGGATATCTCGCCGAACGGGGCATACATCGTAAGCGCCGCCGTGGACCAAACGGTCCGTATTTGGGATATGGTGACCGGTACGCAGGCCATGCAGCTCACTGCGCCGGGTTCGGGCTTTTTCTTCTCCGTGGCCTGGTCACCTGCCGATAACCGCATCGTGGCCGGTGCCCTGAACAACATGGTGGCCCTTTGGAGCGTCCCGCTGATCGGCGTTCCAGTGGTCCGTGTTTCCCCTCGTGCATTCTTGGAAGGTCCCTTCAACAATGCCACCGGCCGAATGAACACGAACCTGAACCAAGGAGGTGCGATACCGTTGCAAGAACCTTACTCAGGACTGGGTTATCTCCATTCCGGCGGTGGTGGAGGTGAGTCCACAACATCCTCGGTCCTTGGAATTACTGGTTCCAACGCCATTGTTGATTGGGTATTGGTTGAACTGAGGACCGCAGCGGTTCCGTCGAATGTGTTGAGCAGCCGTGCCGCATTATTGCAGGCAGATGGTGATGTGGTGGCCCCGGTCGATGGAACCTCCCCTGTCACGTTCAACGTGGCGGCCGGGAATTACATCGTGTCCCTAAGGCACCGGAACCACTTGGGAATAATGACCGCATCCCCGGTGGCATTGACCTCCACAGCCGTTGCGGTCGATCTCACCAATGGTTCGGTCGCGCTCGCTGGCGGTACGGATGCCACCAAGCTGGTCGGTACACGTCGGGTCTTGTTCGCGGGTGATCCCTCACGCGATGGCATCCTGCGCTACACGGGTGGTAGCAATGATCGTGACCTAGTGCTGGCACGCATCGGCGGGGTAGCACCGACGGCCACCGCATCGGGCTATTTCGTCGAGGACCTCAACCTCGATGGGGTGGTGCGCTACACGGGAGCGAACAACGACCGCGATATCATTCTTCAGAATATTGGCGGGGTCATACCCACCTCCACCCGGGCCGACTTCATCCCCTAGGTCCCGAACAGGCTCTTAGGGCAGCTTCGCCCCTGTTCCCTTCAGGAGGTTGTTGCGCATCATGCGCAGGTTCATCATTTCCACCAGCACGCTGAAGCCCATGGCGAAGTAGATGTAGTTCTTGTTCACGTGCTCACCCATGCCCTCCATCAGCAGGGCGGCACCGATCATCACCAGGAAGGACAGCGCCAGCATCTTCACTGT
>JBEICT010000448.1:0-1640 GCA_040383865.1 Flavobacteriales bacterium | reverse complement strand
GGGTCAGGCTGACGTGGTGTCATTTCATGACCCCGAAGGGGTCATAGCATATAGCCCGAAGGGCGTTGAACGGTGCGTTGCCCGGACGCCCCCGGAGGGGTCGCAGCCGGTGCTGGACCATTCATCTCAAGCACCTATTACATACATGGACCTTCGCCTTAGTGGCGCAGGAGCTCGCGTAGTTCCGCCAGCATCATGGCCGTGGCACCCCAAACCACATGGCCGTGCACATCGAAGTAGGGGATCTCCACGGTGCGTCCCATCACTTGGATATACTGCTCGCGGCGTTTCAGGATGTCGTCGCGCAGCAGCAGGTGCAGCGGCAGGTGGATCAGCTCGGCCACCTCGCGCGGGTCGGGGGACACGGGCGCAAGTGCCTCGGCAATGCCAACGAACGGTGTTACCAGCGAACGGCTCGGCGGTATGTATACCGGGCTCAATTGCCCCAGCACTTCGATGCGCGTGTCCAAGGCGCCGGTCTCTTCCATGAACTCGCGCAGGGCGGTGTGCTCCAATGAGGCGTCCTGCGGCTCCCAACGCCCGCCGGGGAAGGAGATCTGTCCGCCATGCACGCCCTCGTAATCGGGGCGGCGCATCAGCAGTGTGCGCCACTGGCCTTGCTGCGGGAAAAGCAGCGCCAGCACAGCGCTTTCACGTGGCGGTGGGTCGGCCGCGCGGGCACGTTCCAGGTCAGGGCGCTTGTAGCCCGAAAGCTCCAGGAAACGGTCGTGGCCGGGCAGGGGACCACGGAGCGCATCAAGGAGCCGGTCCAACGCGAGGTTGTCCATTACTGCAGGGCCTTCACCAGGGCGTCGGCCTCCTTGGCGTAGGTGTGGCGGGGCTTTGCGGCAATGTCACGCGCGCCTTCACGGGCGCGGTCCTTCTGGTCGCTGCACAACCAGCAGAGCACGGTGTACCACTCGGTCTGGTCCCTGAAGTCCTTCAGGTTGCTGCGTTCCAGGTGGTCCAGTTCTAGCTCCGCCTCGAAGGGTTGGCCGGTGGCCAGCAGGCAGCAGGCCAGGTAAAGGTGTGCGCCGTCGTGCGCGTCGCGGGCATTCAGGTAGGTGCGCAGCAGGGGCGCTGCCTCGGCGTAGTTGCCTTTGCCATACAACGCCATGGCATCGAGGTACTCGCCGCTCTTCGCCGTGCGCACGCGGCCGGTGATCAGGTCGGGGTAGGGCTCGAAGAAATTGTCGCAGGTGGCGGTGGGTGAACCACAACCGCTGCCGATGAGCAGCGCGGTGAGCAGGAGAACGAATGCGGGACGAATACGGAATGCTGGCATGGGGGTGGGGCGAAATTACCCGCTATGGAACTACCATCCAGCGTCCGCTGCGCAAGCCATCGGGACCTTTGCTCAAGAGCACCAGCGAGGCCCGGCCCACGATATGGTCACCGGGCAGGAAGCCCCAGTAGCGCGAATCGGCGCTGTGGTGGCGGCTATCGCCGAGCACGAAGTAGTGGTCCTGCTCGAACACATAGTGGGTCAATGGCTGGTCATCGATGGTCAGTTCGCGCCCGCTAACGCCGAGCCGGTGCCCCTCGTACACGCTGATCAACCGATCATACAGCGGCAGGTTGGCCACATCGATGCGCACCGTGTCGCCTTCGCGCGGCACGGTAATGGGCCCGTAGTCGTC
>JBEICT010000447.1:0-1648 GCA_040383865.1 Flavobacteriales bacterium | reverse complement strand
CCTGGGCCAGAGCAACTGCGCCATACCGGGCCTTGTGTTCTACGGCGGGGTGGCCGACGGACAAGCCACGGGGAACCTGGGCCAGAGCACCTGCGCCATACCGGGTCAGGTGTTCTTCGGCGGGGTGGCGGACGGACAAGCCACGGGGAACCTGGGCCAGAGCACCTGCGCCATACCGGGCCTTGTGTTCTACGGCGGAGTGGCCGACGGACATGCCGCGCGCGCGCTGGTCCAGAACAATTGCATCGCCACGGACCAGATCTTCTATGGTGGCAGGGCTGACGGAAGCGCCTTGCGCATCTTGAAACAAGGAGACTGCCTGACCATACTGCCTGTTGAACTGCTGCACTTTACTGCAGAATGCGGCAATGACGGGGTGCAGCTCACCTGGGCCACGGCCACCGAGCTCAACAACGACCACTTCACCGTGGAGCGCTCCGACGATGGACTTGCCTTTGAGGAGGTGGGCCAGGTGCCGGGCGCCGGCAACAGCATGAGCACACTTCACTACCAACTGGTTGATGACCGCCCATCGGCGGAGGGCGTCTACTATCGCCTGAAGCAGACCGACCACGATGGAACGTACCAATATCACAGCGTGGTGTACATCCATTGCGATGCCCTGATGGGACAGGCTCCTGTGGTGTTCCCCAATCCCACCGACGGTCCGTTCCGTGTCACGGGCATCTTTGCGGGCCAGTACCTGATCATCACCAGCTCTTCCGGCGAGGTGGTGTTGCGAACAACGGTCTCGGACAGCAGCATGGACCTGAGCCTGGCCGGCAGGGCCTGCGGTACCTACCTGCTGATCATCCGGGATGAGAACGGACGGGGCAGCGCGCAGCGCGTTGTGCTGCAGCGTTGACTTTCACCGGTGGCCCGTTCGAGCATGCGTCTGCGCTGAAGAACAGGCCAGGCAAGTGGAAGGGCCATGTACGTGAAGCGCCCGGCCGACATCGACGGGGAGGTACTGAAGACCTTGCTGAAAAAGTCGATCGCACTGGTGAAGAAGACTTATCCGCAGAAGTAGTTGGCGCTTACTCGACCCCGCTGGCCAGGAGCTTCTTCAGTTCTGCAGCTAACGGTGGCAAGTAGTCGGACACCACGCGCCAAACGATACCCTCTTCGATCTCGAAGTAGTCATGTACCAAACGATGACGCATGCTGATGATCTTGGACCATTCCAAGTGTGGTGCCGCTTCTCGAAGAGACCTGCTCGTGCGGTTGGCCGCCTCGCCGATGATCTGGATGTTACGCATCACCGCATCGCAGACCATTTCGTCCTTCACGAATGCATCCAAGGTCATTCCCTTCGTGTAACGGACCGCTCGCTCGATGACTTCGAGCATCTCGAGCAGCAATTGCTTGTCGCTACGCTAAGACATACTTCAGGTCGGGCAGGATGTAAGGCATGTATCGCTCCTTGGTCGACCCGCGCGTCACCAGGTCCACCTTGCGCTGCATGATCGTCTCCAGTTCATCCGCCAAGCTGACGAACTCGATGCCGATCGGCCGCTCGAACTCCACCATGATATCCACGTCGCTATCCGGCCGGAAGTCGTCGCGTGCGGCAGAGCCGAACACGGCCATGCTCTTCAGCCCATACTTGGCAAAAAGTTGGGCGCGTTCGCGGCGTAGCACGGTGAGG
>JBEICT010000446.1:0-1651 GCA_040383865.1 Flavobacteriales bacterium | reverse complement strand
TGATGAGCTTGGAGGCGAAGGTCGCGGTTCTGGCAATCGCCACGCACTGACGCTGACCACCCGACATGTTGCGGATGGTGCTCGCGAGGTTGGGTATCTTGACCGCTGTGCGCTCAAGCGCCTTGCGGGTGGCCTCGCGCATGGCCTTGCGGTCAAGGATCGAGAAGGGCCCGAGGTTCCACCTGATCTTCTCGCGGCCAAGGAACAGGTTCGATGGCACGTCAAGGTCATCAGCAAGGGCGAGGTTCTGGAATACGGCTTCAATGCCGGCCTCGCGGGCATCGAGGGGACCTGCGAAGTTTACCTCGCGCCCGTCGAAGATAATCTTGCCACGCGTCGGCTGCTCGACACCGGTGATCTGCCGCACGAAGGTGGACTTTCCAGCGCCATTGTCGCCCATGATCGCCACGTGCTCACCCTTGCGGAGCTCGAATGTGGCATTCTCCAACGCGCGTACACCACCATAATGCTTGGTGAGGCCTTCTGTTCGGAGGACGATGTCGCTCATGCTCATTTACCCCGCCCACTGCGGCGCTGCCGGAATTGATCAAGCACAACAGCACCAACGATGATCACGCCCTTCACCATCTCCTGGTAGAAGGCATCGAGGCGCATGAAAGTGAAGCCCGAGATGATGACACCGAAGATCAGCGCACCGAGCACGGTGCCGATGATTGAGCCCCGCCCGCCGGCGAGCGAGACGCCGCCGATCACCGCCATGGCGATCGCGTCAAGCTCATACATGACGCCCATGCCGGCCTGTGCCGTCAGGTTCTTGGAGGTGAGGACGAGTGCCGCAACTGCCGCCAGCATGGAAGCAATGGTATAGACCAGCACCTTATGGTGCTCCACCTTGATGCCGGTGATGCGCGCAGCTTCCTCGTTGGAGCCGATGGCGTAGCAGTATTTGCCGTAGCGGGTGTAAGCCAGGATGAGGTGGAAAAGAATCGCGAGCGTGAGGAAGATGACCACGGGCATCATGCCCTTGCCAATCAGCGTGTAGTCTTCCACCGGGAAGGATATCGGCTTTCCCTTGGTGACCCATTTCGAGATGCCGCGTGCCGAGACCATCATGCCGAGCGTGGCGATGAAGGGCGGAATGCGCGTGTAAGCGATGATCATCCCATTAACGAGGCCTGCCAACAGGCCGCAGCCCAGCGCCACCAGCACCGGCACGATTACTGGCAGATCCATCAGGCCCGGGTTGCCGAATGCGGAGGTAGGGTTAGTGTTGCCGTTGACGGTGCCGGCCTGAGCGAAGGACATGGCGATCATCGCCGTGGCACCCACGACGGAGCCCGCCGACAGATCAATGCCACCCGAGATGATAACTTGGGTCACGCCGATGGCAATGATGCCGACGATCGACACCTGCAGGATGATGATCTGCAGGCGCGCCTCGTTGAACAACGTGTCGAGGTTGGGGTTGGTATTGAAAAGGAAGCTGTCGCTCAGAAAGATGCGGCCGATCAACTCGAAGCCCACGACCAGCAGCACGAGGGCCAGAAACACATTGAGCTCGTTGGGCCAGCTCCGCTTGGAGCTGTCATAGGCCAAGCCGCCAACGCCTTGAACGGACTTTGTCACTCGTTCCTCCCCCTCTGGCCATGCCCCACGATGTTCAGCCCAGCAGGCCTTTGAGCGCAAGCCC
>JBEICT010000445.1:0-1652 GCA_040383865.1 Flavobacteriales bacterium | reverse complement strand
TCCTTCGGGGGAAGGGCCCATTCGGGGACGTCAGCACGGAAGGTGGTCTTGTCCTTCATGCCATCCAGCTTGTCCATCGCCTGCCTGATGATGGAGAGGCTTTCCCACATCTCCTGTTGGCGCACCATGAAGCGGTCGTAGGTATCGCCGCTCTGGCCCACGGGAATGATGAAATCGAAGTCCTCGTAGCTGCTGTAGGGATCCGCCACACGCACGTCGTGGTCCACCCCGCAGGCCCGCAGGTTTGGACCGGTGAAGCCATAGGCCAGCGCACGATCGGCGCTGAGGGGGCCGCAGTTCACCGTCCGGTCCATGAAGATCCGGTTGCGGACCAGCATCCGTTCGAATTCCTTCAGCACCGCGGGAAGGTCACGCTGGATGCCGCGGACGCGCTCCCAGACCAAGGGGCTGAAGTCGCGTTCCCAGCCGCCCACGCGGCCCATGTTGGTGGTGAGCCGTGCGCCACAGATCTCCTCATACACCTCGTAGATCTTCTCGCGCCACTGGTACACGTACAGGAAGGGGGTGGTGGCCCCGGCGTCCTGCCCCACGATGGTGTTGCAGATGATGTGGTCCGCGATGCGCGCCAGTTCCATCACCACCACGCGCATGTACTCCACCCGCTTGGGCAGTTCGATGCCCAGCAGCTTCTCCATCGTCATGTGCCAGCCCATGTTGTTGATGGGTGCACTGCAGTAGTTCATCCGGTCCGTCAGCGTGGTGATCTGGTAGAACGGACGGCGTTCGGCGATCTTCTCAAAAGCCCGGTGGATGTACCCGATGGTCTGCTCGGTATCCAGGATGATCTCCCCGTCCAGGGTGAGCACGTTCTGGAAGATGCCGTGCGTGGCCGGGTGTGTGGGGCCGAGGTTCAGCGTGGTGAGCTCGCGGAGGTCCTTGCCCTCCACCAGGTCCTTCTTCCAGAAATCAGGTCTGCGGGTCTTCTTCATCGGCCAAAGAAGGCATCGTTCTTGTCCTGGCGCGTGGGGTCCTCCAAGGGATAGTCCTTGCGCAACGGGAAGGCCGGAAAGTCCTCCATGTTCAGGATGCGCTTCAGGTTCGGGTGCCCATCGAAGCGGATGCCGAAGAAGTCCCAGGTCTCGCGCTCCATCCAGTTCGCCGCCGGCCACAGGTCCACCGCGCTGCGGAATACGGGGTCCGCCATGGTGGTCCGGCTCTTCACCCGCAACCGGTGCCCTTCCCGCATGTTGTTCAGGTGGTACACCACGCCCAGTTCCTGCTCGGTGTCGGGGAAGTGCATGCCGCACAGCGTGGTCAGGAATGTGAACCCGAGCTCGTTCCGCAAGTGCTCCAGCACGCCCAGCAGGCCCTCCTTGTGCACGGTGATGCACAACAGGTCCGACTCCATGGCGATGGTCGTGACAGTGTCCTTGAAGGCGACCATGTGGTCCCGCACCAATTGATCACGCTCTGGCCTGGCAACGAAGCGGGAGGCCATATCAGTCGATCGCGTATTTGTTCAACAGGTCCTCATACTCCTTGCTGTAGCGGCGCCGCAGGCTTTCATTCGCGGCCAGTTCCTGGATCTTCAGGATGCCATCGATGATCTGTTCCGGACGTGGCGGACATCCCGGGATGTAGACGTCCACCGGGATCACCCGGTCGATGCCCTGCAGCACGCTGTAGGTGTC
>JBEICT010000444.1:0-1657 GCA_040383865.1 Flavobacteriales bacterium | reverse complement strand
TTACAAACGGGTGCCGGATGATCGCGACGGTGCGATGGGGCAGCGCGACACGCATGCCGTCCGCGGGCCCCGACGCCCGCCGCCCAACGCACCAGGGCGGAGCCGTCCTGCGCAACGCTCTGGCAGCCGGCCCGATGGGCCCTGGCGTTGATCGGTCGCTGGAACGGTGGTGGGGTCATGACTGCCACCATTCCTCATGGATCAGGTTGTACAGGCGTTGCAGCCATTCAACGGACTTCGTGGACCGTGAGCAGCGATGAAGTACGAACAGGAGCAGCTCGTGCATCAGGTCCACCGCCTCCCAGCACTCGTTCGACAGCGGCAGACAGCGGCATACGAAGCGTTCGCAGCGGCCCTGGCAGGCCAGTACGAAGGCCATCAAGCCATCCCGAGGTGAGGTCATGGTCACAACACGCTTGTGACGGGTATGTCGCCGATGATGGCAAAAGGTCACACACGGGCGTGAGGCGAACACGCTCGGCGCTCGGCCTACCCGGATGCCGGGCTTACCGAAAGGGCCCATGGACCTTGCAGGTAACCTGCCCGATCGATGCTCTGGTGCCGAAGGACCTGTGCCTCGCGGGGTCCTTCTCCCCCAGCATCTCCTTCACCGCCTGTCATCCCGAGCGGAGCGAAGGGGCACAACCACCCGATCATCGATCCCACATGCATGGCAGCGCTCAGGTGGACCTATCATGCACCCGCTGGCCATATCAATACCATAGGATGACGGCCCTCAGCCGTAAGCCGATCAAACCAAGGGCGAATACCTTCGTCAAACCGCCAGCGAACCCATGTCCATGCACCATTACTGCCGCTTCTGGGCCGCTGTGGCCCTGCTGTCGCCGATCGTGATCACCGCCCAGTCCAACGTGCGCGCCTGGAACGCCGATGGACAGGTGTTCGTGGTGTGGGAACTGGCCCAGCAGACAGCTGTCACCTACTCGGTGCACGTCAGCGCCGGCATCGTGACCTCCACTGCCGATGCGGAACGCGTGGGCCAGGTGTTCGAGCCTGAATGGAGCGGTGCCCGCCTGCGCCTGGCCAACCCCAATGCCCGTTGGCGCGTGCCCAACGGCAACGGCGGCATCTACCAGCTCACGGCCACCGAGGGCCTCTTCGTCTTCACCCCGCACGACGCGGCCACGCGCTACTTCCACGTGACGCGCGATGCCGAGACCCAGCTCACCGCCGGGAACCGCACCCCACAGCCCCTGGACATCACGTACGACCCCGTGCAATCGCCGGTGAAGTGCCACGCGCAACTCACCGCCACCACGGGGCAGGGTTTCCCCTACACGGTCTTCGCCATGTGGGTGGATGGCCGCAACGACCCGGGCGATGCACGCCCAGACATCCCGGTGATGGCCAACGCCGCGAAGAACGGTGCCCCGCACGTGTTCGCCGTCTACCTGCCCACGGGTGGTGCGCCGGCAGGACCCTACCCGGCCGTGGTGTGCCTGCATGGCGGCGGTCCGCAGGGCAGCTACTGGTCGTACGCGCCCAACTCCTTCCACTACGGCAACACCGGCAACGTGCCCACCGATGGCATCACCATCGCCTTCGACGACCGCCTCTTCATCGCCAACAACGGCGTGGTGAACCTGGACCGGCCGAGCAACTGGTTCGGCTGGCATACGCAGATGAGCGCCACCGC
>JBEICT010000443.1:0-1676 GCA_040383865.1 Flavobacteriales bacterium | reverse complement strand
GTCACTTTGCTGATCAGAGGTTCCGAACCAAAAGGCGTTGCAAGGTGTAAATTTGATACAATGCGCGTCCTGCTGTCCGTCCTCCTCCTCGTTCTCGCCTTGGGGAGCGCCCATGCCCAGGAAGTCTGCAACAACGCGCTCGACGATGATGGCGACGGCCTCATCGACCTGAACGACACCACGGAGTGCGCATGCACCGGTAACATCGGTGATGATGGGGTGACGAGCATCATTCCCAACCCCTCCTTCGAGCAGTTCGATTGCGTGCCGACCACCGTCAGCGAGCTGGCGTGCGCCACCACTTGGGAGCAGGCCACTGCTGCCACATCGGACTACTTCCTCAACGTGGATGGCGGGCTGTGGATCGAGGGTGTGCCCCAGCCGCTTCCGGATGGCATTGCCTTGGCCGGGTTCATCGCAGCCGATTCGATCGACGGCTCGGGCAGCTTCTTCCCCTACGCGGAGTACCTCGGCGCCTGCCTGCTCTCCCCCATGCAGGCCGGCGTGCAATACACCCTTCAGATGGCCCTGGCGGGCGCACCGATGGGCTTGTACTACGACCCCAATACCACCTTCCCAGTCGTAGCGCCCTACGGCCCACTGGACATCACCATCTTCGGCTCGGCCAGCTGTCCCACCTTCCCGATCACCGTGCCACCTTTCCTCTGCCCGGTAGGCGTGGGCGACTGGACGGAACTGGGTGCGGTCAGCTACACATCGAACGGCTTGTGGCAGACGGTCACCATCACCTTCACCCCGGCGGTGGACATCCAGGCCGTGATCATCGGTCCGCCATGCACGATACCGGACGACTACAACCAGAACCTGACTCCTTATTTCCTCGCGGACGATCTGGTGCTGAACCAAAGCGCCCTGTTCGGCCTTCCGATCTCGGCCACCGGTGCATTGTGCACCGATGACCTGGTGCTGAACGGCAACCCGGACACCGCTGCCACCGGTTTCCAGTGGTACCGGGAAGGCATTGCGCTGGTGGGGCAGACCGCCAGCACACTGCCGGTATCGGCGTTGGGCCTGCCCCTGGGAACCTACCAGTTCGTGGCTTCCGTGAGCGACACCTGCATCACCCGATCGATCACCATCGACCCACCCGACCCGGTGGCACCGATCGTGCAGGCTGCGCCGCTCTCCGGCTGTCCGCCCCTGGCGGTGCAGTTCACCGAGGCCACTGCGGACACCGTGGTTTCGTGCGCATGGGTCTTTGGTGACGGCTCCGCCGCCAGCGTGTGCGACCCGCTCCATGTGTACGAGAGCTCCGGCACCTACGATGTGACCCTCGCGGTCACCCTGGCCAATGGCTGCCGCTACGACACCACCTACCAGGACCTCGTGGTGGTCTCCGAGACCCCCGTGGCCGCATTCAGCGCCGATCCGCAGCCCGCCACACCGGATGATCCCGAGGTGAGCTTCACCGACCAGAGCACCGGCGCGGTCACCGCATGGGCCTGGGACTTCGACAGCATCCCACCGTTCACCTCCACCGTCAGCGACCCCACGGTCACCTTCCCGCCCACGCCCGGCGAATACCCGGTGATCCTGGTGGTGACGAACGCAGCGGGCTGCACGGACACGGTGCGTTCCGTGATCCGCGTGGAGAGCAACGGCGAGATCACCCTGCCCAACGTGTTCACGCCCAACGGCGACGGGGTGAACGACCG
>JBEICT010000442.1:0-1681 GCA_040383865.1 Flavobacteriales bacterium | reverse complement strand
GGTGAAGAGCTCCATCAGCTCGCGGGCGTAGTTCTCATCGGGCGCGGTAACGGTGTTCTGGTTGCCGTTGAGGTAGATGAGCATGGCCCCGCTGGTGCTCACCTCGTACATCAGCTGCCTGAAGTTGCCCAGCGCATGGGTGCGCAGGAGTTGGTCGTACTCATAGCTCAGCCTCGGGTTGAACACTTGGAATACCTGCGTGGGCACGTGGTTGTTCCAGAACAGCACCAGCTTCTCGCGCATGGTCCGGTCCTGTTGCACCATCAGGCCCGTGCGCCACCACATGTAGCTCTGTATACGTCCGCCGGTCAGGTCCGTCAATTCCACGTCGTTGTTGCCATACCTCGGTGTGTGCACCCACGTGCTGCCGAAGGGTACCTGCGGGTCCACGGCATTGGGGTCCGGTGCGTTCGGCGGACCGGACGTATAGGCCTTGATCGGTGGTGCCGCATCATTGGTGAAGGCGAGCAGCGCGTCGACCACTTGGTCCAGCGAGTTGCCGTTGAAATGGGCCAGATCGGCATTGGAGCATCCGAAAAGCGTGCGCCGGAGGAGGTGGGTCAGCTCGGGCCTGCCGAACGGTCCGGAATAGGGGGTGATTGGCATGCGGTCGTTGCCTTTGGTGGTTGGGACACCCGAAGTGATTGAAAGTTAGATCGGTATCAGCGGACCGGTCCACGGTCCTTCGACAGAAAGCCCCCGATCTCCTGTTGAAATGTGTTGGACGGTTGATGAACGAAGGGTGGGCAAGCGTTCCTGGCGATCCGCTAACGATCTTCGGGCCATGAAACTTGTTTCGTTCAACGTCAACGGCATCCGGGCCAGCGTGGGCAAGGGCCTGTACGACACAATGCTGAAGCTCGATGCCGACATCATCTGCTTCCAGGAGACCAAGGCCACGCCTGAGCAGGTAGCCGCGGCGCTTGCTGGTGCCAATGGCTACCACGTGAACGCCTATGGTGCCCTGAAGCCCGGCTACAGCGGTACGGCCATCGCCAGCAAGGAGAAACCCGTGAAAGTGGATTTCGGCATCGGCATGCCAGGGCACGACGACGAGGGGCGTGTGGTCACCTGCACCTTCAAGGACGTGGTGGTGGTCTGCGTCTACACGCCCAACAGCGGCGAGGGGATGAAGCGGTTGGATTACCGCGGTGAGTGGGACGATGCCTTCCGCGCCTACGTGAACAAGCTGGCCAAGGGCAAGCTTCCGGTCATCGTCACCGGCGACCTCAATGTGGCCCACCAGCCCATCGACATCGCGCGGCCCAAGGAGAACTACAACAGGACGAGTGGCTATACGCAGCAGGAGATCGACGGGATGAGCGCCCTCCTCTCATCCGGCTGGGTGGATACGTTCCGGCACGTGCACCCGGATGTGGTGAAGTACAGCTGGTGGAGCCAGCGCTTCGGTGCCCGCGCCAAGAACGTGGGCTGGCGTATTGACTATGTGCTGGTCACCAAAGGCTTCGAGAAGAAGGTGAAGGAGGCCTTCATCCTGAACGAGGTGATGGGCAGTGATCACTGTCCGGTGGGGATCGTATGGTGATGATCAGAAGATGAGACGATCAGAAGATCTGAAAATGAGGAACCTTCTTCGCATCGAAGAGCTCGCACAGTTCTTCGTGTGCGTTCTATTTCTCAATGGTGATGATGTCGCTTGGTGGGCGTACGTACTGCTTCT
>JBEICT010000441.1:0-1685 GCA_040383865.1 Flavobacteriales bacterium | reverse complement strand
TCTGGCCTGCTCGTGGTGGATCAACGGTACCGTCCCCGAACTCGAGCCCGTGGATCGGCCCTAATTCAAACCGCATAACACTCAGTTTGTCGAGGATGGATTCAAGCCGAAGGAGGTCTTCCTCGCTGACCGGATCCGGCTCGTGAACGAAGGTCAGCCATACTCGCGCCAAGGCCGCCATTTCATGCACCAGACGCATTATCTGATCATCTGATTGCCCGATCATCTGATCTGTCAAAGGCACTTGAACTGATCGAACGGCTCCAAACAATCCTGGCACTTCCACAGCGCCTTGCAGGCCGTGCTGCCGAAGAGCGATAGCATCACCGTGTTCTTCGAGCCGCACTGCGGGCAGGCCACCACGGGTTGTTCGCCATTGAGCGCGCGGATGTCGGCGCTCTTCTCCGGTGGGGCGATGCCGTATTCCTTCAGCTTGCGTTTGCCTTCGTCCGTGATCCAGTCGGTGGTCCAGGCCGGGGCGAGGCTCATCTTCACTTCCACCTCGGGCACGCCGGCCTCCAGCAGTTCCTTCTTGATGTCGGCCGCCATCACGTCCATGGCCGGGCAGCCCGTGTAGGTGGGGGTGATGGTAACGATGGCCTTGCCGCTCTCCTCCACCTCCACGCTACGCACCACGCCCAACTCCAGCACGTTGATGGCCGGCACTTCCGGGTCCTTCACGTAGTCGAGGAGCTCGAGGATGCGGTGTTTGGTGATTGGTTCCGGGGCATTCATTTGGGTTTGTCGACCCAGTGGGTCGACGGTACAGGTGCGTGCATCAATGTTCGCGAAACATGCTGACGTTCGCTACCATTCAACGCCGGGATACGCCCGCGTCACATGCTGCATCTCCGCCAGGATAAAGCCCATGTACTCGCTGTGCAGGCCCTTGCGGCCACCGGTCATCATGAAGTCGTCGGCGGGGCGCTTCAGGGTGGCTTCGGCCAGCACCTGGTCCACGGTCTTGCTCCACGTCTCCTTTATGGCGGCAATGTCGGGTGCGATGC
The DNA here is from genome assembly GCA_040383865.1 of Flavobacteriales bacterium. Taxonomy (GTDB): domain Bacteria; phylum Bacteroidota; class Bacteroidia; order Flavobacteriales_F; family PHOS-HE28; genus PHOS-HE28. The sequence continues at coordinate 678 of JBEICT010000441.1, read as the reverse complement.
CTGCCTTGGTCATCTCTTCCAGCACGGCATCGGTCTCGAAGAGCTCACCGGTGTAGGTCCATAGGTTGTCCAAGGCAGCTTGGGCGCGCTGGTGACTCTCCTCGGTGCCATCACCGAAGCGGATGATCCATTCGCTGCTGGCGCGCAGGTGGTAGGTGGCCTCCTTCACGCTCTTGCCTGCGATGGCCGACAGTTGGGCATCGTGGCTCTTGGTCAGCGCCTGCATCAACGGCAGGTGGTAGGCATCGAAGAGGAAGCTGCGCACCATGGTGTGGGCGTAGTCGCCGTTGGGCTGTTCCACCAGCTTCGCGTTGGTGTACTGGCGTTCCATGCGCAGGTAGGCCAGGTCGTCCTCGGAGCGGCCCTTGCCTTCCACTTGACCGGCGTAGGTGAGCAGGTTGCGGGCTTCACCGAGGTGGTCCAGCGCGCGGTTGGTGAGGGCGATGTCCTCCTCCAGCACGGGGCCGTGGCCGCACCACTCGCCGAGGCGCTGGCTCAGGATGAGGAGGTCGTCCGCGAGGCGGAGGGTGTAGGTGAAAAGTGCGTTGCTCATGTTGGGGAAGTCGACCCAGTGGGTCGACGGTACAGGTACTTGGGTAGCGCTTACCGAAAAGCTCAGATGTACTTGGCTCCTTCGGGCATGGTGTAGAAGGTGGGGTGGCGGTACACCTTGTCATC
>JBEICT010000440.1:0-1685 GCA_040383865.1 Flavobacteriales bacterium | reverse complement strand
CACCAAGGAGGCCCTGAACCGCGCGCAGCACGCCAGCCTCGACACCCAGCTCGACCATGAGAACGAGCTGCAGAGCATCGCCGGCCGCAGCCACGATTACAACGAGGGCGTGAAGGCGTTCTTGGAGAAACGGAAGCCCGTCTACCGCGGCGAATAGGCTGATTCATCGCACCTGTAGTGTCGACCTTCCGGGTCGACCTAGGTGCATGACGAACACGTTCCCGCCCCCACCCCGATCTTCGCGCCATGGACAGTTCAATGAAGGTCGCCGTGATCGGCGCAGGGACGATGGGCAGTGGCATCGCGCAAGTTGCTGCGCAGGCCGGGCACCCCGTGGTGCTGTACGATACCCGCCGCGAAGCCGTGGACAAGGCCTTGGCCGGTCTGCGGAAGACGCTGGACAAGCTGGTGGAGAAAGGCAAGTTCACGGCCGAGCAGGCCGATGGCATCCACGGCCGCATCGCCCCGGCCAGCGACCTGAAGGACCTCGCTGGCAGCGGGCTGGTCATCGAAGCGATCATCGAGGACCTCGGCATCAAGCAGAAGCTTTTCTCTGAGCTGGAAGACATCGTGCCTGCGGACGCCATCCTCGCCACCAACACCTCTTCCCTATCCGTCACCGCCATCGCTGGTGGTCTGAAACACCCGGAACGCATGGTGGGCCTGCACTTCTTCAATCCTGCTCCCCTGCTGCCGCTGGTGGAGGTGGTACCCGGACTGGCCAGTGATGACACACTTGCCAGCCGATGCGTGACGCTTATGGCCGCTTGGGGCAAAGTGCCTGTGTTGTGCAAGGACACCCCCGGCTTCATCGTGAACCGTGTGGCACGACCCTTCTATGGCGAGGCCATCCGCATCTACGAGGAAGGCATCGCCGACATGCCCACCATCGATGCGGCGATGAAGAGCGTCGGGTTCAAGATGGGGCCCTTCGAGCTGATGGACCTGATCGGCAACGACATCAACTTCACCGTGACGAGGACCGTGTGGGAGGCCTTCTTCTATGACCCACGCTACAAGCCGAGCTTCACGCAACAGCGGCAGGTAGAGAGCGGCAGGCTGGGGAGGAAGAGTGGGCGGGGGTACTACGTGTATGATGCGAGTGGGGCGGTCGTTCCTTCGCCCCAAACCTCCGCAGGGTCTCTCGCAGAGGACCCTGCGGGATCGCGTGGTACCGCAGGGTCCCTTCGTGCCTCAGGAGACCCTGCTGAGGTATTGACCGCAGGGTCCCCTCCTTCGTCGGGAGACCCTGCGGAGGTTTCAGCGCTGATCGTGGAACGCATCCTGGCCATGCTCATCAACGAAGCGGCCGATGCGCTCTTCTGGCAGGTGGCCAGCGCCAAGGACATCGACCTGGCCATGACCAAGGGCGTGAACTACCCGAAGGGGCTATTGGGCTGGGCCGGGGAAAAAGGAGCCGCGCACTGGCTGGGTGTTTTGGAGCGCCTGCAGTCTGAGTATGGAGAGGACCGCTATCGGCCATCGCCGCAGCTCCGACGCATGTTGAGGGCCTGATGGCCTTCGACCGTTGAACTGTCAGACCAGCCCTCGGCATGAAAAGAATTTTCACGGGGTTTGTTTTCCATGGAACATTTTACCTAATTTCGCGCCCCGAAACAACCTCTCAACACGACCATGAAGTTCCAAGCCCTCACCATTGCTGCACTGGCAGCCTCTTTCCTCGT
>JBEICT010000439.1:0-1692 GCA_040383865.1 Flavobacteriales bacterium | reverse complement strand
GGTCGTTTGCTCCGGGCCCCGTTGGATGGCGAAGGCAGTCTGAAACAGAAGGAGAACCACGGTGCCGACGAGATCGCCCTGGTGAAGCAACTGCGCGAAGTGCTCGAGAGCGGCGAGCTCACCAGCGATGTGCTCAATGCCGCCGAAAAACTGGAAGGCTCCGTGCGCGGCACCGGAGTGCATGCGGCCGGCATCATCATCGCCCCCACCGACCTCACGGAGATCCTGCCCGTCTGTACCTCCAAGGAATCGACCCTGCTGCTCACCCAGTACGATGGCAAGGTGGTGGAGGACGCGGGCGTGATCAAGATGGACTTCCTGGGCCTGAAGACCCTGACGATCATCCGCGACGCGTTGCGCATGATCAAGGCCAACCACGGGGTGGACATCGAGATCGACGAGATCCCCCTGGACGACCCGAAGACCTATGCGCTCTACCAGCGCGCCGAGACCAACGGCACCTTCCAGTTCGAAAGCGCGGGCATGCAGAAGTATCTGCGTGAACTAAAGGCTGACCAATTCGGCGACCTCATCGCCATGAACGCCCTTTACCGACCGGGGCCGCTGGAATACATCCCCACCTTCATCAAGCGAAAGCACGGGCTGGAGAAGATCGTGTACGACCTCCCTGAAATGGAGGACCTGCTGAAGGAGACCTACGGCGTAACCGTGTACCAGGAGCAGGTGATGTTGCTGAGCCAGAAGCTGGCGGGCTTCACCAAGGGCGACGCGGACGTGCTGCGGAAGGCCATGGGCAAGAAGGACCGCGCCACGCTGGACAAGATGAAGGGCAAGTTCCTGGAAGGAACGGCCGAACGGGGTTTTGATGCCAAGGTGTGCGACAAGATCTGGACCGACTGGGAGGCCTTCGCGCAGTACGCCTTCAACAAATCGCACAGCACCTGCTACGCCTTTGTGGCCTACCAGACCGCCTGGTTGAAGGCCAACTATCCCAGCGAGTACTTGGCGAGCGTGCTTACCCATTCGGGCGGGCAGATCGACAAGATCACTTTCTTCATGGAGGAATGCCGGCGCATGGGGATCTCCGTGCTGGGGCCCGATGTGAACGAGAGCCAGTTGCAGTTCAGCGTGAACAGGCAAGGGCAGATCCGCTTCGGGCTCGGCGCGGTGAAAGGCGTGGGTGAATCGGCCGTGGAGGCCATCGTTACCGACCGATCGGCGAACGGCCCGTACAAGGACATCTACGACCTGATGCGGCGTGTGAACCTGCGCGCCGCCAACCGGAAAGCGCTGGAAAGCCTGGCCTATGCCGGGGCGTTCGATGGCTTCCCCAAGAGCCACCGCGCGCACTTCTTCCATAGCCCGGGCGAAGGCAAGCCCACCTTCATCGAGACCCTGGTGCGCTACGGCCAGCAAAACCAGGATGGTGCGGATAGCGCGCAAGTGAACATGTTCGGCGAGGCCGATGCGGCGGCCGGAATACCCGAACCCACCCTCCCCGCCATCGATCCATGGAGCGCTTTGGAGCAGTTGCACTACGAGAAGGAGGTGATCGGCTTCTACCTGAGCGGCCATCCCCTGGACGACCACCGGCTGGAGATCAAGTACCTGTGCAACACCACCTTGCCCGACCTGAAGGAACTGGACAAGCTGGCCGGCCGCGACCTCACGTTCGCAGGCATCGTGACCAAGGCCGAGCACCGCATTGCCAAGAGCGGCAAACCCTTCGGC
>JBEICT010000438.1:0-1700 GCA_040383865.1 Flavobacteriales bacterium | reverse complement strand
CATGGGGCACTGGGCTGGCCCGGACGATAGCTCCATAGGCCTGCCGCCCCATCAGTTCTACTTTTCCGCAGCACGTATCGATATCGGTAGGTCCCTAATGCAACGCGGCCGTTGGGGCGTGCGCGGTGAAGCGGGTATCGAGCTGCTGGCAATGCCCTCGATCTCCATGGGGTACAGCCAAACCGCTACGGTGGATGGTGTTGAGGTGCCGAACGCAATGTCGTACCGGATCATCACGGACTACGAAGCCCGGCTCTACCAGCGGTTGCGGATAGGCATGGCCTCCGTCTACACGGGCCCGCGACTGAACGAATGGGCATTCAGCGTTGCCGGTCTGCTCGGCCTTCAACCCACCATGCTTACCGGCCGGTATGCTGTGCTCACTTCCACCGGAACGGAGCGCGGTACGCTTGCCTCGGGCCTGAGCGGGGTGGAGATCAGCATCGCGCGCTGGTTCACGTGGGGCCAGCCCAAGCTTCCGCGTTGGGCCGAGAAGGTGAGTGTGCCATGAGCGGTTCCGTGGTCAGGCCGACGCGCCCAGTAGCCGCTTGACGCGATGCCCCCGAGAACAACAAAGCCCCTTCCGAGCGCATCGGAAAGGGCCTTGTGGCGACGTGAAGCGAAGTACCTGCTACTTCACGCCAGCTGAGGGCGCTGGCGCGTCACTTTGTGCGAAGGGGGCAGTGGTACATCGGCACCATGCACGGGACCGAGGTAGCGGGTCTCGTAGTCCAGGCCGATGTTCAGGATGTAGAGGCCGTTCAGCAGGATCACCAGCACGTAGTCCAAGGTACTGCGCTTGCCGAAGCTCTGGCACACCTCGATCCACACCTTGGGCATGAAATAGAGCTGGCCGTATAGGGGGATGAAGAACAGCAGCACATGGCTGGCGGGACGCCCCACGACTTTCAGGAACACCACCAGGTTCCAGATGGGAACAATGGAAGCGATACCGGGCAGGCCGGCCTTTTCGTACAGCCGCCATTGGGCCACCACCGCGATGATGCCAGCGAAGATCAGGGCGTAATACAACGTATTGCCCATGATGGCGTACAGGTGGTCGTGCGCTTCGAGGAAGGGTTGTAGGATGTTCATGGCCGCAGGTATTGGTTCAACAAAATGTGCCGCCCGGAAGCGGTGGTTCCGTTAGGAAGACGGATCACCGGCGGTGCGGTTGCCTACGGAACGTCCCCGGATGCCCACTTTGGTATGTGAACAACGGCGAACGGGGCCTTATGGCCGACGAACGGCAGGCCTGATGGCCCACTGGGGCTCAATTCACCCCCTTGGCACGGCGTAAGCCTTCACATCGGCCTCGGTGATCTCCTTGCCGCTCAAAATGACCAAGCGTTCGATCACGTTGCGCAATTCGCGCACATTACCGGTCCAGGGCAGCTTCTGGAGCTCCTTGATGGCCTTGTCGGCGATCTTCTTGGGGGCGATGCCCTGCTCGCCGCAGACCTGCTCGATGAAGTGGGTGGCCAGCAGGGGAATGTCCTCCAGGCGCTCGCTGAGGCTGGGCACGTGGATGGGGATCACGCTGAGGCGGTGGTAGAGGTCCTCCCGGAAGTTGCCTGCGGCGATCTCCTTTTTCAGGTCCTTGTTGGTGGCGGCGATCACCCGTACGTTCACTTGCACGTCCTTGTCGCCACCCACGGGGGTGATGCGCCCTTCCTGCAAGGCGCGCAGCACCTTGGCCT
>JBEICT010000437.1:0-1705 GCA_040383865.1 Flavobacteriales bacterium | reverse complement strand
CAGGCGGAACAGACTCACGCCGTAAACACCTGAAGCGACCGCCTTTATGCGCCGACCTAGCCGACGCGTACGCCGAGTCAATCGCCAGCGGGAGCGCCGTCGCCAATCTGCGCATCGTTGATTCATGCGCTTGGTAACTCCGTCGCGCCCCGTCCATTCACGGCCGTTCACGAAGCAGCTCACGGTCACTTCCTCGCCTTGCTTGTAACTATCCAGCAAGGCGCACCCGTCCTGGGTGAACTCCACCGGGATGTGCTGGGGATATTGACCACCTGCCTCGGTGATCACCACTTCGCGCTTGCGGAACTTCTCGGAAACGTCCTGGGTCTTGCCCAGCACCTTGATGGTGCCGGTGATGGTAACGGATGCCATAGTGGGTCTTGTTTTTCAGCGTGCGTTGAAGGCGAGCAGGGTCTTCCAGGCCTCTTCCACGCGGCCTTGACGCAGCAGGTCCTGGGCGTGGCGATGTAGCACGGTTTCCAGCTCGCTCGATGTGTCCTGATGTTCGATGGAGATGTCGCTCAGGTCCGTGAGCTTGTATTCGTTCACACTGGTCTCGTCGGGCACCTGCAGGATGCCGCCCAACTGGCCCAGCTCGTTCCCTGTTAGCACACGGCTGTTGCGGGCCTCGGGTGGCAATGCATCCACGCCAACGCCAAGTTGACCAGATGGCTGCGCCAGTTCGAACAGGGCGTCACCATGAGCACGGCAGTAGAAGTGCCCGCCCATACGACCCACGAGGTCGATCTTGCGTTGATCGATCTTGCCCCGATCGTCCAGCACCGCCTCATCCACGTGGATCATCACCACTTCGCAGAGGACCAGGTTGCCGGCCCCGCCGCCAGTGCCTGTTTCGATCACCTGTTGCACCCGGCATTCGAACTGAACCGGGCTCTCCTTCACCCGGAAGGGCCTCACCTTTTCCGAAGCAATGGGGGTGAAACCTGCCTTCAAGAACTCGTTGACGCCTTCCGCGTACTCGGTGCTTGCCAGTGAGGTCTGTTGGACCATGTTATAGGTGACCACGTTGATCACGACCTCGGGCACGGCCTTCACGTTGTGATAGCTGTGCTTGGTGGTATTGTCCCTGCCCCGTCGTGCCGGACTGAAAATGAGCAGGGGTGGATTTGCTCCGAAAACATTGAAAAAGCTGAATGGGCTCAGGTTGGGTCGGCCCTCAGCATCCATGGTGCTGGCGAAGGCTACCGGCCTGGGACCGATCGCTCCGACCAGGTAGCTGTGCAGCTCGGGGATGCTCAGTTCCTTGGGGTCGAAGTGCTTCATTGGTCTGGGGGAGCGGCAGAGGGCGAAGGTAAGGAGGGGTGGATCGGGGGCATGATCGAGGAGACTGACATATGCATGGCCATACATATTTTATGCTGCTGGTCCCTGTCTGGTAAATCTCCTGGAACACCTTGGTCCGTTCAAAGATTCAGAAGTTGCGATGGATTGATCCCGATGGAATGGTGACCAATTGGTCCCCTCGTGCATCATGTTGATGGCGTTGATTGCGGCACTGGTACAATCATCAGGTCCTAAGCGGATTAGCTCGAATTCTCGAAGATTTATGAACGATCTTGACATATGTATGGCCATACATGTGTCCGGCAAGCCCATCGCACCATCCTCCTTTCACACCACCACCTCTTCCCAGCACCCCCTCAAGGCTATCTTTGCAGCCCTTTTCTCACGGACGTGGCGGAAT
>JBEICT010000436.1:0-1705 GCA_040383865.1 Flavobacteriales bacterium | reverse complement strand
CTTGGCAGCATCGTTCAGGCCCACGTAGGTCACCATGCGTGGCTTCCACGTGTCCTTCAACTCCTCCTCCAACTGAAGGGCGCCCTGGTCCATCAGGCTCTTCACCACGGGCATGGGGTTCTTCAGGCCCAGCAGTTCCCCAGCCTCTTCCAAGGTCACCACGTGGCGATGTTCCAAGGCATCAAGCAACAGGCCGGCACGTCCCTTTAATGCCGGGTCCTGTGCCATGGCGGGGTTGGCCACCAACCGTGTCTCGCTGCTCAGGGCAAGTTGTGCTGGCAATGCAGCGATCATCACCTCGCCAAGGCTGCACAGGTAATGCGTGGCAATGCGTTCCCAGAGTTGGAACTGGTGCTCCTGTACAATGGGGGCATTATCGAGCAGGGCCAAGGCTGGTCGTACGGTCCGGTAACCCGGGCGATCCTCGTGGACCCGTCGCACAAGGCCGCCATACAGCTTGCGCCCCTTGCCGAACGGAACGGATACGCGCATGCCGGGCAGCACCGTGGGCAGGTCTTCGGGCCAGGCATAGGTGAATAGGCCGGGCACGGCCAGAGGAAGGATCACATCGATGTACACGGATCGCATGGAGGTGCACAAAGTTGATCCTTCCCGACCACCAAGGCTTGGTCATGGAAAGGTCATGATCGGTCGTGGTCAGGGTCCGCGGGCAGCGTTAAGCATGGGAGGCCGCGTCATGGAAGTATGGAAAACAGGGGCAGGCAGAGGCAGCAAGGGGAGGAGCGGACCTTGGTTGGCCGTTGGGATGCATTGGAACCGTTCTATGACCTGGCCACTCCGCGTTGGAACGCGTACTATCAAAAAGTGCGGCGTACGATCAAGTTCCCTCGGTATTACAAGCGTGTGCTGAACTGGTAGTTCGGTGATGATCCGATCGAACTCAACGGCGGGCAGTGGTCACGGACCTGGTCGATCCGCGGAGCGATGAGCGCCGTTTCATCGGATTGAGTGGTCATCGTTGACAATGACCTGTTCGCGAGGCGTTCCAGTGGGCCGCTCCGTGCAGGCATGGAGCGGACTACTTTGCCGCCCGGCCCCCATTCGGGCCCTGCAGCACCATGACCAACAGTTCCCGGACCACTTCGGCCATTGCCTTCCTGGGTGCCTTGTTCTTCCTCTTCGGGTTCACTACATGGATCAATGGTCCGTTGATCGGCTACCTCAAGATCATTTGTGAGCTGCGGTCGGGTGCAGAACCGTTCTATGTGACATCGGCGTTCTACATCGCCTATTTCGTTACAGCGCTGCCCATGTCGAGGGTGCTGATGCATACGGGCATGAAACGCGGCATGATGTACGGCCTTTGGACCATGGCGCTGGGAGCACTCCTCTTTGTCCCGGCGGCGCAGATGCGCTCGTACCCCTTGTTCCTGGCGGGATTGTTCATTATCGGTACCGGACTTTCCCTGCTACAGACCGCAAGCAATCCCTACATCACGGTGGTGGGTCCCATTGAAAGTGCCGCTGCACGGATCAGTATCATGGGGATCTGTAACAAGTTGGCCGGGGTCATCGCGCCCATCGCCCTTGGGGCCCTTCTCCTTGGTGATGCCGATGTGTTGCAGGGCGAATTGGCGCAGTTGCAAGGAGTTGCACATGACGAACGCCTTGATGCGGTCGCGTCGCGTGTGATCCTGCCGTATTCGGTAATGACCGTGGTGCTTTTCGGATTGGGCATGTTGGT
>JBEICT010000435.1:0-1709 GCA_040383865.1 Flavobacteriales bacterium | reverse complement strand
GTACAGCGACTTGGCCTCGCCCGTTTCCACGTTGATGAGGTAGGGGTCGAAGATGCCGGGGTCGCGTTGGTTCATCTGTACCATGATGTGCTTCTCCATGCCCGGGATGTTGTGGAGGTCGTCCAAGGTGCCTGCTCGTACGCCCTTGGTAGGGGTGAGCGGCTTGGCGTCGGCGCCATTGGTGCCTACACTGAACACGATGAAGTTCTCATCGCCGTTGATGTCGCGGCTGTACACGATGCGGTCGCCCTTCCAGAAGTAGCTGCCGATGTCGCGCACGGTGTCCTGAGTGATCTGCGTGGCGGTGCTGTCGCCGATCTTCTGCACGAAGATGTTCATGCGGTTCTTCCAAGGCGCCCGGTAGCTGAAGTACTGGCCGTCCGGGCTGATGCGGAAGCCGGCCTTCTCCGGGTTCTTGAAGAAGTCCTTCATGGCGATGGTGGGGGGAGGGGCCTCGGTTTTGGCGGCCTCCTGCTTGCCATCGCCGCAGGCGGTGAACAGGGCTGCGGTGATACCCACGGCCACGGCGAAGTGCCTGCCTTGGGTCATGGAACAAAGGGTTTTCATGTGGTTGTGGTGAAAGAAGTGCCAAAGGTGCGCTGCCGGGACCAATGGTGGACCTAAACTCCATGGACGGTTCGTCCAAGGGATGAGCAGTTCGGCCTTACCGACTGAACCGGTACACCCACACCTTGTGGTCCGCCTCCACGGAATCGACCTCTGGCAAGCTGCTCCTCAGCACTGACCGTAACGCGGTCGTTCGTTCGATCTCGTTCGCGGCCACCACCAGCACCAAGGTAGTGGGCGCTCCGAGGTCAACAGGAAGGTCGCCTTGCTCATCCACAGGGTAAACAAAGCCATTGGCCTGGTTGGCCTGAAGGTTCTCTGGAACGTCGAACAGGTCACGGTCCGCATGCCAAGCGTAGGTGTGCATATAGTACCAGGGATAGAGGAGCACAGGGGCGCCTGCCGGCCGCCACGCTTCCACCTGTTGCACCACTCGGCTCGGGTGCAGCCCATTGTCCTTCCACGGGGTGAAGGTGACCGCCATGCTCAGCCCAAGAACGGTCGCGAGCACGTCCCGAGGCCGTTCAGTAACAGGCAATTTCTCAACGGAAAGGGCGACCAGCAGTGCAAAACCCGGCGCAGCATAGACCAGATAGCGGTCCAGGAACATGGGAATGACCAAGCTCACTGCGAACATGCCGAACATTGGAATGAAGGTCCAGACCAGGCCCCAGCGCACGCCGAGCGAATGGCAGCGGTCCTTTACACAGGCCGCAGCGATGAGCAGGAGGGAACCGACGGCGAGCACTGGGGCATTGCTCCACCGCCATACCATGTTGTATAACTCCTCCGGGACCGGAGGCGTAAGCCAGGTCCCTTTACCGGCGCTCTGGGAGAAGCGTTCAGCGAAGATGAGGCCGTAGGGAAGGAACCAGACCATCGTGAACATGGCACTGTAGAGAAAGCCGCGCCGAAGAGGACGCAATTCCGGCATCGTAAGGACCAGCAGGCCCTGCAAGCCCACCACCAGCCAGCCGAAGAAGTGGGTGTAGACCAGGAGCACATTCAGCATGGAAAGGTGGAGCATGTACCGCATGGCACCTCCTGGGCGTTCAGCGCTTTCCGTGGCCCGCACTAAAACCCACATGCCCGTTATGGTCAACAGGGTGAAGAGCGAATAGGCGCGCACCTCATGGGCAAAG
>JBEICT010000434.1:0-1712 GCA_040383865.1 Flavobacteriales bacterium | reverse complement strand
CTGTCCTCGTAGCCTGTGGCCCGAGCGAAGCCGAACAACAAGCCGCCCGTGAAAAGGCCGTAGCTGACAGCATCGCTGCCGCCGCCGCTGCCGAGCACGCCTACACCGTTGATGCTGCTGCCAGCACCATCACCTGGGCAGGCAACGTGACCGGTCCTGCTCCCTATGGCCACAAAGGCACCATCGCTTTCAACAGCGGTACGTTCAGCGTGCAGGGTGGTCTGCTGAAGACGGGTACCTTCGAGGTGAACATGACCTCGATCAACCCCACGGACGAAGCTTACCAGCCCGAGGGCTCCAAGCAGGGTACGAAGTCGCAGCTGATCGGCCACCTCGGCACCGCCGATTTCTTCGACAGCGCCAACCACCCCACCGCAAAGCTGGTGATCAGCGAAGTGTCGGGTAACACCGCCACCGGCGACCTCACCATCCGCGGAACCACCAACAAGGAGCAGGTGACGGACATCGTGATCACCGAGAACGCCGACGGCACCGTGACCGCCACCGGCAAACTGACCTTCGACCGTCAGAAGTACGGTGTGGCCTGGAAGCACTTCCTGAAGGATGCCATCCTCGCCGACAACATCGACCTGGAGATCAGCCTGAACGGCAAAGCGGCTCAGTAAGCGACCGTTTTGGTGAAAGGAGGGGCGTCCACTTCGGTGGGCGCCCTTCCGCTTTGTGGGGCTACCGCTGAAGCGCGGCTGCCAGGAAATCGTTCATGGGTCGCATGGCCTTGTAATGGTCCACGAGCACATCGGCCAGCTTGGGGTCCGCGACCAGTCGCGGAGGCAGTTCCGACATGAAATAGAACTGTTTGTTGGCGATCAGGGGCTCTTTGGCCAGTGCCTCTTTGAATTCCTTGGGCACCACCTTGTTCCGTTCGCCCTGTATCTCGCCGAACCGCTCCACGAACGCCTTGGCCGTGCGTAGCTTCTTGAATGGGGCAAGGTTCGCCGCAATGTGCTCGCGGATACGCTGCAACTGATCCTTGTCCGGCATGTACTGGCCTCCATAGAACGCCACGTTCTCGGGCCCGAGCTCGAAGTAAATGCCCCCGGTGCTGTGGTCCTTTCGACCACCGGCGGCAATAACGGCGGACATGCGCGACTTGTACGGTGCCTTATCCTTGCTGAAACGCACGTCCCGGTTGATGCGGAAGATGGCCTCACGCGGGGTGATGCGGATGGCGGGGTCCAGCTTGGACACGCGCTTGATGGCCTCGGCCACGAACGCCTCGAACGGTTCCTTCACGCTCTGCTCGTAACGCTTGCGGTTCGCATCGAACCACTCCTTGTTATTGTTAGGTGCCAGCTCTATGAAGAAGCGGTTGAAGTCGGGCGTGAACCAGGCCATGGAACGTAATTTCCCCGAAGATATCCGGATGGCCTCCATCCTGGCCATATGCACCAGCCACCGAACGTCCCACTACATGTCGCCCACGTTGACGGCCCGATGGGCCGGGTGTGGATGGCGAGCGATGGGGAGCGCATCACACAGGTCAGTTTCGTCCCGTTGACCGCGCGCGGCGCCCCGATCCCCGGTGTACTGACCGAGGCCCTGAGGCAATTGGAGGCGTACATGCTGAACGGACAGGCGCGCTTCGATCTGCCGATGCGCACCGAAGGCACGGCCTTCCAGCAACGGGTATGGGGACTGCTCAACACCATACCACCAGGCCAGGTGATCACCTACCAGCAGCTCGCCGAACG
>JBEICT010000433.1:0-1727 GCA_040383865.1 Flavobacteriales bacterium | reverse complement strand
GCTGCCATCCGTGAGGTGCGCGATCAGGTCGTTGAGGCGGTCCACTTCGTGCGGCGTTACCCTGAGCGGAGTCGAAGGGTCGCCGATGGTGTGTTTCACGCTGCGCGAGAAGCCCAGGCTCAGCGGGTTCTTGTCGAAGCCGATCGTCTCCTTGCCCTTTGCCAGCACCGTCATCAGGCCCGTACTGAAGAAGCGCTGGCAGTTGATGATGTGGTCGTAATCGGTCTTCCGCAATTCTCCGATGAGGGCGAAGAGGTTCTTGTTCTTGGCGGTGCGCTTATCCCAGATATAGAGGCGGTTCAGGAAAGGGTGCCCATGGTCCAAGCCCGTGTGTCGACCCGGAGGGTCGACGGTGCCGGAGGAGCCACGCGGTGTTGCGTGAAAGCCAAACAGCCCCTCATTCCCCTTGCGCACCACCAGGTCGATGGCCGCATCAGGATACCAGGCATGCAGCTTCTCCACGATGCTCGTCACCAGCACGGCGTCGCCCAGGAAGGCGGTCTGGATGATGAGGAAACGTTCGGCCATGGCGCTCTTGGGCGTGCCAAGTTAGCCGGATGGACCGCAGGCCTCAGCGAGCGTTACGATATCAATGCTTCACGAATCGGGCGTGCAACACTTCACCGTTCGCATTCACCAAATGAAGTACGTAGCTGCCCGAGGCCAGTTGATCCACTGCGATCGACGCACCGCCAGCCACTTGGCCGGCCATCACGACGCTACGCCCATCCATGGTAAGCACCTGCGCCTTCCACAAGCCGGTGGGTAGCACAACGCGCAAGTGGTCCTGCACGGGGTTGGGGTAGGTGAACACAGCGTCGTTCGTATGCTCTGAGAAGCCTACGCTCATTTCGGCGATCAGGTCCGCGTTGTTGGTGCGGATGGGGTCGTTGAAGTCGAAAAAGATATCCGCCGCATTGCGAAGGAGCGTTCCTGGCAGTGGTGAGCCCTGTGTGCGGATGCGGAAACTCGCGAATCCTTGGCTGCCTTCCAGATCAGCGGTGCTGTCCGGGAGCATGATGTTCGGGAAGTCGAACCGCAGTACACGTCCGGGTTTCAGCGATGCCTCGAACGCGTGCGAAGCGCCAAGGATCTGCAAGGAACCCAGGTCGAAGTCAACAGCGATGGTGTCCAAGAGGTACACGTTCACGGCTTCGGCCGTGCCCGTATTCTGGAAGCGGATGGTATAGTCCACCCACACATCCTGATCGATGAAGTAGATGCTCTCGCTCAACGCAGAGCTGGTCTGCAAGAGCTTGTCGTTCGGGTCATAAGCGTTCACGATCGTGCTCGTGGTGGTGTAGCTGTCGTTCGTGGGGTCGGCATCAGCAACGGTACCAGAGATGGTCGCGATACCGTTCACCACGGTTCCGGTGAGGCTCGGGGTCGGTGGGATCTGTAGCCAAACGGTGTAGGTCTGGGCAGAAAAACCGCCCAACACAGGGATCTCCCATTCGATCTGGCCGGGGCCTATCTGGGTTCCGCCGCCATCATCGTTCACCGAAAAGAGCGTGGAGTAGCTGAGGTCCAAGGTGAGGTCACTGAAGGTGTATGGCCCTTGATTATTGACGGTAATGGTGTACGAAACAGGGAAGCCCGGACGATGGATCCCAGCGCTAAGGTGAACGCTCACGTCAGGCCCGAACTGCGGGTCCATGGCAACGTTGATGGTAGCTGAAGGTGTGCCGGCGTTGATCGAGAAGTTCGCGGGGAGCGTTGGGCAGATC
>JBEICT010000432.1:0-1731 GCA_040383865.1 Flavobacteriales bacterium | reverse complement strand
TAGGGCACGATGGGCACGCTGCTGCCGCCCGTCACCACGGCCTTGAAGGCGCGTCCGTCCACACCGCCGCAATACTCCTCACTGTTGATGAACTCATCGCAGCTCAGGCCGAGTTCGATCTCGTAAACGCCGGGCCGCTTGATGTTCCCTCCGGCACTGATCAGTTTGGTACCAGTGCTCTTGCCCACACCGATCTTGGCGTATTCGGCACCACCATCGTTCACGATGGGCACCACTGCCGCAATGGTCTCCACGTTGTTCACCACGGTGGGGCAGCCGTAAAGGCCTTTCACCGCTGGGAAGGGCGGCTTGATGCGCGGATTTCCCCGTTTGCCCTCGAGGCTTTCGAGCAGCGCGGTCTCCTCTCCGCAGATGTAGGCACCGGCGCCCACCTGCACATGGATCTCGTGGTCGAAGCCGCTGCCGAGGATGTTCCTGCCCAGCCAACCAGCGGCACGCGCTTCCGCGATGGCCTGCTCCAGGATGCGTGCGACGTAGAAGTACTCCCCGCGGATGTAGATGTAACTGGTGTTGGCGCCCAACGCGAAGCTCGAGGTGATCATGCCCTCGATCATCAGGTGCGGGATCCGCTCCATGAGGTAGCGGTCCTTGAAGGTGCCGGGCTCGCTCTCGTCGGCGTTCACCACCAGGTAGCGCGGCACTCCGGGAGGCTTCGCCAGGAAGCTCCATTTCATGCCGGTGGGAAAGCCTGCACCACCGCGACCGCGGAGGCCACTGGCCTTCACCTCTTCCACCACGGCCTCGGGGCTCATGGTGCGCAGGGCCTTTTCCACGCTGCGGTAGCCGCCGTTCGCCCGGTAGCCCTCCAGCCCCCGGATGCCGGGGGTGTTGATGTGCTCGAAAAGGAGTTGGCGGCCCATCAGCGATCCGTGTAGTTGGTCCGTGAATTCCGGGCGCGCAGCTCATCGATCAGGGCATCGGCGCGTTCGATGGTGAGGTTCTCGTGGTAGTGCGCACCACACTGGAGCATCGGCGCCGTGCCGCAGCTGCCCAGGCATTCCACGCCCTTCAGGGTGAACATGCCGTCGGCGGTGGTCCCGCCGCAATGCACACCGAGCTTCCGCTCCAGGTGCGCGATCACGTCGTCGCTGCCCCGAAGCATGCAGGGGGTGGTCCGGCACACGTCAAGCACATAGGTGCCCACCGGGTGCAGGTTGAACATGCTGTAGAAGCTGGCCACCTCGTACACCTCGATGCGTTGCAGCCCGAGCACTCCGGCCACGGCATCCATGGCGTTCACGCTAAGCCAGCCGTAGTTCTCCGCCTGCGCGATGTGCAGGATGGGGATCAGGGCACTTTTACTGCGGCCCTCGGGATACCGGGCCATCAGGGCCCTGCATTCGGCCAGTGCCGCTTCGCTGAACGCGAAGGGGCGGGTGCCCTCGGTGGTGGTGATGGGTCTCGTGCGCGCGCTCATGCGTCCAGCTCTCCTGCGATCACGTTCATGCTGCTCATGGTGAGGATCGCATCGCTCAACATGCTGCCTTTGATCATTTCGGGGAAGGCCTGATAGTAGATGAAGCACGGCCTCCGCAGATGCAGGCGGAACGGGGTCCTTCCCCCGTCGCTCACCAGATAGAAGCCCAGTTCACCGTTGCCACCCTCCACGCAGTGGTAGACCTCGCCCACCGGCACCTCCGATTCACCCATCACGATCTTGAAGTGCCAGATCAGGGGTTCCATGGCGCTGTATACCTCCTCCTTGGGTGG
>JBEICT010000431.1:0-1731 GCA_040383865.1 Flavobacteriales bacterium | reverse complement strand
CCTCCATCTTGCGGCAGTTGGCGCAACCGTATCCGGTGAAGTCGACCAGGAGCGGTTTGCCCGTGCGCTTCGCTTCGGCCATGCCGCTCTCCAGATCGTGGTAGCAGGTGAGACCGGCAGGACATTCCGTGGGGAATATCCAGCTATATCCGGGCGAAGGCGAGATGCCACTGAGCAGACCTACGGGAGCAAAGGTGCCCGCCTTATCATCGAAGCGGAAGCCGAAGGCCATGTAGACAGTGAGCGCAGAGAAGGCCGTTATGAAGAATACGCGAGAGGGGGCGAACTTCTTCACGGGGCTATCGTGGGGGAACCGGATCTTGCCGAACAGGTAGAGCACGATACCGATACCGCAAATGACCCAGATGGCGAGGAAAAGCTCATAAGGAACAAGGCCCCACTTCATCACCAGATCGGCCATGCTGAGGAACTTGAACGCAAGGGCCACCTCCACGAAGCCGAGCACCACCTTCACGCTGTTCAGCCAGCTACCGCTGCGGGGCAGGCTGTTGAGCCATCCGGGGAAAAGGGCGAAGAGGCCGAAGGGCAACGCAAGCGCGAAACCGAAGCCGCCCATGCCCGCAGTAAGCTGCCAGGCACCTCCATCGGCGGTGAGCGCACCGGCCAGCAGGGACCCGAGGATGGGACCGGTGCAGCTGAAGGAGACCAGCGCGAGGGTGAGCGCCATGAAGAAGATGCCGATAAGCCCCCCGAACTTGCTCGCGTTGCTGTCCATCTTGTTCACCCAGCTGCTGGGCAGGGTGATCTCGAAATAGCCGAAGAACGAGATGGAGAAGACAATGAAGATGACGAAGAAGAAGAGGTTGAGCCAGGGATTGGTGCTGATCTCGTTGAAGATCTCGGGGTTCACGCTGCCGAGCAGGTGGAAGGGCAGGCTGAAGATGAGATAGATGAGCAGGATGAAGCCGCCGTAGGTGAGTGCGTTCTTCAGTCCGCTGGCCCGGTCGGTGCTGCTTTTCGTAAAGAAGCTCACGGTGAGCGGGATCATGGGGAACACACAGGGTGTGAGCAACGCCACCAGTCCGCCGATGAAGCCGAGCATGAAGATCCACAACAGGGAGTTGCGGTCCTCGGTACGCTTGCCCTCGTCGCGCACCACTGGATTGTCCAGGTCCACACCGGCAAGCTTGAGCTCGGATGCATCGCTCTTCGTGGCGATCCCCGCGAACTTGGGGTCGTTGGGGTCGAACGACACATCACCGAGCTCATAGGTGCCGGATGCCAGGCCAAGGATGTAATAGACCGTGGATGGCGGCAGGCACATCTCATCGTTGCAGGTCATGTACTCGAACAGGCCGGTGATGGGCGTGGCCGGATCGGAGACCGAAATGCGCTGCGTGAAGGTGGCGCCTCCTTTGAACTTCTTCACGGTCATGTCGAATACGACATCGTGCCCGTCAACCACCTTCTTGCCTGTTTCAGAAGCACGGCCCATGACCGTCACCCCCGCGATGGAATCCACCTTGATGGAGGTGGGCCAGGGGCCCATGTCGCCGTAGTTCTCCTGTGAGTACACGGACCATCCTTCTTCAATGACGGCATGGAACACCACGTCCCATTGGCCATTGCCCGCATCGGCGGTGGTGATGGTCCACTTCACTGGTTCGGGAGTCGCGCTCTGGCCACCAGGCTGTGCGAACACGGACAGCACCAACATCACGCCCAACAGGGCCGCGTAAACACGTTCCTTCATCACTTCTTGGGTTCGGT
>JBEICT010000430.1:0-1731 GCA_040383865.1 Flavobacteriales bacterium | reverse complement strand
GCTTCATCACGCGGGCGCTCTTCACCACCTGCGGCAGGAACATCTTGCCGCTGCCGAAGAGGTCGCCCACCACGTTCATGCCGGCCATCAGCGGACCTTCGATCACCAGCACGGGGTCCACGTACCGCACACGGGCCTCTTCGGTGTCCTGCTCAATGAACTCGGTGACGCCGTGCACCAGGGCGTGCTTCAAGCGTTCCTCCACGGTGCCTTCGCGCCAGGCGGCTTGTGCGGCCACGGCCTCTGCGGAAGGTGCGCCCTTGAACTGCTCGGCGAACGCGACCATGCGCTCGGTGGCATCGGGGCGACGCGCGAGCAGCACATCCTCCACATGCTCCAGGAGATCTTTCGGAATGTCATCGTACACGCCGATCTGTCCGGCGTTGACGATGCCCATGTCGAGACCGGCCTTGATGGCGTGGTAGAGGAAGGCGGTGTGGATGGCCTCGCGCACGGGCTCGTTGCCGCGGAAGCTGAAGCTGACGTTGCTGACACCGCCGCTGGTGAGCGCACCGGGCAGGTGCTGCTTGATCCAGCGCACGGCCTCGATGTAGTCGATGGCGTAGCGGTCGTGCTCGGCCATGCCGGTGGCCACGGTGAGGATGTTCGCGTCGATGATGATATCATGTGCTGCGAAGCCGGCACTTCGTATGAGCAGGTCGTAGCTGCGTTTGGCGATGGCGATGCGGCGCTCGAAGGTGTCGGCCTGGCCTTGCTCATCGAAGCACATCACCACGGTGGCGGCGCCGAGGCGACGGATGATCCTGGCCTGCCGCAGGAACTCCGCCTCCCCTTCCTTCAGGCTGATGCTGTTGGCGATGCCCTTGCCTTGCAGGCATTTCAGGCCCGCCTCGATCACGCTGAACTTGCTGCTGTCCACCATCACCGGCACGCGCGCGATGTCGGGCTCGGCGGCGATGAGGTTGAGGAACTTGCGCATGGCCTCCACGCCATCGATCATGCCCTCGTCGAGGTTCACGTCGATGACCTGCGCGCCGTTCTCCACCTGCTGGCGGGCCACGCTCACGGCCTCATCGTAGTTGCCGTTCTTGATCAGCTTGCGGAAAGCCGCGCTGCCTGTGACGTTCGTGCGTTCGCCGATGTTGACGAAGTTGGAACCCGGGAAGATGCGGAGGGGCTCGAGGCCGGAGTAGGTGGGGATGCTCATGCGATCTTTCTGTAGTGATGGCCCCAGTTGTGCTCCAAGACCAGTTTGATGGGTTGGCCGATCTCGTTGTCGATACCAGCCGCATATCCGGCCATGCCTTTCTCATAGGGATAGCTCCAATGGACTTCTGATCCATTGTCTCTCAGCTCCCATGTACCCTTACCATAGAAGCCGCTGATCATTGTGCCGTCTGCCAGTAAACGAAGCGTGTCCGGCTCATGTGGGGCCTCCACACAACAAGGATCGTGCGAGTAGTTCGTGTTGACATAGACCCCGACAACATCCTCCTGCGAAACCGACCAACTCCAGTTCTTAATGATGAGACAAATCACCAGCAGCACCGGAATGGACCAAAGAATCTGCCGTCTCATGACCGATCCGTATTCCGCGTGAGCGATTGCAGCGGAAAGCCCGCAAGCCCGGTAATCCGGGCGCGGACTTGCAGCGGAAAGCGCGACCCCGACCGCATTTGGGACGGGGGCACGCCCCAATAATCACACTGCTTATCGGTCATGCCGTTCACCATGTTCAACGGTCGACCCCGTGGGTCGACGCTACGGGTG
>JBEICT010000429.1:0-1746 GCA_040383865.1 Flavobacteriales bacterium | reverse complement strand
GGTCCTCCAGGATCTTGCCGTAGTGGTGCAGCTGGTCGATGCTGTAGTCACCGCTCAGGTTGATGTTCATCACCGGGATCATCTCGGAGAAGTTCATCTCGAAGATGCTCGGCTCGGCGGGCAGGTCCTTGGGGAAGTTGGCGTCGCTCTTCGCTTTGTCCACAGCGTCCTTCACCTTGCGCAGCGCCTCGGTGGGCGTTACGTTGTAGTTGAACTTCACCTGGATGGTGCTGAAGTTCGGTACCGAGGTGGAGTTGATCTCGTCGACACCGGTGATGGTATTGATCTCCTTTTCCAGCGGCTTGGTGATGAGCTTCTCGATGTCGACCACCGAGCTGCTGTTATATGGCACCGCCACGTAGATCTCCGGGGTCACCACCTCGGGGAAGCTCTCCTTCGGCATGGCGGAATAGGAGTACATCCCGAATACGGCGATCAGGATGCTGATCACCATCACGGTGGTCCGGTTCTTCACCGCCCAGCTGGTGATGGCGAACTGCTTGCCCTGCCCTTCGCCGTAGGCTTCGTTCTCGATGTTGCTGTGGTCCATTGCCTATCTGTTGTCGGGGTCCGGTTTCAGATCCGGCATGGGTCGACTCAGGGGGTCGACGGTACATGTGCGGTCGGTCACCGGTTCCGGTTTGATCAAAGGGTCGTCACCTTGACTTGTTGCTTGTCGCCCACGCTCTTGGCGCCTTCATCGATCAGGGTCTCGGTGCCGGTGAGACCCAGCCCAGGCGCAAGGAGGGTGTTGCTCTTGTAATCCATCACACGCTTCACCAGCACCTTGCGGGTGATGGGGCGCTTCTCCGCGTCGGCGTCCAGGGCGAACACGTAGCTGCGGCCCTCCACATCCTCCTGGATGCAGCGGCTGGGCACCACGATCGCGCTGTCCTGCACCATGTCACGGATGTGCACCACGCTCAGCAGGTTGGGGCGCACGTAGGTCTCGCCGTTGGGCACGCGCAGGGTCACCTTGAAGGTGCGGTTCGCGGGATCGATGAAGCGGCTCACGTTGGCCAGGGTGGCGTTGACGGAGTCGCCGAGGGAGGGGAACTCCACCAATACGGGATCGCCCACTTTCACGCGTTGCAGGTAGCTCTCGGGCACATCGGCCTCCATGCTTGCCCCGGTGAGGTCCACCACCCGGGCCACGGGGAACTGCGGAGCGGTCATCTCGCCCACGCTCACCATGATCTCATCCACGGTGCCGTCGAAGGGCGCGGTGATACGGCTCATGCGATACTGCTCCCGTAGTGCGGCCACGGCGGCCTCCGCCTGCTCCTTGTTGCTCTTGGCCTGGAGGTATTGCACCTCACTACCGACCTGCTCCTTCCACAAGCGCTCCTGCCTTTCGAAGACCTCCTTCGCCAGGTCATAGCCGGCCTCGGCCTGGGCCACCTGCTTTTCGATGGCGTCGTTGTCCAGGTCCACGAGCAGATCACCCTTCCGTACGCGGTCGCCCTCCTTCACGAGGACACGGCGCACACGACCGCCCATGCTGTAAAGCTCCGCGCTCTTGTCGGCCTTCACATGGCCGTGCGCCTGCACAAAGTGCTCAAAGCGCGTGGGCGCCAGCACCAAGGTGGTCACTGCGGGAAGGTTCTTCTTCACCGTGGTGTCGTGGTCGGCGATCCAGGCGTCCACTTCCTTGATGCGCTCGCCGAGCGCCTTGTAGGCGGCCTTCAAGCTGTCAAGCTCCTGGCGTTTGCGGCCCAGGTCCGAAGTATCTGTGGTTCCGCAGGC
>JBEICT010000428.1:0-1764 GCA_040383865.1 Flavobacteriales bacterium | reverse complement strand
CGTGCTGCGCTTGAGGCTGAAGGCGAAGTAGCCGAGGTCCACGCAATTGAAGAACAGCGCGATGGCATTGATGGCCAGAAAAAGGGCGAATTGAAGCCGCGCCATGGCACGACCAGGGCGAGGCGTAATGAACACCAAGAGTACCCATGGGAGGTGCAGCCAGGCAATGGCCGATGCATCGAACCTGATCCCACCAAGGAACGCCGAGGCAGGCGGCGCGGGGAACAGGTCGCGGTTGTATACCCAGAACAGCAGTCGAAGCAGCGAATACACCACGCCCACCACGCCCAAGCGGAGCAGCAATACGGAAAGCGGGCCGGTGCGCATGGTGGCGAAGATCGGTACAACATGCCGACCGTAGGGACGGATCATGATCCGCGCGCCATGCACGTTAGCCCGAACGATCGCCCGCCCGGTAGGGAGAGCGCACGCCGTGATCGCTCCGTGTTGGTGGGGAACGCACAGCCCGCTCCCGGTCCCGAAATTCATTGGGATGGAAGCGGCAGCCCGGTGAAGGCGAGCGGGATCAGTGCACGCAGCGAGGAGGCCCGGCGCAGGAGGGACCCCGCAGCACGCTGCAATGCCCCGCGAGCAGAGCCTGCTAAAGCGCCCCGAGGCCTCGGGGAGCCCGTCAAGGCGCCCCAATAACCAACATCAGCCCCGGTACAACCACCTACGAACACCGCCCGATGTGCTGCCTATGCGCCAATACCTTTGCGCCTGTAAGAAGATCTCCCCATGTCCGTATTGACCACCGAGGACCGCCAGGTCCGTTACGAGCGCGGCACGCACAGCGATGCCTTCCTGATCGACACCTACGAGAAGCTCGTTTACCCGCGCATCATCGAGGAGAAGATGCTGAGCCTGTTGCGGCAGGGCAAGATCAGCAAATGGTTCAGCGGCATCGGCCAGGAGGCCATCAGCGTGGGCGCCGCCATGGTGCTGCACGAAGAGGAATATATCCTGCCCATGCACCGCAACCTGGGCGTTTTTACCACGCGGGGCATGCCCTTCAGCAAGCTCTTCGCCCAGTGGCAGGGCAAGGCCACCGGCTACAGCAAAGGCCGTGAGCGCAGCTTCCACTTCGGCAGCCAGGAGCACAAGGTGGTGGGCATGATCAGCCACCTGGGGCCCCAAATGGGCATTGCCGATGGTATCGCGCTGGCCCACAAGTTGAAGAAGGAGAACCGCTGTACCATCGTCTTTACCGGTGATGGCGCCACCAGCGAGGGCGACTTCCACGAGAGCGTGAACGTGGCTGCTGTATGGGACCTTCCGGTGCTCTTCATCATTGAGAACAACGGCTACGGACTGAGCACGCCCAGCAGCGAGCAGTTCCGCATGAAGAGCTTCGTTGACAAGGCCATCGGCTACGGCATCGAAGCCGTGCAGATCGCGGGGAACAACATCCTGGAGGTGTACAACAACCTCGCGAAGCTGGCCGACAGCCTCCGCGAGAACCCGCGTCCGATCCTGGTGGAGTGCATCACCTTCCGGATGCGTGGCCACGAGGAGGCCAGCGGCACCAAATACGTCCCGAAGGAGCTGTTCGAGGAGTGGGGCCGGAAGGATCCCGTGACCAACTACGAAACGTGGCTGATCAGCCAGGGCGTCCTCAGCGTGGCCAAACGCGACGAGATCCGTGCACGCCTGAAGGACGGCATCGAGAACGACCTGAAGCACGCGTTCGAGGAGCCGGAGCCGGTGCCGGTAGAAACGGCTGAATTGGCCGATGTGTACGCGAATGCCGCTTCTGGCCTTTCG
>JBEICT010000427.1:0-1764 GCA_040383865.1 Flavobacteriales bacterium | reverse complement strand
GGTTCTCAGTTGATCGTCAAGGGCAGTTCCGGTCCGGTCGGTGTGCCTCTTCATGGCGTGCGAGGCGTTCGGCACCAACAGGGCTGCGATCGCCCCGGCCGGCCCGGTGGGCCGAAGGGTGTTGACCAGGTCGCATTAAGGCGGGCGTTTGCTGCGCTGTTCCGCGCGTGCGAACAGCCGGTCAAGCGGCGTGTGCTTGGGTGCAATGTGAACGTGGGCCGTTCCCACGGCCTCGCCGAGGGCCTTCGTCGGGTCCTGCAGGCGCAGCCCGCTCAACCCGTCATGCCCGAAGAGGTCCGGCCCGGCATCAGGCAGGACGGTCGGCATCCCGCTTCCATCTGGACGATCCATGGTAGGGTCAAGGTAGAGGATCGTGCATGCATGGTATCTGACCAGCTGCGATGGACCGTTGTATGCCGCATGGCTTGCAGCCTGGGATCGGCCTGGTGCGTGCCTTGTTCGGGGCGATGCAGGCTTCCGCCGCTGGCGCTTCCTGGTCAAGCGGGAAGTGCGTCCATCGGGCACGATTCGCTTCACGGATCTCAGTATCGCTCACAACGTCCCCCGGTTCTCCTGCCTTTGTCCGCCGCAGCTTCAGCGAAGGCGGATCAAAGTGTCCCCCGGTTCTCCTGCTCCCGTTCGATCGCCTCGAACAACGCCTTGAAGTTGCCCTTGCCGAAGCTCTTCGCGCCCTTGCGCTGGATGATCTCGAAGAACATCGTGGGACGGTCCAGCACCGGCTTGGTGAAGAGCTGCAGCAGGTAGCCCTCGTCGTCGCGGTCCACCAGCACGCCGTGCTGCTTCAGCACCGCCAGGTCCTCGTCGATCTCGCCCACGCGGTCCATCACCGTATCGTAGTAGCTGGGCGGCACGTAGAGGAACTCCACGCCGCGGTCCTTCAACTGGGTCACCGTTTCGATGATGTTGTTGGTGGCCACGGCGATGTGCTGCACGCCGGCGCCGTTGTAGAACTCGATGTACTCCTCGATCTGGCTCTTCTTCTTGCCTTCGGCCGGCTCGTTGATGGGGAACTTGATGCGGCCGTTGCCGTTGCTCATCACCTTGCTCATCAGCGCGGTGTACTCGGTGCTGATGTCCTTGTCGTCGAAGCTCACGAGCTGCGCGAAGCCCATCACGCGGGCGTAGAAATCCACCCAGGTGTTCATCTCGCCCCAGCCCACGTTGCCCACCATGTGGTCGATGAACTTCAGGCCGGTCTCGGTCGGGTTGTAGTGGCTCTTCCAGGCGCGGTAGCCGGGCAGGAAGGGGCCTTTGTACTGGTCGCGCTCCACGAAGATGTGCACCGTCTCGCCGTAGGTGTGGATGCCGCTCCGCACCACGTAGCCGTGCTCATCCTCCTCGCGCACGGGCTCCATGAAGCTCTTCGCGCCACGCTTGGTGGTCTCCTCCCAGGCCTTCCTGGCATCGGGCACCCACAGGGCGATCACCTTCACGCCATCGCCATGCTTGCGGATGTGCTCGTTGATGGGGCTGTCCGGTGTCATGGGCGTGGTGAGCACCAGGCGGATCTTGTCCTGCACCAGCACGTAGCTCGTGCGGTCCTTCATGCCTGTCTCCAGGCCGGCGTAGGCCAGGCTCTGGAAGCCCCAGGCGCTCTTGTAGTAGTGGGCGCTCTGCTTGGCGTTGCCCACGTAGAGTTCCACGTAGTCGGTGCCCAGCAGGGGCAGGAAGTCCTGTGCATCGGCCATGATCTTCTCCAGGCCGTAGTCGACGTCTTTCAATCCGGTTGCCATTGGGGTAGGG
>JBEICT010000426.1:0-1767 GCA_040383865.1 Flavobacteriales bacterium | reverse complement strand
CTGGAACACCTTGTCGCTGGTGGTCTTGGAGGCGTTCAGGGCCTTCTGCCGTTCGAAATCCTGGGTGAGCATCTTCACCTTGCCCTCGGTCACCAGGTAGTCCTGCTGGAGCTGGATGAAGCGGGGATCCTCCATCATCGCGAGCGTCTGCCCCTTCTGGACCTCCATGCCGGGGAGCAGGTCGGTGGAACGCAGGTAGCCACCGAGCGGTGCACTGATGCTTACCAGGTTCTGCGGCGGCACGTCCACCACGCCCTGCACGGGCATCAGCAGCCCCAATGAGCGCCGTTCCGCCTTGCCGGTGACGATGCCGGCGTTCTTCAACTGGTCGGGGCTGAGGCTGACCGTGGTGGCCGATGCCGCGGGTGCCGCAGCATCAGCAGGTGGTTCGACCGTGGTGCAGGAATTGAATGCGAACAGGATCGCAAGGGTGCCGATCAAGGGCACCCGTAGCGTCGACCTATTGGGTCGACTTACGCTAATTGAAATGTGTTGACGCATGTTGCGTGGGGGGATCATTGTTCGTTGAAGGCGTTGAGCTCGATGCTGGCGCGGCCGAGGGCCCGGAGCGCATCGAGGTATTCCATGGAAAGGGTGATGGACTGGCCGGTGAGCAGGCTCCATTCGAGCCGGTCGATCTGGCCGTTGAGGTAGGCTTCCTCCGCCGATCGGCGCAGCTGTTCGGCTTCCTGCGTGGCCCCTTGTTCGAAGGCTTCCACGCGGGCCAGTTGGGCGGTGTAACGCTGTTGCGCCTGTTGCAGTTGGGTTCGGATCTCCTGCGTCAGCGCCGCGGTCTCGTTGGTTGCGCGCTCCGTGTCGATGCGCGCGGCCTTGTTGCGTGCGGACTGTGCACCGAAGAACAGGGGCACACCGATGCCTCCGCGCACCATGGTGAACCGTTCATCGCGGCCGTAGATCACGGACCCATCGGGCACGGACGGCGACTGGTACAGCGTCATGGACGACACCCCGAGCGTGAGGTTGGGCAGCAGGGTGGAACGCTCCATGCGCCAGCGTGCATCGGCGGAAGCCACCTGCTCGTTCGCGGCACGGACCACGGGGTGAAACTGAACGGCCGAGTCGCCGGGCATCACCGGAAGGATCTGCTTGAGCGGGATGGGCCGGGGTTCGAGGATCACCGGTGGGGCGTTCGGTGCGGTGGACAGGTTCACCAACTGCGCGAGGCGTGTGCGGGCCTGTTCCAGATCGGCCTTCACCTGTTGCACGCGGGCGCGCATCAGCATCGCCTGGGTGCGTGCGGTGGCGCGCTGCAGCACGTTGCTGGAGCCCAGGTCGAAACGCTGCTCCTCGCCGGTGACGGCCAGCGCGTAAATGCTGTCCGCCTCCTGCAGCAAGATCAGCTGTTCGCGGAGCACGAGCACCTCGTGGTAGCTCTGCTTCACCTGTGTGCGCACTTCGCGTTGGCGCAGGGCCTGTTCCCAGCGGACACCGGCCGCGTTGTGCTTCAGCATTTTCCGCCGTTGCGCATAGACCGTGGGGAAGGACAGGCTCTGCGAGAGGCTGATGCGGTCGTCGTTCGCGTTGGTGTTGACCTGTCCGTACTCGAAGTCGATGTTGGTCTGGGGCAGGTCCCATCCACTGCTGATGAGCGCGTCCTCCGCCTCGCTGCGCAGTGCCGCACCCTTCAGGTAGAGGTTGTTCCGCATGGCGCTGTCCACCGCCTGTTCCAAGGTGATGGGCAGCACGGTCGATTGCGCCTGTGCGGCCAGCGGAGCCCCGAGCAGGGCGAGCAGGATCATCGCTACG
>JBEICT010000425.1:0-1779 GCA_040383865.1 Flavobacteriales bacterium | reverse complement strand
GCAAGGAACTGGCCGCGCTGAAAGGCCAGTAGATCACTTCATATCGTCCCACGTTGTCGTGACCGCCCCGTCCCTGTGATGGGGCGTTCGCTTTTGCAGGTCGCGCTCCCAGGCCATGCGCACCTCGTCCACCTCGTCTCCGGGGTCGGTGCCCTCGAGCGGAACGGGGTCCTCGTCGTCCGGATCATCGAGCACGATCACGGGGTCCTGTACGGCGGGCGGCACCTGCCGATGTACGAAAGCGAGCACAATACCGACCAGTGCGCCGAAGAGATGGCTCTCCCAGCTGATGCGCGGAACGATCGGGAAGATGCCCCAGATCATGCTGCCATACATGAACACCACCAGCAGTGAAAGGGCCATGAGCGTGCGCTGATTGCGGATAACGCCGGAAGTGAACAGGAAGGCCGCCATGGTATAGACCACGCCGCTTGCTCCAATGTGCCGGTCCGGTCGGGCCACCAGCCAGACGAGGACACCGGTCAGCAACCAACCAAAGGCCACCACCCGTCCGGCAATGCGCGGGTAGAAAAAGAACAGGGCCCAGCCCAGCAGAAAGCCGGATATCGCATTGTTGATGAGGTGCTCCAGGTCGCCATGCAACAAGGGCGCGCTCAGGATGCCCACCAGGCCTTGCACGGAGCGCGGCAGCAGTCCGTAGCGCGCGAGGTCGAGCTCGAAAGTGGTGTTCAGCACATGTACGGCCGCGATCAGCAGCACGATCAAAGCGGGTGGGATCGCTGTGATCACCATGCGCGATGGGCGGCGCTCGTGATGGACCGGAATGTGGACCTGATGCATGGCAAGGGCTTTTCAAAGATCGGGCCTTGGATGCGGCACGGCCATTGTGACAGGCCGTAGGCTATCCGTTACTTTGCGCATCATGCTTTACAAGGCCCTCACCACTGTCCTGCTCATCGTTGTTGCCATGGCCGGTTGTTCTGCCGGAAAGACGGACGGTGCGCCAGCGGAGGCAATATCCGGCATACAGGAAGTGGCGCCCGCCAGTGAACTGGCCCTGCTGATGCGCACCATGGCCGCCCATGCCGACAGCGTGAAAGCCTCCGTGAACCGGGGTGACAAGAAACTGCCACCCTACCCCAAGGAGATCGAAAAGCTGTTCACGGCCAAGCCCACGGATGGCATGCACATCGACCCGATCACCTTCCCCACCTTCAGCAAGGACTACCAGCAGAAGGTGGATGCCCTGTACAAGGCGGCGCGCAAGGACCGCAAGCAGGCGTACAACGCCTTGGTACAGAGCTGCGCCAACTGCCATGGCACGCACTGCCCCGGACCGTTGATGCGGATCAAGAAGATGTACGTGAAGGTGGAATGACGGACCGTTCGTCCATCACACCATGGCCACCACCTTGCCTCCCGGAGTACGGTGGCCACCAGGATAGAAGGCACCGACCTTCACCTTTGCCTCCAGCAGGAACTGGATGATGTCGAACGAAGGGCGTTGGTCCGTGGCCCGCAGCACCAGTTCGGCCGTGGCCTCTGCATCATTCCCCGCGCGGTGGTGCTTGAGCGGTATGCCGTGAAAGGCACACATCGGTGCCAGCCCGTACGAAGTGCGCCCCGTCCACACCTGTAGGGCCATTCTCACGCTGCAGACCTACTGGAATGTGGGATGCACCAAGCCTTGGCTAGCCAGCGTGCTACGCAGCACGGACATGTCGAACGCCGCGTTGTGCGCCACCACCACATTGTCATGGAGCAGATCGGACACCTCCTGCCAGATATCCCTCCAACGCGGAGCCTGGGCCACCTCCT
>JBEICT010000424.1:0-1811 GCA_040383865.1 Flavobacteriales bacterium | reverse complement strand
TGGCACATGCTGCAGGCCCCCCGCCATGTGGCACCCAACTGGGCCGAGTCCTCGCCCGACCCCAACGTGGTCATCGGGGCGGCGTGCAGCACCGTGAAGGTGGAGATGGTGGTGCGCGGCTACCTCGCGGGCCACGCCTGGCGCACCTACCAGAGCGGCGCACGCACCCTGTGCGGCGCCACACTGCCCGAAGGCCTGCGCGAGAACGACCGCTTCCCCACGCCCATCATCACGCCGAGTACCAAGGCCGATGTGGGCCACGATGAGGACATCACGCCCGACGAGATCCTGGCGCGGGGCCTGTGCACGCCGCAGGAGTGGGACACCATGCAGCGCTACGCCCTGGCGCTCTTTGCCGAGGGCAGCCGCATCGCCGCCGAGCGCGGCCTGCTTCTCGTGGACACCAAGTACGAGTTCGGCCGCACCGCCGATGGCCGCATCCTGCTCATCGACGAGATCCATACGCCCGATAGCTCACGCTATTTCTACGCCGACGGTTATACCGAACGCCAGGCCAGGGGCGAACGCCAGAAGCAACTGAGCAAGGAGTTCGTGCGGGAATGGCTCATCGCCGGTGGCTTCATGGGCAAGGAGGGCCAGCAGGTGCCGCCCATGGACGATGCCTTCGTACACAGCGTCACCGAACGCTACGTGGAGCTCTTCGAACGCATCACCGGCCAGGCCTTCCACCCCGCACCCACCGAGGACATCAATGCCCGGGTGCAACAGGCGGTGTCAAAGTACCTGGGGTGAACGGCGCTTAACTTTGGGGCAGGCGCATGGCACCGAAGGCGATCAAACCGGATATCGAGGGCTTTGCGTTCTATTTCTTTAGTAACGAGAACAACGAGCCCATGCATGTGCATGTTCGGAAGGGTGACGGTCTCGTTAAGTACTGGCTGGATACTGTGGCACTGGCCGACGACAATGGTCGAATGAAAGTTCAGGAGGTCCGGCGAGCAGAGGAGTTGGTCAAGAAGAACAGAACTCGCATCACGAGAGCGTGGAACGAATACTTCAGATCATGAGCAACCGCAAACCATTGATACAAGATCCGGTCAGCGCGCTGATCCGGGAGCATGGCGTTAAGATCACGGCCGTGCATGCCATCAAGGAAGCGAATTTGTTGCTGGTGATGTTGAACCATGGACGCCTTGAGTTCCCCTTGGATAACTTCGAGCGGCTGGCCAAAGCGAGCGAGGCTCAGCTGAACCGCTATGAATTGTTGCCCGATGGGGTCGGCGTTGAATGGCCTGCTTTGGATGAGCACCTGAGCCTGCGAGGTTTCCTCTTAAGCACCATGGGCCAGATGCTCCGCCGGTCCGGGCCGTCAGGCCGAAGGAGCCGAACGAAAGCGGTGGCCTGATACCCGTAGTTGTGAAAGCTCGCCGAGTGGTAAGGCATCTTGTCGCCGAGCAACGAACCGATAGCGTCGCGAACAACGCATCACCGGCCAGGCCTTCCACCCCGCACCCACCGAGGACATCAATGCCCGGGTGCAGCGGGCGGTGGGGGAGTACTTGGGATAGCGCAAGGGGCGCGTGTTCCCTAAATGCGGTGGTCATTCGGTGTTGACCGAAGTTGCGCGGCTCTGCGCGCAAGAGCGGTCAACGGTTTCGGGCTTGGCGTTCGGGCGGATTTCCCTGCCTGCCGGTAGGCAGGGGAGCATCTGCCAAAGGCAGATCAACCTGCACTACACTTGAATAGAAGCACAATCCCCATAGATATCGGGACCAAGTTTACACGTCACCCCGCCTGTCGCAGTTCGTGTTAGACGCTGCTTTTTTCAGGAACATTCCAGTCTGGGATGA
>JBEICT010000423.1:0-1826 GCA_040383865.1 Flavobacteriales bacterium | reverse complement strand
GTCCTGATGTGGGGATGCTTGGCTACATCATTTCTCCAAGGGCGGGCGCGATCACGTACAACCTGCTTCATCATAAAGGGCTGGCAGTAGCGGTCGTGTTGGTCGGATCGTATTTTCAGTGGGTCGAATTCATCAATTGGTTTTTCGGTAACGAAGCTTCCAGGGCAGGTGAGATCATGACCATGGCTGGTGTCATCCTATACGGCCACGCCAGCATGGACCGCATCTTCGGCTATGGTCTCAAGTTCGGCGACAACTTCCATCACACGCATTTGGGCTGGATCGGAAAAGGAGTAGCGAGTGATGAGTGAGCGAGTGGCGAGTAGGCCATGGCAAAAGCCTACTCGCCACTCGTCACTCGCTACTCAACACTCGATCCTGAGCATTCGCCTTCCATGACCAGCCGTTTCCCCATGCGCATCCTCCTCCTCGACAACTACGACAGCTTCACGTGGAACCTGCACCACCTGCTGGAACCGCATGCCAAGGTCGATGTGGTCTTCAACGATGCCATCACTGTGGATGAGGCTGCGCGTTACGATCGGATTGTGCTGTCGCCCGGTCCGGGATTGCCTGCCGAGGGCGGGATCATGATGGAGCTCTTGGAGAGGTTGATGCCCACGCATCCCATCCTTGGGGTCTGTTTGGGCATGCAGGCCATGGTGGAAGTGTGTGGTGGTAGGCTCTACAACCAGGAACGGGTCATGCACGGTGTCTCCGTGCCCTGTGTGCCGGAGGAGCCATGCGATGCGTTGTTCGCGAACCTTCCTGTGCCGTTCGAGGTCGGTCTGTACCACAGCTGGGCCGCCGATCCGGCCTCACTGCCGTCATCATTGCGTGTAACGGCCCGCAGTGAACAGGGCGTCATCATGGGTATCCGTCACCACCACTTCGACGTGTGCGGGGTACAGTTCCACCCGGAAAGTGTGCTTACTCCTTTGGGCTTTCGGATCATCGCCAACTGGGTGGAGCAGGACCCTTTTGCCGATAAGCGGACCCCTTAGAGCCTGTTTGGGATCTCTCCTTTTGAAGCGAGCGATGAGGATCTGGCGACCAGACGACCTACCTGCCGGTAGGCAGGGGCGCGGAACCGGAGCATAGCCGAAGCTACGTGACGGCTTCCGCAACGAAGTATGGTCGCCAAAGACCATAGCGGAGCCAAATGCGGAGATCCCAAACAGGCACTTAGTACAACCGGTTGCCCGGCGCAGGACCGATCGGCAGTCGCTGTTCCACCTTCAGGTCGCGCAGGATGCTGGCCTTCACGTTCAGGCGTATCATATAGCTCTTGCGCTCACCGAAGGGGATAATGTTGGCGTTGAACTCCCAGCAGTGCAGGTCCCAATACAGGTTCAGCGAGGTGGGGGTGAGCTCCTCCGCGACAATGTCGTAACCGCTGCTCACGCCCAGTTTCCAGTATTTCAGTATGGTCACATCGCCATTGAAGAGCACGCTCTGCCGCTCGCTATCGGTATACGTATCGTTGAAGTAGGCCCGGTTGATGTCGTAGCTGTAGTTCACTCCGAGCCGCCACGGCATGTTGAAGCTCTGGCGCGAACCCTTCGTGGGGTCGCTGTCCTCCACCACGCGTTGTTCGCTGCCCGAATTGGTGTCGTTCACGGGCTGTCCGTAGCGCTTGCTCTTCAGGTCGAATCCCACGGCCACGTTGGTGTAGACCATGCGCGCCAGCTTGCCGCTCACCGACCGTTCGCTCCGGTCGATGCGTCGACCGATGGTGTCCACCGCATAGGGGTCCCAGATGCTCACCAGGTTCACGTTCACCAGGTTGAACAGTGCGGTGCGTGCCGAAAGGTTCACCGGCGACC
>JBEICT010000422.1:0-1839 GCA_040383865.1 Flavobacteriales bacterium | reverse complement strand
GTCGCACAGGCGTCCCTCCTGTGATTGCCAAGACACAGGCGGGACGCCTGTGCGACCATAGCTTTCCGCCCACAAACGCACTGACATGCAGACCAACCTCGGCGCCAACGGCATCATCGGCAACGAGCTCTCGAAGCTCCTTCCTCAATACACGGACAAGGTCCGGCAGGTGAGCCGGCATCCGAAGAAGGTCAATGCGACCGATGAGACCTTCGCTGCCGATCTCTTGGATGCCAAGGCCGTGAGCGATGCGGTGAATGGCAGTGAGGTCGCCTACCTGGTCGCCGGCCTGAAATACGATGCCACCGTGTGGGCCGACCAATGGCCGCGTGTGATGCGTAACACCATCGACGCCTGCAAGCGCCACGGCACCAAGCTGGTGTTCTTCGACAATGTCTACGCCTACGGCAAGGTGGATGGGGTGATGAGCGAGAACACACCCTACAACCCCTGCAGCAAAAAGGGCGAGGTGCGGGCCACCATCGCCACCACATTGATGGACGAAGTGAAGCGCGGTGAGCTGCAGGCCATGATCGTTCGCGCGGCGGACTTCTATGGGCCCGGTGCCGCGCTGAGCCTGACGCACGCCACGGTGTTCGAGCGGTTGCGGGCGGGCAAGACCCCGCAGTGGGTGGGCAACGCGAAGGCCGTGCACACCTTCACCTTTACCCCCGATGCGGGTCGCAGTGTGGCGCTGCTGGGCAATACGCCTTCAGCCTATGGCCAAGTATGGCATGCGCTCACGAGCAAAAACGAGATGACCGGTGAAGCGTTCGTGCGACTGGCCTGCGAGCTGGCCGGTAAGCCTTACAAGATCCAGGTGGCGCCGCGCTGGATGTTGTCACTGATGGGCCTCTTCGTCCCCGTGCTGCGCGAGAACAAGGAGATGATGTACCAGTTCGAGCGCGACTACCGCTTCGACAGCAGCAAGTTGGAGCGGGCGCTGAACGTGCAGCCCACGGACTATCGAACGGGCATCAAGGCCACGCTGTAAGCGCCTTCCCCGGTACTTTCGCCGCAGCGCGCGGGCCAACAGGCTTCGGCGCACAACGCATGATCAACGGCAAGGAGGCCATGGTGGAAGAGTTCGTGCTGCACCGCATCGGTGGCGCGGGAGGGGAGAGCATCTTGAATGATTTCAGTGCCGTGCTGCAGGGCTTCGAGGAGCAGGAGTTCCTGCGGAAGCTCTTCCTGAAGCCGTTCCATACCGCTGCACAGACCTACGAGTTCACCCATGCGGTCGGGCTTGAGTACAACGTGCTCCACGGCCTTTGTGCGAGCATCCGCGAGGGCAAGGACCTCGTAGGTGTTTCCCGCGCCATGGCCAAGCACCTGGAGGATGTATCGGTACACCAGAGCATCAAAGGGGGCGATCTCTACGTGGCGAAGTTCAGCGGCGTGGAACTGGGGCCGGCCGTGTTCGATGCGGTGGGTATCTACAAGTTCGACGACAAGGAGGTCTTCATCGAGAGCCAGGTGACAGGCGGCAACGTGGGCATGCAACTGAAGCGTGGCCTCGGCAACCTGAAGCCCAACAAGGCCGTGCTGGTGCTCTTCACCGAGGGGGCCTTCACCCTGTTCATCATCGACGACAACAGCCACAGCGATTTCTGGCAGAAGGAGTTCATCGACCACCGCCCGAAGCAGGACCATGTGAACAGTACCCGCAACGTGCTGGAGCTGACGAAGACCTTCATTACCGAGCAGCTACCCAACGACTACGCCATCCCCAAAGCCGACCAGATCGACCTGCTGAACCGCTCGGTGCAGTACTTCAAGGAGAACACCGCGTTCGACAAGGAGGCCTTCGCGCAGGAGGTGTTCCAGCACGAGGAGGTG
>JBEICT010000421.1:0-1840 GCA_040383865.1 Flavobacteriales bacterium | reverse complement strand
CGCCCCCCGAGGCCGACTTCACTTTCAGTCCGCAGCCCACGGATGTGTTCAGAACGGAGATCGTCTTTGCGGACCGTAGCAGCAACGATGTGGTCGGCTGGGAGTGGACCTTCGCAGGACAGGCCGAACCGGCATCAAGCCAGGTTCCCGACCCGGTGGTGGTGTTCCCGGGCGATGGACCCGGCCTGTATGCGGTGGAACTGGTGGTGAGCACATCACAGGGATGCGTGGACACAGCGCGTTCGGTGGTGGAGATCGACGGGTACTACTCGGTGTACGTACCCAACGCCTTCAGTCCGGACGGCGATGGGATCAACGAGCTGTTCCTGCCGGTGGTCCGCGACCAGGTCGAAGAGCGTTACGCGCTCATCATCTTCGATCGGTGGGGCCAGGTGGTTTGGACCAGCGGGCCGGATGGGCAGGGCTGGGATGGGCAGCAGGATGGCCAACCTGTCAAGTCCGGTGTCTACCTGTGGAAGCTGCAGACACGCGATGCGGTGCAGGGGGTCAACCGTGCCTATGTCGGACATGTGACGCTCCTGAGGTGAAAAGGGCTTCCTGAAGTGGTGGCACGCGATCGCCTGGCGCCCCATGAGACCATTCACAACCGCCGACCATGAGCTGCATGTCAACGCCGTGCCGAAGGGCCCGCAGCGGAGGGCCTTGGTTTGTCATGGAAGGGAAAGACATACAAGCAGCACCGTGGAAAGCGCAACAAAGGCATCCTCGCGTTGTTCAAGCCTTGAACCCGTCCAAATCCGCCAACAGTTCCATGCGGTGCGCAGAAAATGGCATTGAACCGGCCGTAGAGCCCTCTTCTCCTTGGACCCCCTTGCTCACTTCCCGTCACATTCAGGGGGCGCTTCATAAAGAACACGATTGGTCGTTTTACCTTTCTCCTATGCGCTTCATCATCCTGTTTCTGCCCGTTGTATTCTTGATGGGCAGCGCCAGCGCACAGGAGGTCTGCAACAACGCGCTCGACGATGATGGTGACGGCCTCATCGACCTGAACGACACCACGGAGTGCGCATGTACCGGCAACATCGGTGATGGTGGGGTGACGAGCATCATCCCCAATCCATCCTTCGAGGACTACGATTGCGTACCGTCCGGCCCGAGCGAAATGTCCTGTGCCGACACGTGGGAGCAGGCGACACAGGCCACCTCGGATTACCTGCTCAATATCGACGGCGGCATCTGGTACGTGAACACGCCGCTGCCGCTGCCGGACGGCATCGGCATCACTGCCTTCCTCGTGATCGATTCCTTGCCGGTGGACCTTTCCGGCACGACTTACCCCTATGGCGAATACCTGGGCGCGTGCCTGCTCGCACCCATGCAGGCCGGGGTGCAATACACCCTGCAGATGGCCCTGGCAGGCGCATCGCAGGGCATGTACAACGGCCCCAATACCACCTTCCCCGTCGTATTGCCCTATGGTCCGCTGGACATTACCATCTTCGGCTCGGCCAGCTGCCCCACCTTCCCGGTGAACGTGCCACCTTTCACCTGTCCGATCGGCGTGGGCGATTGGGCGGAACTGGGTGCGGTGAGCTACACCTCGAACGGGTTGTGGCAAACGGTGACGATCACCTTCACCCCGGCGGTGGACATCGAGGCCGTGATGATCGGCCCGCCATGCGCCATTCCGGACGACTACAACGTCAGCGAGTACCCCTTTTTCCTCGCGGACGACCTGGTCCTGAACCAGACCATCTTGTTCGGCCTTCCGATCTCGGCCACCGGTGCATTGTGCACCGATGACCTGGTGCTGAACGGCAACCCGGACACCGCTGCCACCGGTTTCCAGTGGTACCGGGAAGGCATTGCGCTGGTG
>JBEICT010000420.1:0-1885 GCA_040383865.1 Flavobacteriales bacterium | reverse complement strand
GGTTCATGCGCATGAACCGCCTGCAGAACGAGAAAGTGATCGCCACCGTGGACCTGGCGCAGCGTGGACTCAACCTCATGCCCTCGCCGGTGTATATCGAGACCTGCGACACCTACGCCGAAGTGACCGACGACCTGCACTTCCTGGCCGATGGTACCGGTTTCGTGCTGACCAGTGAGCGCGACGGTTGGAACCACATCTACCTGGTACCGATGAACGGCGAACCCAAGCAACTGACCAAAGGTGCATGGGACGTGTTGGGTGTGAAGGGGATCGATGAGAAGAACAAGCGCGTGGTGTTCGCAGCGGCCAAGAGCGCACCCGAAGCCCAGGAAGTGCTGGCCGTGCCCCTCAACGGCAAGGGGATCGTGCAACTGTCGCCCGAAGGCGGATGGAACGACGCGGAGTTCAGCACCGGGTTCCGCTACTTCATCAACACCCGCAGCACCCTGAACACCGTGCCCGTGATCACCCTGCACGACGGGAATGGCAAGCTGGTGAAGACCCTGAAGGACAATGCGAAGCTGGCCGCAACAGCCAAGGAATATGGGCTGGCCACGCGGCAGTTCTTCCAATTCCCCACCAAGGCGGGCTTCGAACTGAGGGGTTGGATAATGAAGCCCGTGGACTTTGACCCGAAGAAGAAATACCCTGTGCTGATGGTGCAATACAGCGGCCCCAACAGCAACGAGGTGCTGGACCAATGGGACGGCCGAGGGCAACTGTGGCACACCCTGCTGACCCAGAAAGGCTACATCGTGGTCTGTGTGGATGGACGTGGCACCGGTCACCGGGGGCGCGACTTCCGCCACGTGACCTATGGCCAGCTGGGGCGCTACGAGACCGAGGACCAGATCGCCACGGCCCAGTGGCTGGCCCAGCAGTCGTACGTGGACAGTGCGCGCATCGGGATCTGGGGCTGGAGCTACGGCGGGTTCATGAGCAGCCTGTGCATCACCAACGGTGCCGACCACTTCAAGAGCGCCATCGCCGTGGCACCGGTGACCAACTGGAGGTACTATGACAGCATCTACACCGAACGGTACATGGGCCTGCCCAACGAGAACGGCAAAGGCTACGATGACAACAGTCCTGTGAGCCACGTGGGCAAACTGAAGGGCAACTACCTGCTGATCCACGGGCTGGCCGATGACAATGTGCACTACCAGAACGCCGCCGAAATGGTGAACGCCCTGGTGAAGGCCAACAAGCCCTTCGACCAGTTCATGTACCCCGACAAGAACCACGGCATCTATGGAGGCTCCACCCGGCTGCACCTCTATGAGATGATGACCAACTGGCTGCAGGAGAACCTGTAGGTCGTGTAACGAAAGGCAGGGCCATCCGTTGAGCGCACGCCCCCGCTCCCTGCCCCATTGCCAGTTCCCCGCCTTTCCTACCTTGGCGCACCTCAACCCGTGAACCCTTCATGAGCAACACCACGACACCGACCACGGGGCACCCGCCCGGACTGTATCTCCTCTTCTTCACAGAGATGTGGGAGCGGTTCAGCTACTATGGCATGAGGGCCATCTTCATCCTGTTCATGACCAAGGCCTTGTTCATGGGGAATGCAGAGGCCTCGAACATCTATGGCAGTTTTACCGGCCTTGTTTACCTGACCCCCCTGCTCGGCGGGTACATCAGCGACCGCTTCTGGGGTAACCGCAAGAGCATTCTGGTCGGAGGTCTTGTAATGGCCATCGGGCAGTTCCTCCTCTTTTTCAGCGGTGGCCTTGTCACCGATGGTGCCCAAAGCCCTGGGGCCATAAGCATGATGTGGGCAGGACTGACCATGATCATCATCGGCAATGGCTTCTTCAAGCCGAACATCAGCACCATGGTCGGCCAATTGTATCCTGCAGGTGATCGCAGGATCGATGGT
>JBEICT010000419.1:0-1900 GCA_040383865.1 Flavobacteriales bacterium | reverse complement strand
TGGTACCGTCACCGAAGTTCCACAGGTAGGTCAGTGCGCCGTTGCCGGTGCTGAGGTTCCACACCCACACTTCGTTGGGCACCGGCAGGCTGTCCTGTCCATAGGCCTGGACCACCCAGAAGCCGGCCTGGCAGGGCAGACCACCACCGCTGGTGCAATTGCAGTTGGCGTCCCAGGTGCCGATGAAGTTGGTGCCGGGCGTCCAGCAGGGAGTGCCGGGCAGGTTGCTGCCGTTCAGCACGCCGAGGCAGTCGTAGGTGCCGCCCGTGGTGTCGGAAACACAGATGCAATCAGGGCTCCAGAGGCCGCTGACACCGGTGGCCGGGTTGGTGCACGGTGTGCCGGGCATGTTGGGGCCGTTGGCGATCTGCAGGCAGTCGTAGACGATCACCGTGCTGGTGTTGCACACGCAATCGGCCGTCCACGTGCCGGTGAAGGCCATGCCATTTTCCATCAGGACACACGTAGTGCCGGGCCATGCCGATCCACCCAGAACGCCGAGACAATCCGGAATAGGGGGTACGGTGTCACACCAGCACCAAGGGCTGTAGAGGCCTGGGAGCCCGTTTTCCTCGCATGGTGTGCCGGGCATGGCGGGGCCGTTGGGAACGCCCTCGCAATCGACCAGTGCATTCGTAACGCAGCTGCAATCGGCGCTCCAGACACCAGCTTGGCCGAGTGCCGTTGTGCATGCGGTACCGGGCAGCGCACTGCCACCAGGCACTCCCAGGCAATCGGGTGTGCCGCCACCACCGCAGTTCAGGACCACCATGATCGAATCTGAACCGGAAGGATCCACCTGGTACTGGCCCACCGCGGTGAGCATGGCGCCGTTGCAAGCCACATTGAACGTGAAGCCGCCACCAGGGCTCTGCATCCAAGCCACGGTATCAAAACCGCAGTTCACGAGGTCGAGCGTGTAGCTCCAGGAAGGTTGCGTCCCGGGCATGGACGCGATGGTCACCTGGCTGTTGGGCATGCATCCCTGCACCATGCCGGTGATGAGGATGGGATAGGGAGGTATGGGCTGTGCGAAGGCGGCCAGCCCAAAGAGGGTGGCGGCTGCGAACAGCATGGAGCGGAGCGTGGTTCTCATGGGTGTGAGGTGCGGTTGTTGGACGTTCACTCCCATACACGGGGCAGGGTCCCTCCGGGTTGGGTGCCCCCGAAAATAAGCCGCTGAGCTCAGTCCAGGGCCCCGTCGATCAGCGCGTCCTCAGCCTCGTTCGGCAGCGTCACCTTCAGCAGCGGCGTGCGCTTCATCTCCTGCTCGATGCTCCATACCGCGCTGGGGTTGCGGGCCCAGGCGCGGCGCGCGATGCCGAAGTTCATTTGGCAGGTCGTCGAGGTCGAATGCAGGTGTTGACATCTCCTTCTCTCCAGTGGATCACCAAGCTATCGTCGGTCAGTTTAGCGATGTGCCCGTGGCTGTTCCCATCGCCGACATGACCTGATACTTGGTGAAGATCCTCAGTGAATCGTCTTCAATGGAATAGGGATAGACCGATCCGGCCCAATACATGTTCACCGAGTCGAAGGTCAGCTTGACGCCTGATCCGACCCCATTGTCATTGTAGGTCAGCTCCCACTCGCCGACCAAGGAATGTCTTGGTGTATCAAGCGGAAATGCACCTTGGTCTATCAATGTTGATGCGCACTGCTGTGGATAGCGGAAAGAAGTGGAAGCCGCTAATGACAGGCACAAGCCGAGGACCGAACAGGTGCTTGAGAGTATGGTCATCCGATCACCTTGTCGATCAACCCATCCTCCGCCTCATTCGGAAGTGTGACTTTCAAAAGCGGCTCGCGCTTCATCTCCTGTTCGATGCTCCACACGGCGTTCGGGTTGCGGGCCCATGCGCGACGAGCGACGCCATTGTTCACGTCCCAGTGCAGCATG
>JBEICT010000418.1:0-1921 GCA_040383865.1 Flavobacteriales bacterium | reverse complement strand
CGCCTGTTCTTCCACCTGTTGCTGGTCCTTTCAACTATTGTCACTCAGGCCCAAGTGGATACCTCAGGCACTTCCAGCCTGCAGTTACAGGCCTGTCTGTTGGCGACCGGGCCCAGCACATGGGAAGCATTGAGGTTGAGCCCGGACCAGTTGCGCAGGATGCAGTTCGTTCAGGATGCGTGCAAGGAGGAGTGCGACCTTCAGAGCATTCAGAAGCTTCCCGACCCCATTTCCAACGCTGATGGCGCAACGGTCATGGCTGAAGTACGCAACATTCTCACGGTCGATCAATTCAAGGCTTGGATGGCGCGCTGTACCAGCAATAGCCAAGCACCGATCACGCCCGAAAAGCACTGAGGAACGCACATGCCCCGAAGCAACCTGGGACAATGTCCAAAGAGATAAAGGAGCATCCAAGGCCGATCGGACCTCATTTCACTGTGGACAGGTATATGTTGCACCCATGGATCACGGGATCCGATGCGCCTCCTTTTCATTCTCGCTTTGTTCGGCCTGTCAGCAATGGCCAAGGCCCGATCCGAAAGCCGGTCGACCTATTTCAGTGGGGGATCGGAGATCGCGTTCACATCGCCCCTTTTGGACGTGAACGGCAGTGATCAGGGTGCGGTGGTCCGTTTCGCACCCGTGTTGAACGTCCAACAGTACGTGAACCGGGACCTGAGCGAAAGATTCGGCTTGTTCCTTGGCTTGAGCGTGGGCAATGTGGGCTTCATCTACGACGCGCCGAACAGCGACTACCGCTACAAGTTCCGCTCTTACAACCTTGGGTTACCCGTGGGCATCAAGTTGGGCACAACGAACGGCGGCCTGTTCTTAGTAGGATATAGCTTCGAGTGGCCCTTCAACTACAAGGAGAAGGAGTTCCTGAACGAGCAGAAGGAGGACAAATTCACAGTGGGGTGAGTGACCGCACGGAACCCTTTCACCAATCGGTAATGGCCGGTTTTCAGCTGGGTAATGGCACCACACTGAAGGTGAAGCACTACTTTACTAATTTCCACAACGAGGACTTTACCGAGACCAGGGAGGTGAACGGCGTGACCATCACGGACTTCAAACCGTACGAAGGGTTCAAGGCCAAGATCCTGCAGCTCTCGCTGGGGTTTGCCCTTTTCCAGGACGAGTCCGAGGCCTACCGGTTCTGACCACCAAGGGGCAACTTCAGATCGCGCACCCTATCTTTCCCTCACCAAACCCGCATTCATGCGTATCAGAAAAAGCACCCTGTTAGGCGTATTCGCACTTGGCCTTGTGAGCGTCCCGCTCAGCGCCCAGAACATCCGCCTGAACCTCTACGGCGGCTACACTTACCAGGACAAGTTCCCGATAGGCGGCACCTATTACGGCTACGCCTACACCGAAGGTCGTGTGGCTGAAGGGCAGCATTTTGGCGGAAGCATCGAGTTCGATGTGCGCCCCAACAAGGCCATCGAACTCTCGTTCCAGCAACAAAAGACGCAGGGCTACCTCGGCAGTGGTCGTACGGAAATTGGGCCCTACGACATCAACCTCCACTACATCATGATCGGCGGATTGGGACGTCTCCCATTCAGCCCGGCGGTGAGCGGATATGGCGGCATCAACATCGGCTGCGGCTGGATGACCGGCGATGACGAGGTCACCAAGTTCGCCTGGGGCGGCAAGCTTGGTCTGCAGATCAACCTGACAGAGACCGTCGCCCTGAAAGCAGGCGCACAGTTGATGTCACCGGTCCAGGGATTTGGTGGCGGTTTCTATTTCGGTACCGGAGGTGCGAGCGCAGGTGTCAGCACCTACAGTTCCATCTACCAGTTCGGATGGACCGGTGGCTTGTGCTTCACCTTCCCCCGCGGAGGCACAACGTCACGCAGCACACCTCGACCTGCTTCAAGCAGCGCACCCATGCCCCCTGCTCCCGGCG
>JBEICT010000417.1:0-1926 GCA_040383865.1 Flavobacteriales bacterium | reverse complement strand
GAAGGCATGGGCCATCAGCTTGCGCGCCTCGGCCTCGCTCACCCCACGGCTGCGCAGGTAGAACAGGCCCTTCTCGTCCAGGCGACCGATGGTGCATCCGTGGCTGCACTTCACGTCGTCGGCGTAGATCTCCAGTTCGGGCTTGGTGTACACCTTGGCATCATCGCCGAGCAGGATGTTGGCGTTGCTCTGGTAGGCCCGCGTGCGCTGGGCGTCCTGCTTCACGTACACCTTGCCGTTGAACACACTGGTGCCCCTGCCTGCCACAAGACCTTTGTAGAGCTCGTCGCTGGTGCAGTCCGGCACGTCGTGACCGATGTAGGTGTGGTTGTCGCAGTGCGTGGTGCCGTTCAGCAGGTACACGCCGTTCAGCTCGGCATGCGCTTCCGGACCGGCCAGCGACACCTTCACCTCATTGCGGATCAGTGCGCCATCGAGTGTCGTGGTGCTCAGGCTGAAATGGCCTTTCGCCTCCACGCGCACGCCCTCGAAGCTGATGTTCGCCGGGCCACCTGCCTGGCCGGCAGGCAGGTTCACCTCGTGCTGCAGCTTGTGGACCGTGAGGCGCGCACCTTCGCCCACCACGCACTCGCGCACGCTATTGACGAGTGACTGCGGCGCTCCCTGAGCGGAGTCGAAGGGCGCCGCTGCATGCTCGATGATCACTTCGGCCTCCGCGCCTTCATGGAGCATGAAGAGGTCGCGCGGCTGCATGAGGATGGGCCGATGATCATCGGCCCGTACCACATGCAGCACGTGGATCGGACGCTCCACCTTCACGCCCTTGGTCACCAGCAGGATCAGGCCGTCGGTGGGGGCTGCGG
The DNA here is from genome assembly GCA_040383865.1 of Flavobacteriales bacterium. Lineage (GTDB taxonomy): Bacteria > Bacteroidota > Bacteroidia > Flavobacteriales_F > PHOS-HE28 > PHOS-HE28. The sequence goes on along the minus strand of JBEICT010000417.1, from coordinate 1,102 downwards.
TGTTCATGGCGGTGAAGAGGCGCTGGCTGGTGGGTGCCAGCGTGCCGTAGTGCTCCTTCACCGGGCCATGGGAGAGGTGGTGCTTCAGGCTGTCGATGACGATGCCCTTGTCTGTCTTCAGGACATCGCTGAGGTCGGCGCGGAAGTGGCCGTTCACGAAGACCACACGCGTGGTATCGAAGGGAAGGCGGGCGGGCAGCGTCACGTTCGCATCACCCTTTGCTGCGGCATAGGGCTGACTGAACAGCTTGCCCACGCGGGTGTACTTCCACGCTTCGGTCTTGCTGGTGGGCACAGACAGTGCCTGCACCTGGGCCAGGGCTTCGGCGGCGCCGGGCCAGGTGCTTCCCTCGAGCTGCGGGAGCACGGTGGCCTTGGGATCGGTGGCGGTCATCGTGCTCATTACGCGTGCTCCTTCACCCAATCGTATCCCTTCGCTTCCAGCTCCAGTGCCAGTTCCTTCGGACCGCTCTTGATGATGCGGCCATCGGCCATCACGTGCACCACGTCGGGCACGATGTGGTCGAGCAGGCGCTGATAGTGCGTCACCACGATGAAGGCGTTGTCCTTCGAGCGGAGCTTGTTCACGCCGCCGGCCACGATGCGCAGCGCATCGATGTCCAGGCCGCTGTCGGTCTCGTCGAGGATGCCTAGCTTCGGCTCCAGCATTGCCATCTGGAAGATCTCGTTGCGCTTCTTCTCGCCGCCGCTGAAACCCACGTTGAGGTTGCGGTTCATCAGGTCGGCGTCCATCTCCACCAGCTTGGCGCGTTCGCGGACGAGCGTGAGGAAATCCTTGCCGCCGAGCTCCGCAAGACCGTTGGCCTTGCGGGTCTCGTTCAGTGCCGTGCGCAGGAAGTTCATGTTGCTCACACCGGGGATCTCCACCGGGTATTGGAAGGCGAGGAAGATGCCTTTCCATGCGCGCTCCTCGGGTGAAAGCTCCAGCAGGTCGGCGCCTTGGTAGGTCACCGTGCCTTCGGTGACTTCGTACTCTTCCCGTCCGGCCAGCACATTGGCCAGGGTGCTTTTTCCGGAGCCGTTGGGTCCCATAATGGCGTGGACTTCACCAGCCCTCACTTCGAGGCTTAGTCCTTTCAGG
>JBEICT010000416.1:0-1963 GCA_040383865.1 Flavobacteriales bacterium | reverse complement strand
GGGCGAAGCGGGCTGCAGTAAAAGCACAAACAGCTCCTCAATCAGAGCCTCAGGCACCTTGTACAACTCCCGAGTCCGACACCGCCGCCGAACAGACCCCGGCCGCCACCATGCCCGCCCAGGACAAGGCACCGCAATTCGGCGGCGCTGCCAAGGGCGATTCCCTCTTCTTCTTCCTGGAACGCACGCCCTGCTTCGGGCGCTGCAAGGCCTACCGGATCAGCATTTACCGCAGCGGCTACGCGCAGTACGAAGGACGCCTGAACGTGGAGAAGGAGGGCCTGCACGAAGGCCGCATCGGTGCCGACACCATGGCGCTGTTGCTGAACGAGGCCGAGCGCATCGGCTTCTTCGGGATGAAGGACAGCTACGATGCGGAAGTGACCGACCTGCCCAGCACCATCGTGAAGATCTACGCGAACGGCAAGGAGAAACGCGTACTGGCACGCGTGGGCACGCCGCCCGCCCTGAAGGCCTACGTGGAACAGGTGGAGGGCCTGTTGCTGCCGGTGCCATGGAAACCCCTGCCCGCCAAAGACTAAGCGCTTGGCTGGGACCGTCCGTCCCGCTTTGCCCCGGACATCACCCAGCGTCCTGACGTGAGGGCCGAAGCTGCTACCTTTGCGGCCCCTCAAGCAGCCGGAACGAACGACCGCTCCGGTCCAAACGAATGAACCCTTTTTACATGATCATGAAGCGTTCCCTTTCACTGCTCTTCGCAGCGGTGCTGGCCATCGCCACCCAGGCCCACGAGGGCATGTGGCTGCTCACCAAGCTCAAGCAGGTGAACGAGGCCGAGATGCAGAAGCTCGGTTTCAAACTGACCGCCGAGGACATCTACGCCATCAACCGCAGCGGCATCAAGGACGCCGTGGTGCGTTTGGGCGGTGGTTTCTGCAGCGGTGAAATGGTGAGCGCCGAGGGCCTCTTCCTGACCAACCACCACTGCGGCTACGACGCCATCCAGGGCCTGAGCAGTGTGGAGCACGACTACCTCACCGACGGCTTCTGGGCCATGAACCGTGAGCAGGAACTGCCCGCTGGTTTCAACGTGAGCTTCCTGCAGCGCATTGATGATGTGACCGCCCAGGTGATGGCCGAGCTGAACAACGCCATGACCGAGGAGGAGCGCAACGCCAAGGTGCAGGAGATCGGCGCGAAACTGCGCGGCGAAGTGAAGGGCAACGGCATGAGCGCCGACTTCAAGGTGATGTTCGAGGGCAACGAGTTCTACCTCTTCGTGTACAAGACCTACCGCGACGTGCGCCTGGTGGGAACGCCCCCCAGCGCCATTGGCAAGTTCGGTGGTGATACCGACAACTGGATGTGGCCCCGCCATACCGGCGACTTCAGCATGTTCCGCGTGTACACCAGTCCCGATGGTGAACCCGCCGACTACGACAAGGCCAACGTACCCTTCAAACCCGCCCACCACTTCCCGGTGAGCATGCAGGGTGTGAAGGAAGGCGACTTCGCCATGGTGATGGGCTACCCCGGCAGCACCGACCGTTTCCTGAGCAGCCACGGCGTGAAGCTGGCCCTCGACATCGAGCAGCCCAGCCGCGTGAAGATCCGTCGTGCCAAGCTCGACATCTACGAGGAGTTCATGGACGCCGACAACAAGGTGCGCATACAGTACGCCAGCAAGCACGCCAGCGTGAGCAACTACTGGAAGTACTTCATCGGCCAGCAGCGCGGCCTGAAGCGCCTGAAGGTGTACGACAAGAAGAAGGCCCAGGAGAACGAACTGATGAGCTGGGTGAACGCCAATGCCGACCGCAAGGCGAAGTACGGCGACATCATCACCCTGCTGGAGCGCGGCTACAACGAGCGCACCAAGTTCGAGAAGGCCAACACCTACATGCAGGAGGCCGCTTTCGGCAGCGAGGCGATCATTCTCGGCTTCCGCATGATGGGCCTGAAGAACCAACTGGCCACCGACCCCAAGGACGCCGCCAAGGTG
>JBEICT010000415.1:0-1966 GCA_040383865.1 Flavobacteriales bacterium | reverse complement strand
TGAACTTCTAAGCTGTGGCCCTATGCCACTTCCTCCTCGCGGAACACCACACCGAAGCGCTCCAGTTCGTTGAGAATGGGGTCGTAGATCACGGGCTTCAGCGGTAGAAGCACACCACGGTCCTCAAGCTTGCCGTTGAGCACCAGCTTGCAGGCCATGGCGATCGGTAGGCCCACGGTGCGTGCCATGGCGGTATGGACCTGGTCCTGGCCCACCACGCCCAGTGAAGCATGGATCTCCTGGTGCTGGCCTTCAACGTTGTAGCGGAACCGGTGCCACATCACCACCAGGTCCTTGTCGTTGGGACCCAATTTCCATTTGCGCTCCAGCAGACTTTGCAGCGTTGCGGCCGGAGAAAGCCCACGCACACCGATGGGGTCGTTGCCGAAGAGGCCCAGCCAATCCAGTTTCTGCATCACTTCACCTTCCATGGGCAGGCCCAGGTAGTTGGCCAGGTTGGCACGTGTGTCGAGCGTTGCGGAATGGGGTAGGAAGGCATCCAGGTAATCGCACCAAGTGGCGTTCACGTCCAGTTCCATGGCGAAGCCGTCGTCGGTGCAGCCCAATTGCACAAAGGCATCCCAGGCGGCGCAGTACCCGGCTTTCCGCAGCGTGCCGCGAACCAGTGTGGGGATCTCCTCGATCCCGTAGGCCTTGCGGTATTTCAGCGAATCGCGGTTGGCATAGCCATCGAAGCCGCCCAGTTCGGGCACTTCGATGCGGACGGTCTGCTGGAAAAGCTTGTGGTAGGGGATGTACTTGGTCACCCCATCGCGGATGTACTTCGCCGAGCCCCCCTGGCCGGCCAGGATCACGTTGCGCGGGTTCCAGCTGAACTTGTAGCCCCACGGGTTGTCGTCGCTCTCTGGGGCCACCAGGCCACCACAATAGCTCTCGAAGGCCTCCATGCGGCCGCCTTCCAGCCGGATCCGGTCCAGGATGCGCATGGCGCTCATGTGGTCGATGCCGGGGTCGAGGCCCATCTCGTTCAGTACGATCAGCCCTTGGGCCTTGAACTCGGTATCCATGGCCCACAGCGCATCGGGCACATAGCTTGGTGTGATCACGTGCTTCTTCAGCCGAAGGCAGTCCTTCAGGACATCCATGTGCATGAAGGCCGGCAACATGCTGATCACCAGGTCGTGCCTTGCAATGGCAGCGGAACGGGCTTCGGCGTTCGTAGCGTCCAGTGCCAGGCCGGTGGCCACTTCGAGGCCTTCATGCACCATTCTGGCTGCACTGTCGCCGTCCTTGTCGGCCACCGTGATCCGCCATTCCTGTTGGTCGGCATGGGTGATCAGGTAATGGATGAGCGAGGATGCCGATCGGCCTGCACCAAGAATGAGGATGTTGCGCATGGACATGGCCGCTCCTTGCTATGGCGCGCGGAAGGCGCTGCGAAGATGCGAAGCCATGGCCGAAGAATGTGGGTCAATTCCGTTGTAGTTGGCCGCAAAGGGTCGGTACCATTAGGCCGATCGACATTTGGCACAGCGCTTGCCTGCCGCTTGCCATCGTCTAACTTCGCAAACCTCAAAATCGAGCCATGCTTCGACTTTCCGCCTTCGCTGCCATGCTGGCCCTTGCCGTAACGGGCCTTCAAGCACAGACCGCCGATCTCGTGTTCTTCACGGACGATGGTACCAAGTTCACGCTCCTGATCGATGGGGATGTGAAGAACAGCACACCTGCCACCCGCGTGGTAGCGACTGGCATCCGGAACGAGTCGCCCGTGGTGATCGTCCGTTTCGAGGACGCCTCCATTCCCCAATTGAAGAAGCCGGGTTATTTCCCCTTGGGCATGGAGTACACGGTGATGATCACCACGAATAAGAAGGGAGAGCGTGTACTTCGTTCAACGGGTGAGGCCGCTCTGGGAACTGCGGCAAAGGCCGAGCCTGAAAAGCCCAAGCCGACGACATTCGAGGAGGATAAGCCCGTGATGACCACCGGGACCACCACCACC
>JBEICT010000414.1:0-1977 GCA_040383865.1 Flavobacteriales bacterium | reverse complement strand
GTTCACATCTGCGACGCCGCTGCCTTCCGGATAGGGCAGGTGGTACATGTTCGCGCAGATCTTGTCGGCCTTGTAGGCGCCGAGGTCCTTCAGCATCATCTCCTTACCATATACCACCTCCCAGTTGCCGGGCAGCACCAGGTCACATCCCACACGGTCCATCAAGGGTACGATGGCGCGGCCTTCGCTCTTCGCGGCCACACCGCCGCCTTGGAAGCAGTCGCCTCCGTCGATCACGATTGTGTTCTCCGGGTCCTCGTTGCGGAGCGTGTCCACCATCGTCTTCAGCACGCCGTAACCACCGCGCTTCTTGTACACGGGCTTCCCGTTCTCCAGGAAGAACTCATCATGCGTGTGCAGCTGTGCATGGATGTCGCTGGTGAACAGGATGGTGAACTTGCCGGCCTTGCCGCTCTGCACGGTGCGGGAAGCGACCATGGCCTTGCGGGCCTGTTCATCGCCCAGTGCGCCCATGGCCAGTGTGGGACCGAGCGTGAGTCCTGCGCCGAGCGCACCCAGGGAGCGCAGCGCCTGTCTGCGGTCCATCCCTTGGGGCAGTTCGTCATGTGCACCACACGTGCAGCCGGGTAGATGTTCGATGGTGCTCATGCCTATTTCTTTTTGGCTTCGGCAATGGGGCCGAAGGGGCCGAATTTGTGTTGTGTCTCCGGAAAGGTATCCGCGAACGGGCCGAAGGGATGGTCGATGGGCTTCTTGCTGATATCCGGCCAATCACCCGTGAGGTCCTTCACCGGCCGGTCCATGGTGTTCACGTAAGCGGCCACTTCCCAGGCTTCCTCGTCGGTGAGCTGCGGTGCATCCCACGTGGCGCCCAGGGGCATGTTGGCCTTCACGTACCCCGCGAAACGGCTCATGCGGAACAGTCCCGCACCCTGGTTGTAGCTGTGTGCTCCCCACAAGGGCGGATATTGATAGGCGCTGCTGTCAGCCTTCAAAATGCCCTGGCCATCGGCGCCGTGGCAGCTGGCACACTTGCCGGTATACACTTGTGCACCATGCACCGGATCGGCCGCACGGTCCAGGTAGGCGAGTTCCACGATGCCGCTGCCCTTGGCCTTGTCCCCCTTGGCGATTCCCGTTCCCAGCCATTCCATGTAGGCCAGGATGCCCTTCATCTCCCGGCTGTTGGTATCGAGCGCCGAACCGTTCAGGCTGCGTTCAAAACAGTCGTTCACGCGTTTGGCCACGTTCTCCTGCTTGCCGCTGCGGGCGCGCATTTTCGGGTAGGTGCTCCACACCGCGCCGTAGTTGTTCCCCCATGGCCTGGTGCCCGCATCGAGGTGGCAGTTCTGGCAGTTCATGCCGTTGGTGCTCTGCGATACGGTCCCGCGTGGTCCGAGGTAGTATGAGGTGTTCCGGATCAGCTCCTGTCCGTAGCGGATCAGTTCGTGCTGCTCCCTATCCAAGCCTGCAAGACGCGTGGTATCCGCACCGGTCCACAGGCTGTCGGGCCCGTAGGTGGCCTGCTGCGGGGGCGGCGGTTCGAACAGGTCCTGGGGCACGAAGAACTGTGCCACCACGAGCGCGAGCACCACCCACACGATGCGTTTGGACCAACGCATGCCGTTGCCCGCGGGAAGTCCTGCGCGTTCGTTCATCACGCGCAGTGCGTCGTCCAGCACGTACATCACCACCAAGACAAGCAGGGTGGCAAGTAGGATGAGAATGGGGATCAACATGACCCTGTTGCTTTGGTCCTTTGCTAACGTTCACTGCGTTCAATGCGGCAGTTTCTCGCGGAACACGCCGTACGCGTAGGTGCCCAGTATGGCACTGAGAAAGGTGACGATGATGACCGAGAAGCCAGCGCCGATCTGTGCGAACAGCGGGCCCGGACAGGCACCGGTGACGGCCCACCCCAGGCCGAAGAGCAGGCCGCCGTAGATCTGGCCCTTGTTGAACTCCTTGTTGGGGATGTGGATCTCCTCGCCATAGATCGTTCTCACCTTGAACCGT
>JBEICT010000413.1:0-2004 GCA_040383865.1 Flavobacteriales bacterium | reverse complement strand
GCCAGTGAACGGTCCTTCCGGGATATCGCCTTCTTCGAGAGCTACTTCAGCAACTACATCGAAGGCACCGAGTTCGAAGTGGAGGTGGCGGCGGATATCATCTACCGCAATGCCACGATACCGAACCGTGCAGGCGACAGCCACGATATCCGTGGCACCTTCATCCTTTGCGCTGACAGGGCGGAAATGCAGCGCATACCCGCCAACGGAAAGGACTTGATGGAGCTGCTGCGTGCACGCCACGCCGTGCTACTGCAAGGCCGGCCGGAAAAGGAACCAGGCGCCTTCAAGGAGCGGGCCAACCGGGCCGGTAACACGCACTTTGTGGAACCGCGCTTGGTAAGGGGTACGCTGAAAGCAGGCTTCGAGCGCATCACCATGCTCGCCGATCCGGTGGCACGTGCGCTTTACATGATGTTCCTGGTGAGCGAAGTGCATCCCTTCAATGATGGCAATGGGCGCATAGCCCGCGTAATGATGAACGCCGAACTGGTGCATGCCAAGGCCAGCAAGATCATCATCCCAACGGTGTATCGCGAGGATCATATGTTGGCACTACGGCGCCTTACGAGACAGCAAGAACCCGAAGCGTTCATTCGGATGATGGACCACGCACATGCTTGGAGCCATTGGCTGCAACCCACATCATACGAAGGGCTGCACGCGCAGATGCTGGAAAGCAACGCTTATGCGGAACCCGAGGAGAAGAGTTTGCGATGGCCGTGACAGCGAGCTTCCCGCTGTGATCCACTACACGGATCTCAGCGGAACTCGTAATCGTACCCTTCCAACTGGCTCAGGAGTTCCTGTGGCGCATCGGTGGCCGTTATCCGGCCCTCCACCTTGGGCGCCACCGGACTGAACTTGGCGAAGTACTCGCGCAGGATGGTGTGCATGGTGACGTTGGCGAGGCGCGGGTTCTTCACCTTGTCCAGGCGACACAGGGTGTCGTCCGGATCGCCTTCGCGTTCGCAGGCGGCGACCAAGTAGCTCTTGTTCATGTCGATGGGCCTTCCAGCGATCTTGATCCAGTTCACCCGCTTGCCCAGGTCGTTGTGCATGGTGAAGTTGGCCGTCATGCCCTTGAAGCGCACCACCCAGCCGCCGAAGCGTTTGGCGGGGTCCTTGGCGAACACGTTGTGCAACTCCTTCTCCAGCCAGTCCCACAGCTGTTGCCCGGTGGCCTCGCCGTACTTGGCGTCGCTGTCCACGGGGATCATGCTCCAGATGTTGTCGTTGGTGATGGGCGTGGGGCTCTTCCCATCGGCCACGATCGGCGGGCAGAAGCGGAAGCCGTTGCTGATGGCCACGTCGGGCTTCAACTTCCACATGATGGCATCCGTGATCAGGTTGTCCATCGGGTTCTCGATCACGTAGTAGCGCACCAGGGTGTTCTTCGTGCTGCCGACCACGGTGTTCAGTTCCTCCTTGTACGGGGCGCTCACCTGCTCCACCAACTGCAGCATGCCTTGGTCGGCCGGGTACTTCCCGGGGTCCACATCGAGCAGCTCGTAGTGGCTGTCCTTCACCTTGCCATCCTCCACCACCACGTCCAGACGGGCCAGGAAGGACCCGAAGGCGCCGGGTTCGGTTACGCTGCTGTACTTGCCCTTGATGGGTTTGTGCACGCGCTCGTGGGTGTCGGCACCGAGGATCAGGTCCGCGCCCTCCACCTCGGGCTTGTTGGCCAGGTCCACCTGCTGGGCCAGTCCCATGTGGGTGACCAGGAAGACCATCGCACACTGCTCATAGTCGCGCAGGATGCGGATATACTTCGCCACGTTCAGCTCGGGCTTGGTGAATTGGATGCCGAAGCTGTACGCGGGCGATTGGCGTTTCGGTGTGAGGGGATCGTTGTAGCCGATGAAGCCGATCTTGACCCCGGCCACACGCTTGGTCCAGTAGGGCGGGAAGATGAGCTCGCCCTTCAGTTCGGCGTTCCTGTCGCCTGAAGCAAGCGCGGCATCCGGATAGGACGCGTGGAACATGTTCGCGCAGACCTTG
>JBEICT010000412.1:0-2009 GCA_040383865.1 Flavobacteriales bacterium | reverse complement strand
TGGTCAATGTCACCATAGATGGAGTTGACGATGGGAGCGCAATTGTCCGCGATCACCACTTTCTTGAACAGGCCCCAGAGGATCTGTCTGAGGCCATCTCGTGCCAAGGCCAGGTCGAATGTTCGCGCTTGATGGAACTGTGGAAGGAACTGACCGGCGCGCTCGATGGGACCTGCCACCAGTTGCGGGAAGAAGAGGATGTATGCGGAGAAGGCAATAGGGTCATGTGAGGCCTTGATCTGCTTCCGGTACACGTCGATGGTATAGCTCATCGTCTGGAACGTGTAGAAGCTGATGCCCACCGGGAGCACAATGTTCAACGTGCGCAGTCCAATGGGCATGCCCATGAAGGTGAAGGCATCGTTGAAGCTGGTGATGAAGAAGTCCCAGTATTTGAAGAAGCCGAGCATGCCAAGGTTGGCCACCATGCTCAGGGTCAGCAACCACCTACGACGTTTTTCATCGGCGGTCCCGTCCAAGGCGATGGCCACCGTGTAATCGATGGCGGCACTGATGAACACCAGTCCGAGGTATCGCCAATCCCACCAGCCATAGAACACCGCACTGACCACTAATAGGAAGCCGTTCTGTAGGCGCAGCGTACGGTTGAAAACGGTCCAATAGAGCAGGAAGACCAAGGGTAGGAATACCGCGAAGTCGATCGAATTGAATAGCATGGCGTGGCCTTCTTACGCGGATCTGGGATGCGAAGTTCGAGATCTGCCGTTGGGGCTTGAGGTCGACCTTTGGAGGGATGGCCAGGAGGGTATTAACGCCGTCCATCGTCCCTTCCTTTGGTTGATCAGGAACGGTGTCATGGCCAATGCGATGTGGAGAACGGGCAATGTGTAGCGCTCTTCCACGCCACGCTGCACATAGGCGAGATAGACCAGGTAGGCCAAGGCCCCCAAGGCGGTCACCCTGCACCGGGGATCCGCGTCCCCGAGCAGGAGCAGCAGCGGCAGCGCCAGGAACAGCAGGAGATGCGACGCACCGCATATCCATCGCAGCATCTCCATCCACCACCGCCCTCTGTAGGTGTGCTGGAACATGTACAGGTTGAGGTTGGAGTGGATCACCATGGTGCGCAGCACTTGGAACGGGACCACAAAGTGGTAGTGAAGTGCGTGGGTGCGCCGGTATTCCTTCGTTTCGCGCTCAAGTCCGACCATGATCAGCCGTTCTTCGGGACGTAGCCCTAAGATGGTTCCGGGCGGGCTTTGAACAGAGCGGGCCAGTTGATCGCGCGTGAATTGTTCCCACGCGACAAATAGACCGCGTATCCGTTCGATCTGATCACTGGTCAGGTGCCCCTGCGGTGCTGAGGCAATGAACGCGTCGGCCGAACTGCTGTCGATGCGGCCCTGCATGGCAGCATTGAATGCCGGTACCATCACACCGTGGAACGCATCACCCCGGATGCCCCAGCTCTTGGCCAATTCCCAAAAGCCCTGGTGCGTGGGCCTGAACAACCCATTGGTGTTCTCGGAATAGACCGGATGCAAGGCAATGGGCCCACCGGTGACCGCGACGTTCCGGAGCCACCACGCAGCGGTAGGCGCAAGGCCTAGTGAGACCACCAGCAATAGGTGTCGCCAGCGTTCGCGACCTCCATATTGTGCTGCCACGGTCAGTAGCAGCGGTAAGCCGATCCAGGCCAGCACCGGCCGAGTGAGGACCAGTAATGCCCAACTTGCCGTGCCCACCGCGACCCAACGTTTGTTGCCGGTGCGTGCGCCTTCCATGGCACTGGCCCAAACGGCCATGCAAAGCGCGGGGGTCACGCCCTCGGTCAGTGTGTGAAAAAGAAATCCCTGGAACATGGGTAGGATCGCCAGTGCTAACGTGGTCGTCCATACCAGGGGCCTGGCCAATGAGTGCCGGATGTTCGTGTGATGCATTAGCGTCACGGATGAAGCGAACAACCCGCATTGAAGGAGCACCAGGCCTGTCAGTGCCGCGGGAAGCGGCAGCACCAGGCGGATGAGCAGGTACCAAAGTCCGTAACC
>JBEICT010000411.1:0-2054 GCA_040383865.1 Flavobacteriales bacterium | reverse complement strand
GTGCGGTGCGTTAGGGGAAGCGGCCATTGCTCTGAACTAGGGGGTTGTTCCAGGTGTTAGGGTTATTTTGCCTGTAGGGGGTGGTACTATTCCACTATTGTGGCACGTAAACCCTAGATCGAGGTCAGAGTTCGAGGTCATCGAGGGGACTTCGGATCTTGCCAAGAGCCTTGGTGCTGACATGGGTGTATATCTCCGTCGTTTTGCTACTCGAATGACCTAACAGGGTTTGAATATAGCGCAGATCGGTGCCCTTCTCCAAAAGATGGGTTGCGAACGAATGGCGCAGCGTATGCACGGTGGCTGGTTTGGCGATACCGGCTTTCTCTTTCGCGGCGTGGAACACAGCTTGGACACTGGCTTCGCTGTACCGCCCTCCGGTCTGGCCTTCGAACAGGTGTTTTTTCGGCCGGTACTCGCTGAGGTAGTCATCCAGCATGTCAAGCAGCTTGGTGCTGAGCAGGGAAACACGGTCCTTCTTGCCTTTACCTCCCCGAATGAGGACCTGGCGGCGGTCGCGATCGATATCCGCAAGGTCCATCCGCAGTAGTTCGCCCATGCGCAGCCCGGCGGAGTAGATGAGCATGAGCATGCAGCGGTGCTTCAGGTTCGCCGGGGACTTCAACAAGCCCGCCACTTCCTGTTCGCTGAGCACGGAGGGCAGTTTCTTCTCCTTCCGCGGTCGCTCGATGAACTTCACACGGTATGCGTCTCCCAGCACATCCTTGTAGTAGTAGCGCACTGCGTTCACCACCTGGTTCAGGTAGCTGTTGCTCTTGCCGGCCCTGGCCAGCTCATGCTGGTAGGTCTCAATGTCCTCCGTGCGGATGTCGTTCGGGTGTTTTGCCGCGAACCGCAGGAAGAACTGTTTGGTGGCGTTCAGGTAGGTGTCGATGGTGTTCGGGCTGTACCGCGCGATCTCCAGCTTCTTCCGCATCGCGGCCAAGGCGTTCTCGTGCTCCGGAGCAAGGGGCACTGCGTGTGGCTCTTTGCGCACCGGTCGCTGAACGGTCCGGCTCGCCGCTTTGCCCGCCGTTGCCTTGCCCACAGGGTACGCAGGTGCCTTCGGTACCGTTGGCACTTCATCGGCTTTCTTGCGCAGGCCGTTCATGTCCACCCAGGCCACGCCTTTGAACGCCGCGAAGATGGCCTTGAGGTGCTCCGGCCTGTTGGGCGTCCACCAGCACCGGTGCGTGTTGCTCCACTTGGCGCCGGCGTGTTTCGCAGCGGCGATCATCAACGTGTCATACGGGAAGCGCAAGGTGATGCACCGCTGCGCCTGGTGCGTCAGGTGCTCCAGCTTCACATCCAGCTTCTGGATGACGGTTTCTTTGTCCATGCTGAACAGGCAAGATAAGTGGCACCGGGCTGTGCGCATCACCCGCAGCCGGCGTCGCACCAGTTCACGATCGGGCCGTTCATACCGGCCTCGCGCGTTGTTCCGCATGCGCTTAACGCTCCACCACGGCGAACCCCAGCACCCGCACCAGCGCCTCGTTGTAGCTGCAGCGCTCCAGCCGCGACACCTGCACCACGCGGTCCAGGGCCTGCTGGAGCTCCTGTGCGCTTGGCTGCCGCGCACGCTTCACGTTCGACATCCAGTCGATGACATCCCGCGTGGTGGGGTCGATGTCGAAGGTGAGCAGCGACATGTGCAGGTCCCTGAAGGGGATGAAGAACCAGTTGCCGTAGTAGGGTGGCCGTTTCTTCTCCTCCGGGCCCGTGGGCAGCTTCAGGCCCTTCCACATGTAGATGGTCCATCCGTCAAGGTCCGGCTCGGCGTCCATCAAGGCGGCCTGCTCCCCGATGGTGGCCAGGCGGTTGATGCCCCACTCCCCGCAGAACACGGGACGATCGTGCTGGCTGGCGCTCTTCATGAAGCGCGGCAGGTGCTTGGTCATCTTCAGCCCGAACCAGGTGTAGAAGTGGAAGGAATAGGCCCCGTTCGCATCCAGCAGGTTGTCGTACCGTGCCAGCACATCCAGGTCGATGGCGTGGTTGTTCCCTTCGTAAACGATCATGTGGTGCGGGTCCACCGCACGGATGGCCGCAGT
>JBEICT010000410.1:0-2061 GCA_040383865.1 Flavobacteriales bacterium | reverse complement strand
GGTGTACGACACGGGCGGCCTCAGCCTGAAGCCCACGCCCAACAGCATGGACCAGATGAAGTGCGACATGGCCGGTGCCGCCGCCGTGGCCTGCGCCATGGCCGTGGTGGCCAAGCGCGAACTGCCCGTGCACGTGGTGGCACTGATCCCCGCCACCGACAACCGACCCGGAGGCAATGCCTATGCCCCTGGCGATGTGGTACGTATGCACAGCGGCCTCACCGTGGAAGTGCTGAACACCGACGCCGAGGGCCGCATGATCCTGGCCGATGCACTGAGCTACGGCGAACGCTACAAGCCCGAGCTGGTGATGACCATCGCCACGCTGACCGGGGCCGCCATGCGCGCCATTGGCACCTACGGCACGGCCGTGATGGGTACCGCACCCGACACCGAGTTCCACCGCTTGGAACACGCCGGCATGCAGGTGTTCGAGCGCACTGCCCGCCTGCCGTTCTGGGACGAATACGACGACGAGATCAAGAGCGATGTGGCGGACATCAAGAACCTGGGCAGCGACCTCGCCGGCGCACAGACCGCAGGCAAGTTCCTGGCCCGCTTCACCACGCATCCGTTCATCCACTTGGACATTGCCGGGCCGGCCTTCCTGACCCGCAAGGACAGCTACCGCACCAAGGGCGGCACCGGTGTGGGTGTCCGCCTGTTCTATGAATTCATCAAGCAGCGGGCAAAGCGCTGAGCCTTCCGCCCCACGAACCATGAGCGAGACCCGCCCCCCCATCCGCGTCGGCATCAGCTGCGGCGACCTCAACGGCATTGGCCTTGAAGTGGTGCTGAAGTGCTTCGAGGATACGCGCATCCTGCAGGACATCACGCCGGTGCTCTACGCCTCGGCGCATACCGTGAGCTTTCATCGCAAGGCCCTGAAGCTGGACGAAGTACAGTTCCATCGCGTGAACGACGCCCGTGAGGCCCTGCCGAAGAAGCTCAACCTGGTGAACGTGTGGGAGGAGGACATCGCCATCGAACTCGGCAAACCCTCGGGCCAGCTGGCCTCCTATGCGATCAAGAGCCTCGAGGCCGCCGCGCAGGACCTGGCCAGCGGCAAGGTGGACGTGCTGGTGACGGCGCCGATCGACAAGCACAGCATGCAGCAGTCAGGGTTCGCTTACCCGGGCCACACTGAGTTCCTGCAGCAGATGGCCGGCAGCGATAGCGAGGTGTTGATGGTGCTGGTGGGTGAAGGGCTCCGCGTAGGCACGGTGACCGGTCATATCCCACTGAAGGACGTGGCCGCTGCGATCACCACCGAACGCATCCTGACCAAGGCACGCCTGCTTCACCAGAGCCTGATGCGCGACTTCGGCATCATGGACCCCCGCATCGCCATTCTCGGATTGAACCCCCACGCGGGCGATGGCGGTACGCTGGGCAGCGAGGACAAGGAGCGCATTGCCCCGGCCGTGCGCAAGCTGAACGACGAAGGCATCAAGGCCATGGGGCCCTATGCGGCCGATGGCTTTTTCGGCAGTGGTGGCTACACCCACTTCGACGGTGTGCTGGCCATGTACCACGACCAGGGCCTGGCCCAGTTCAAGGCACTGAGCTTCGGCAATGGCGTGAACGTGACCGCCGGCCTGCCCATTGTGCGCACCAGCCCGGACCATGGCACCGGTCTGGACATTGCAGGACAGGGCGTGGCCGATGAGAGCAGTTTCCGCGCGGCCGTGTGGATGGCCTGCGACATCAAGCGCAACCGGGAACTGTTCCGCGAGATCAACGCGAACCCCTTGCAGCCGCAGAAGCGCGAGAAGGAACGGAAAGAGGGCTAGGCCCTTAGAACAGATGCTTGGCGGCGGCCAGCAACTTCGCTTCGGCGAAGGGAGCTGCCATGAGCTGGATGCCGAAGGGCAGCCCGTTGCTGTGCATGCCCGTGGGCAGGCTGATGGCCGGATTGCCCGCCAGGTTGGCCTGCACCGTGAAAATGTCCTGCAGATACATGGCCACTGGATCGGTCACCGCGCCGTGCGCAAAGGCCGTGGTGGGGCAGGTGGGACCCAACAGGATGTCGTATTGGGCGCAGGCCTCCAAGGTGCGATC
>JBEICT010000409.1:0-2078 GCA_040383865.1 Flavobacteriales bacterium | reverse complement strand
TATGAGCTGTACAAACCGCGGGTATCGGAGAACATCTGCGTGGATTGGGGCAACAGCCCGCACGCCAAGGAAATGCTGGACCACTTCGTGGACCTGAACGCGCCTGCCCCCCTACCCTTCGCCAATGCCGAATTCGACACGATCATGGCCTCCGATATGATCGTGCACATCACACGACCGCACCTCTTCCTGGCCGAGCTGAACCGCGTGCTCAAGCCCGGTGGCACGGTCTTCATCTCGTCGCCCTTTGTGTATTGGATGGGCGAGTATCCGCATGAGTACATGCACTTCTCGGAATTCGCATTGAAGCAAATTGCTGCGGACGCCGGGTTCGAGACCGTGCACATTGAAGCGTACGGCGGACGGGCCGATGTGCTGATGGACACCCTGAACAAGTTCATGGCACAGGGGTTCTCGAACCGTATTTTCCGGGTGTTCGCCAAACTGGCGCTGGCCACGGGGTGGCCCCAGCGCGACCGCGAGCGTACCAAAGGGCCCTATGCCCAAGGCTACGCCATGGTGATCCGCAAACCGGCCTGAGGTCGGCGCTCGTTCAATCGACCAGTTCCCGCCGGAGCAGGTTCAATGCGGCCAAAGCACTGCGTTGGATCACGAGGTCGCGTGTGCCGGGAAAGAACCCCTTGAGCGACCGTACGCCGCCAGGGCCTGCGACCGCGATCCACACGGTGCCCACGGGCTTTTCCTCGGTACCTCCGTCGGGGCCTGCCACGCCGCTGAGGGCAATGCTCCATTCGGTGCGCAGGGCCTCACGCACGCCCAAGGCCATCCGCTCCACCACGGGCTGGCTTACGGCACCGTTCAATTCCAACATGTCGCTGGGGATGCCCAGTTCCTCCATTTTCACCGCGTTGGCATAGCTCACCACGCCTCCGGTGTAATAGGCCGAACTGCCGGGCACGCTGGTGATGAGGTGGCTGACATAGCCGCCGGTGCAGCTTTCCGCGAGAGAGAGGCTCTGGCCGCGTTCCTTCAACAAGCGGCCCACTGCTTTTTCCAAGCGGTCCTCCCCTTCGCCGAATATGAGCTCGGGGATCAACCGGTACAGCTGGTCCGCCTTCAAGGACACCCGGTCCCGGGCACCCACTGGGTCGTTGTTGGCGTAAGTGCTCAGGCGGAGCTTCACCAGTCCGGGACTGGGCAGGTACGCCAACTTGATGCCATCGGCCGCCAGACTATCCTCCCATGCAGCAATGCGCTGGGCCAGGTGGCTTTCGCCGAGACCGGTGGTGAGGATGGTGCGGTGCACGATGGTGGGCGGAGCGAACGTGTGTCGAAGCTCGGGCAGCACGTGGGCGGTCATCATGGCCTTCATCTCGTAAGGTACGCCGGGCATGCTCACGAACACGCGACCATCACGCTGGAACCACATCCCGCTGGCCGTTCCCCGGTCGTTGGGTACCACGGTGCAGGCCTCGGGCAGATCGGCCTGGGCCAGGTTCACTTCCAAGGGTTCGCGGCCAAGACTTTCAAAGAAGGCCGCAATACGCGCTTCGATGTGGGGATGGCGGACCAGCGTGGTCCCGAAGAAATCGCACAACACCTGTTTGGTGATGTCGTCCTTGGTGGGGCCCAATCCACCCGTGATGAGCACCACGTTCGTATCTGCCGCTTGCAGGGCTTCCATGATCTCCTGCCGGTCATCTCCGATGGTGAGCACTCGCTTGGGGCGGATGCCAATGAGCGACAGCTGCCCGCCGATCCAACCGGCGTTGGTGTTGACGGTCTGGCCGATCAACAGTTCGTCGCCAATGGAAAGGATGGTGGCCGTGATCTCGTTGGACATGTTGAAGCTCGGCGATTGATGAACGGAAAACGTCGGGGCGGCGAAGTTCGTTCGTAGCGATCACTCCTCCCCGTAGCCGAACAGTTGCTGCTTGCTCAAACGATGCACAGGGCCCAACTTCTCCAGCACGTTCAGGTCCATGGCCGCCGCCTTGCCGATCACGCAATAGGTATACGGACGCCCCTTGATCTCCTTGTCGAAGAAGGCCTTCATATCCTCGAGGGTGATGGTGGGGATGCGCTCGTAGCTCAACCGGCGCACGTCGTAGTCCAAT
>JBEICT010000408.1:0-2097 GCA_040383865.1 Flavobacteriales bacterium | reverse complement strand
GGGCCCCGCGTCAGCGTCAGCTTCAACTACGGCTGGCGGTAGGGGTTCAGCGCTTCGTAGCCGCCGGCGCTGCCGGTCCGAACTTGACGCCGAAGAAGTCGCCCGGATTCCAGGCGGGCGTGACATCATCGTCGGCCAGCTCGCGGGCGATCTCGTAGTTGACCAGGGCGAACTTGGCGGCCGCCTGATAGTCGATCGGCTGGTTCAGATCATGCCGAACCATCAGCGGGAAATTGTTTGTCCCGGTATTGTCCCAACCCAGAAAATCGGTTGCGATACCAGCGTTGCCAGGTACCGTGGACTGACCGACCACCTTGCCGGCAGACAGCAACAGTGCACCCAGGAACAGGTGCTTCAAGAAGTTCTTCGTTCTCATGTCCTTTCGTGTTAGGTGTTCACTGAAAGGATCGGAACAATGCGTTCACTCGGTCAATACGAACTTGTGCGACTCCAACCTGCCTCGATACGCCAGGCGCAACACATAGGTACCGCGTGCCCATGATCCAACTTCCAGCACCCAGCGATCAGTCAAGATCCGGCCCTGCCACAGCATGCACCCCACAGCATCAAGCACTTGCGCTTCAGCCCCTGCCCGGTTGCCTACGATCAATTGGTCCTGAGCAGGATTGGGGAACAGCCCCGGGCCTGTTGCCTGCAGCTCGCCCACGCCTTGACCCAAATCGCAACCTTCCGGGCTGGACGAAACACAGACCGCATCCACCAGGGTGTATGCCCGAGGCAACCAGTACCAAGGGATGCCCTCTGGAGAAAACTGTAGCGTATCCGTCAAGGAATTGCTGAAGAACTGCCCGATCATCACATACTGGTAGGCACTGTCGGCCACGAAGCTGCCGCTCACCAAGGTCCAACCCACTGTATCCGCGAGGATCTGCGGATGAGCGATGTGCGCATGGTCGGGCGGCACGGGGTAGGGGTCACCCCAAGCCCACGGCCGGTCCTGCATGGTAAAGAGCATGCCCGCCTTGTCGTTGGCCAACCAGATCTGCGGATACTGAGCGTTACCGCCGAAGGCCGCATTCGCACGGAAGCTGCAGTAGTAGGTCTGCCCAACCACCAAGGGCTCCAGCAATGGAGCCATGATCCATTCGCGATACTCGGATGAACCATTCTGATGGTAGGTGAGCATGCCTGCGCACGAGGAGCCCTCGAAAGAGTACTGGAAGGTGATGAAATTCATGGGCAATCCGAAGGCACTACCCTACGGCAAGCAGTCCTGCAAATGATCCGGAGTTCCATTGGCACTATGCCACTGGAGCGGGCCATGCACACCGAAGTCCATGGTCGTGCAGGTGTCCGCCTCCTCGAAACCCGGGTTGGGCACCAGGTTCTGCGCGTGTGTAGTGCAGGGTGAACCGAACACCGCCGCTACAAGCGCCGCAGCGAGCTTGGAACCATGCTTGGTGGCCGTGTTGGTGATGTTCATCGCGTTCGTCGTTCGTATCGGCCGGGCACATCGTCCCGGTCCTTCTTCCGCTCCATTCAAGTCCTTGTCCGTCGCGGGTTGCGGCAAGGCTCCGCAGATGGACCGTGTATGCACGGCCCGGTGCTGCCTTATCGGCTCAGCGGTGGCACCATACCTTTGTATTAACTCGTGTTCATCTTACGTCGCAGTTTGGTGGGACAAGAGTGGGCTTCGAAGGCCTCATCCCACGGAGCACGGCCCTCGGTGTCCCAAGCACCGGGGGCTTCTTCGTTGGGCGCGGTCAGCGCGTCATTGGAGCTAGAAACACACAGATGCATCAACCCAGCGGCCCTTGCGGTCGATAGCCCTTGCGGGCGGCGGTGATATGCCCATAGCTCCATGACCATGGTGATGCCAGGCCAACCTTAGTAAATTGTAAAGACCTCACCGACAGCGAACCCTCGGAGCAGCAGGCTCAAACTGGTCGGCAGAACGAACATAAGCATGAAAACCGCAGATCCGACAGCGGCCCCAGGGCCGCCGTTCTGCGTTAGGCCCCTAACTTTCCCTCTCCATGCTCGACCCGCGCCTCTCCGAAGCCCTGCCCGAACTGCTGCGCGAAGGCCTCCTTACGCCTGAACAGGCCGAACGCATAAAAGCCCGTTACCAAACGG
>JBEICT010000407.1:0-2105 GCA_040383865.1 Flavobacteriales bacterium | reverse complement strand
TCTACGACAACTGCAACAGCCTGCACACCAACGCCTACGACGAGGCCATCACCACGCCCACGGAGGAGAGCGTGCGCCGCGCCATGGCCATCCAGCTCATCATCAACCGCGAGCTCGGCCTGGCCAAGAACGAGAATCCGCTGCAGGGCAGCTTCATCATCGAGGAGCTTACCGACCTGGTGGAAGAGGCCGTGCTCAGCGAGTTCGACCGCATCACCGAGCGCGGCGGCGTGCTGGGCGCCATGGAGACCATGTACCAGCGCAGCCGCATCCAGGAGGAGAGCCTCTACTACGAAACGCTGAAGCACACAGGCGAATACCCGATCATCGGTGTCAACACCTTCCTCAGCAGCAAGGGCTCACCCACCATCCTGCCCAAGGAGGTGATCCGCGCCACCGAGGAGGAGAAGGAGGCGCAGATCGCGACGGTGGAGAACCTGCGCGCGGCCTACAGCGCGGAAGCGGCGAAGGCGATCAAGGACCTGCAGCAGGCGGCCATTCGGAACGAGAATATGTTTGAGGTCCTCATGGAAGCTACCAAGTACTGTTCGCTTGGACAGCTCACGGCTGCCATGTTCGAGGTCGGAGGACAGTACCGGCGCAACATGTAGCCCTCAAGCTCCCTTATCTTTGGATCACGCCTCCGCATCAGCTACGGCGCACAACGCATGGCATTCGACCGCAGCGGCTTCCGGATCGATCTCACCCCCGACCAGGTGGTGGAGCTGGCCAAGCAATTGCCCGGCAAGCAGAAGCTGGAGCTGGCCAAGGCGCTGGAGCATGAAGGGCTCCTTACGCGGCTGGAACAGATCATGGAGGCGCTGAAGGATGTCGATATCGACGAGGAGACCATCCGCAAGGAGGTGGAGATCGTAAGGGCCAAGCGCTATGCGGCGTGGAAAAAGAAAGCCACCAAGAGCCGTAGTTGACGTCAACGTGCTGATCAGCCTGCTGATCGGCAAACGTCTTCGGGGCTTTCTGCATGCGCTAAGCGAACGGGATGTCGTCCTGCTGGTGAGCGAGCCCTTGCTGGCGGAGTTCATGGACGTTGCCACCCGGCCGAAGCTCAGGAAGTACTTCCCTGTGGCGCTCGCCCATGAACTGGAGCTGATCCTTACCGGCCTGGGCGAACGGGTGGACGTGGAGCCAGGATCACCCCAAGCCATATCCCGTGACCCCAAGGACGACTACCTCCTGCTGATGGCGCGGAAGGGCAAGGCCGATGTGCTCATCACCGGCGATGATGACCTGCTCAAGCTGGAGCGCTTCGGGAAAGCGCGCATCCTTATCCCCGCGTGCGTTCACCGTTGAGTTCCTGAAATGACCATCCCCGATCACATCCGGAACGAGAACATATGCGAGGTGCTCATGGAGGCGATGGTATTGCTGCCTTGGGCAGCTGACGGCGGCGAGTCCTGAGCGTGAGCCGAAGGACGACGTGGGGGGGCAGTATCGGAGGAATATGTAGGCCGTTGGGGCGTGCCGGCGCTCAAATGCAGCGCCGTCGGGCCATCCGCTTTAGCCGGCTTGTCGCGGCCAGCGGTCGCGGCCCTGCCTGCCGGCAGGCAGGGCTGCGGTGGCTTCCTACGGTCGCCTCCTCGCTGCACGCGTCCGCAAGGCCGCTCCGGCGCCGGGCTACCGCTGCTGTCCCTTAAGCGAGCGCTCGCAACACCCTCCGCACCGTTGAGCTCTGTCTCGACCTCGTGAGATCATGTTCCCAGATGCGAAGCACGCGCCAGCCCTTGGTGCGCAGCTCACGGTTCACCTTCCGATCCCGCGTCCTGTTCGCATCCAGCTTGGCGGACCAGAACGCACTGTTGCCCTTCGGTCGGGTGGCATGCTTGGGACAGCCGTGCCAGAAACAGGCATCCACGAACACGGCGAGCTTGTGCTTGGGGAACGCAAAGTCGGGCTTTCCAACAATGGGGTAGTGCCTTCTCCAGCCAATGATGCCATTTACGCGGAACAACTTAGCGAGTGCGACTTCCGTGTCCTTGTTGCCCTGGCCCCGTATTCGGGACATCACCTCAGAGCGCTTGGCTTTTGTATAGATATCAGCCACGACTATGAAGAAACATCTCCCGATGATGGGCCATGTATTCCCT
>JBEICT010000406.1:0-2115 GCA_040383865.1 Flavobacteriales bacterium | reverse complement strand
TACCTGCTGGCGCAGCGATCAAGGCTGTTTCGCGCGATCCAGCGGACGACTATCTCCTGGATCTCTGTAAGCGTGCCAAAGCGCGTCTTCTGCTCACCGGAGATGCAGTCCTGCTGGTTCTAGGCAAGTATGGACGCAGCCGTATCATCGCCCCCAGCGCGTTCGTCGCGGAGTTCCTCGTTTGAAGCTGCGGTCGGTTCCAGCGCCACGTGCTCCCGCAAGAATTCCAGCAAGCCTAGTTTTTTGCCGCCCACTTGACATTGATCAGATCGAGCGAACATCTGATCAACTGATCGCCATGTCCCGCACCACCTCGTACAGCGTTGACCCCGCCCGCCTCGAAGGCGTGGTGGCGGAGCCCTTGTTCGCGGCCGTGGCGGCGGAAGCGGCAAAGCAGGGCATCGCGGCTTTCGCCATCGTGTGGCTACCAGAGCGCGACCGGCTGATCGGCAGACCCTGCAAGGACATCGACCTCGATCGGACAACGGTCGTGATATGACCCAAGGTGCGATCCCTATTGAGTTCCTCAATTAGTTTCTGACCGTTCTGGTGTTCCTCGTTGTCCGGTCGTGCATTTGAACAAGCCCTGTTGGCCCTTTCCCCCATTCTGGGCGAACCATCCATCACGATACCCCTAACTTCGCCCCCGCCTTCCAGATCCACCCCGCCCGTGGAGCACGCCCCCTCCCCCGCCGACTACCTTCCCATCCTGCTGCAAACCCTCATTGCCATGGGCTTTGTGGGCTTTGTGCTGGCCCTGGCCGCATGGGTGGGGCCCAAGGTGAGGGGCACACGCAAGGACGACAGTTTCGAGTGCGGCATCGACCAGCAGGGGAACGCCCGGACGCCGTTCTCGGTGAAATACCTGCTGATCGCCATCCTGTTCGTGCTGTTCGACGTGGAGATCATCTTCCTCTATCCCTGGGCCGTGAACTTCAAGGCGCTGGGGGTGTTGGGCTTCGTGGAGATGCTGGTCTTCGTGACCTTCGTCCTCGCCGGCCTGTACTACGTGTTGCGCAAGGGTGTAATGAAATTCGAATGAGCCAGGAGCGATCCATCGAACGGCCCAAGCCGACCATCGTGACCCCACCGGACGGCCACGTGGGCACCGGTTTCTTCGCCACCACCATGGACCAGGCGGTGGGCCTGGCACGGAAGAACAGCCTGTGGCCCTTGCCGTTCGCCACCTCCTGCTGTGGCATCGAGTTCATGAGCGCCATGAGCTCGCATTACGACCTGAGCCGCTTCGGCATGGAGCGCTTGAGCTTCAGCCCCCGCCAGAGCGACCTGCTGATGGTGATGGGCACCATCGCCAAGAAGATGGCTCCCGTGCTGCGCGAGGTGTACACCCAGATGGCCGAACCCAAGTGGGTGTTGAGCATGGGCGCCTGCGCCAGCAGCGGAGGCATATTCGACACCTACAGCGTGCTGCAGGGCATCGACCGGGTGATCCCGGTGGACGTCTACATCCCCGGCTGCCCTCCACGACCCGAGCAGATCATCGATGGCATCCTGAAGATCCAGGAACTGGCCGCGAACGAAAGCCTGCGGCGCCGGTACAGCAAGGAGTACGAGGACCTGTTGAACAAATACGCGATCGACTGAGATGGCCTCCCGCTTTGTGCCCAGGCCAGAACGTGATCAGCTGGTGCGGGACCACATGGTCGCCTTCAAGGACACGGTGGCGACCATCGCCATGGAGTCGGACCTGTTGTGCATCACCGTGCACAAGGATGGCCTCCTGAGCGTGCTGGAGCACCTGCGGAACGAGCTCGGGTTCACGTTCCTGACCACGCTGTGCGGCATGCACTTCCCCGATACCGAGCAGGAACTGGGCGTGGTGTACCACCTGAACAACATGCGGGAAGGGCACCGGGTGCGGGTGAAGAGCCGCACCACCATGGCGGACCCCGTCTTCCGCAGCGCGGTGGACCTGTGGCCGGCGGCCAACTGGATGGAGCGCGAGACCTGGGACTTCTTCGGCATCCGCTTCGAGGGGCACCCGAACCTGAAGCGCATCCTGAACATGGAGGACTTTCCGGCCTTCCCGTTGCGCAAGGACTATCCCTTGGAGGACCCCACGCGCCAGGACAAGAACGATGCCTTCTTTGGCCG
>JBEICT010000405.1:0-2126 GCA_040383865.1 Flavobacteriales bacterium | reverse complement strand
GATCAGTTCCACGGCGGCTGGCAGCGAAAGGAGTCCATCGAAGTGGTCGAAGAGCTCGCGGTAGCCCACGGTGCGCAGAGCGTTCAGATGACGATGGGGCAGGAGGGCCCGTGCTTCCTCCTCGAGCCCTGCGGCCATCATGCGGTCCACCCGTTCATCGATCTGCGCGTACAGTTGTGGCCGTGGCACATCCATGGCGATGCGGACAATGCGCACATCGGTGCGGTCCTGCGGCGTGGTGCGCTGTGCGCTGTAGGGCCGGCCGGTGATATGGCAGACCTCCAACGCCCGTATCACCCGGTGGGGGTTGTAGCGGTCGATATGCAGCCAGGTCTCGTGATCCAGCTGTTCAAGCTCCGAGAGCAAAGGAGGCAGGCCGTATTGCCGGAACCGTTCCTGCAAATACTCACGCACCTTGGTATCCCCGGCGGGCAGCGGGTCCAGCCCTTTGATCAGCGCATCGATGTACAGCCCGCTGCCGCCTACAAGAACGGCGGTGCCCTGTTCCATCAGCAGGTGCTGCAACACAGGCTCTGCGGCGCGAGCGAACTCGCCAGCGCTCCAGGTCTCATGAAGTTCCAGATGGCCCAGGAAATGGTGGCGTACACCCAGCAGCTCCTCTTCGAGGGGCCGTGCCGTGCCAATGCGCATGGCGTGATAGAACTGTCGCGAATCGGCGCTGATCACCTCCGTGCCCAGGGCCTGGGCCAAGGTCGCGGCAGCACGGGTCTTACCCGATGCCGTGGGACCGCCGATCACCACCAGCGTTCCCTTCGTTGTCATCGGAACTCGTCGCCGTGTTCTTCGTAACCGCCATGCCCGAACTCGTCATGGTCCTCGCCTTCCTCTCCGAAGCCCATGTCCTCGTCTTCATCGTACAGTTCCTCACTATCCATGGCGTACGGGTCCTCTTCCATGATCCCGGCGGTGAGGTCGTCCTCCTTGGAATGTTCGTCGGGTGCGTTGCCCATGCTCATCACCACACGCGGGTAGGTGGCTCCGGGCTCGGGGTCGCTGGCCTGGATCAGTTCCACCATGAACATCCACATGTGCAGGAAGTCGTAGGCGTAGATGAAGCGCTGGATGGTGCTACGGATGTGGTCGCTGATGTAGACCTCGTCCATCAACGAGGGCTTCAGGTCGCCATCCTGCCCGAAGCCCAGGTCGGCCAGAGGGATCTCCGGCCCTTTGCCCCATTCCTCATCGCTTACGTAGAAGGAGGCCATTTCCTGCCCGATGAACCCGAAGGCGTCCTTGAT
This sequence comes from Flavobacteriales bacterium, assembly GCA_040383865.1. Classification (GTDB taxonomy): domain Bacteria; phylum Bacteroidota; class Bacteroidia; order Flavobacteriales_F; family PHOS-HE28; genus PHOS-HE28. The sequence continues at coordinate 867 of JBEICT010000405.1, read as the reverse complement.
GGCCTTGTGCAGGTCCAGAAAGGTCTGCTCGGACCCGATCTCGATGTCTCGGAAGGCCTCGCTGGGATGATCGATAAGGACCCGGAAACGATAAATGCGCATGGCTGACGGAGTACGTGGACCAGAGCGGCGGTCCTTTGGGAAGGCCGCTTTCGTGCCGCGAAGCTACTCAGTGGCTGCGATGCTGACGCGCCAAAAAGCCATCAGGGTGTCGTACTTTCACTGTATGAAGGCGCGTGTGGATACCCGGCTTGCCGAGATGCTCCTTTCGGAGCGTGGGCGCGTGATCGAGGTGCGTTACCGCGAAGGCATGGACCTGGACGAGGAGGGTCTGATGGAGGTGCAGCTCCGCCGGGGAGGACTGACCTCCGATCGATGCGCCATGATCGCCTTCTTCCACGCGGGAACCCTGTCTGATCTGAAGGTGATGAACGTGGACTACTTCGGGCGCACCAATGCGAACGCACAACTGATCGCACTTGCCATTGTTACCCAGGACGATCTGGGGGAGGCCATGTCCAACGTGTATTACAGCTATCACCCGCAGACCTTCCCCACGCGCATGTTCCGCAGCGAAGCGGATGCGCGGAAGTGGATCGCCGAGGAATTGGCAAGGTCCTGAACAGGGAACGGTAGCATTCAGCAGGAGAGGGCTTCTTACGTTCGCGGCCCCGGAGCGGTCCGTGAGGCACGTTTATGCAATTGCGTGCGTTCCTGCATCCAACGAGCAAGCTTCAACCTCATTCGCTCCCATGCGCTACCTCCTTCTTGCCCTTGGCCTAGCCTCGACCTTGTTGGTCCGCTCGGCCGAAAAGCCCGTCACTACAAGCATCAGCGCCGTCATGGTCTTCCTTAGTGGGGCCGAAG
>JBEICT010000404.1:0-2130 GCA_040383865.1 Flavobacteriales bacterium | reverse complement strand
TCTCTTCGGTAGCAATGCGGCCGATGTGGCGATGAGCAGTGAGGTACCGGTGCTCATCGTTCCAAAGGATGCGCATTACCAAGGCCTCCGGCACATCCTGCTGGCCGATGACCTGCAGAGCGTGGAACCCCGGTCCATGAAGGTGCTGGTGAAGCTTGCGCAACGCAGCGGCGCACACATCACCATCGTGCATGTGCTGCGCGACGACACACAGCGGTCCGATGCCCGGTCGCTGGCGATGATCGACGACCTCTTCGGCGAGCTGCCCTACAGCTTCATGGAGATCCGGGAGGATGATGTGGCGCAGGCCCTGAGCGACACGGCCGAACGGCAGCAGATGGACCTGGTGGCCGTGCTGCACCGCCACACGGTTCTACTGGACAGCCTGTTCCACAGCAGTGTAGCCAAGAAACCGGCCCTGCACAGCCGCATACCGCTGCTGCAGGGTTAGCGGCGCGCGTGGCGGCCGGGAACGCAGAACGCCCCGCACGTTCCCGAGACTTCGGGACGTGCGGGGCGTTCCCTTTCAAATGTTCCTCCTTACGGCTGGATCACCAGTCGCTCGGTGTATGAGGTTTTGCCAGCGGTGATGTTCACCAGGTACATGCCTGCGGCGAGCTCACCGTTCAGGTCAAGTACGGTGGTGATCGACCCGTCGTTCACGAAGATCTTGCGGGCGCTCATGCCCTTGCCGGTCCAGACGATGAACGCATCACCCCGCATCTCGGTCAGCAGGCACTTGCCGGTGTTGGTGGCGTAAACAGGTGCCAGGTCGGCGCCCAGGCGCGCAAAACCACTTTCATGCCATGCGGGTACAGCGCGCGAAAGAGAAGGGCCGCACATGGCGGCCCTCCGGTGACGCGTGGTTCCGGTACGGTCACAACTTGCTGAAACGCACCATGCGAAGGCCGGTGCCGGCGTCGCTCAGAAAGAGGTAGCTGCCTGACTCCAGGCCGGCGATGTCCATCTCGAGCACTCCTGTGGCGACGAAGGAGCCTGTGCGCACCGTTCGTCCGTTCAGGTCGGTGATGCGCCACCCGGCGGCCTCCACACCATCGATCATCAGGCGGTCGGTGCAGGGGTTGGGGTATGCCAGCACCGTGCGCCCCCCGTTCACTTCGCTGATGGCGGTAACAGGGTCCACGAAGGCGCGTATACTGGACGACATGGCGACGACCATGGGATATAACGGTGCCTTGTTCCAGAACACGATGTCGCTTTCATTGCTCGCCACCTTGGCCAGGTCGGGGTAGTTGCCCAGTGTGGTGAGCAGGGTGCCATGTCCCGAGTAGGACCAGGTGACGGTGGCCGGGCCACTGTCGCCCTCGTAGAGATCGGAGAAGCTGTTCCCGAATGTCATGGGGAACTGCAGCACCTTCTTGGTGTCGGTGTAGTTCACGGTGGCGTTCGGCACCCGGTCGGCCACCACGTAGACCCCGGTGTTGTCTATCTGCATGTACAAGTATTCGATACCGATGCCGGTGAAGTTGAACTCCCAGGCCCAGTTCGCTGCAGGGTAGGAGGCGGCATAGGGTGTTCCGGTGGCGGGCCTGAAGTGCATGGTGCCAATGGGCTGCCAGGTGGCACCGGTGATGTTCCAGCTCTGGTTGACCCCATCGCTGGGCGGTGCCGATGGCGCACCCGAAGTGAGCAGGTACATGTTGGTCTGCACACCGCTGGCCACCAGATCGTTGAATTCCAAGGTGACCTGTGCCTGGGCGGCCATGGCGCATAGAAGGAAGGACGGGAGCGTAGCGAAGCGCATGCGTGGTCGGGGTTGGTGTAGGTGTTCTCAGTTCGTCCTGTACATCATCACCTTGGGCAGGTCGAACCGCACGAAGCGGTCTCCGGAGGGGTCGAATCGTGGATATGAGCATCCCTCGATCTTGCCCAGGATGGCGCCCGTGGCCTGATCCAGCCGGATGAACTCATCGCGCTCCTCGGGCTTGCTGCCGGTCCAGATGATGAGCGCATCGCCCACCAGTTCCATCAACAGGCACTGGCCGGTGTTCGTGGCGTACTTCAGGCCGAGCGTGGGGTCCAGCAGGGCCACGCCTTTGTCGCCCTGCACCAGGTAGTTGCCGTTGAAACGGAAGAGCTGCCTGGGGCTGCCGGTGGCCTTGGCGTTGT
>JBEICT010000403.1:0-2158 GCA_040383865.1 Flavobacteriales bacterium | reverse complement strand
TGATCGGCTCGTAGGGTAACACTTCCGCCACAGGTCGTTGTGCGGCCATGGGCCCTTTGAAGAAGCGGTAGGTGCTCAGCGTGGGGTACGGCACAGTGGCTGGATCGAACACCACCTTTTCGGCCCCATCAGCGGGTGCTACTGGAGCGACCTCGCCCACGGGGTCCTTGGAGCACGAAATGAGGACAGCCACTGCGAGCAGCAGCAGGAACGCGATCTTTTTCACCGGTAGCAAATGCAGGTTGATGACAAGGTATGGAGATTGAATGCTACACTGTCCATTCCGACAGCCCCTTGATCGACCGATGCTTGGAAACCCGCCACCAGTGAAGGGCTGGGGACGATGGCGTGGCCGGGTAGCCCGCCGCCGCCCCACCTTTGTACCATGTCCACCAAGCGCATCTACCCCGTTACCGGTATGACCTGCGCCAGCTGCGTGCTGAGCGTGGAGAAGGCCTTGAAGGCGGAGCCGGGCGTGGAAGCGGTGAACGTGAACCTGGCCACCAACACGGCCCAGGTGAGCTGGCGGGGCGATGCGGTGAACGATGCGCAATTGCAGGCCGCCGTGCAGCGCGCGGGCTACGGCCTCATTGTGGCCGATGAGGGCGAAGCGCTGGCCGAGGCCGAACGCGCACAGGCTGATCACCTCGCGGGATTGAAGCGCAGGCTCTGGGCCTCCATCGCGTTCAGCGTGCCGCTGGTGGTCGTGGGCATGGCCTACATGCACGCCCCGTGGAGCCCCTGGGTGCAATGGCTGCTGGCCACACCGGTGGTGGGGGTGTTCGGCCGTCCGTTCTTCGTGAACGCCTGGCGCCAGGCCCGGCACCGCACGGCCAACATGGACACGCTGGTTGCTCTGAGCACGGGCGTGTCCTACGTCTTCAGTGTGTTCAACACGCTGTACCCCGCGTTCTGGACAGCGCGTGGCCTGCAGCCGCACGTGTACTTCGAAGCCGCTGCCGTGGTCATCACCTTCATCCTGCTGGGCAAGTATTTGGAAGAGCGCGCCAAGGCCGGTACGGGCGGGGCCATCCGCAAGCTGATGGGGCTGCGACCGAACAGCGCGCTGCGCATGGAGGCCGATGGAACGCCGCGCGAAGTGCCCATTGCCGAGGTGAACGTGGACGACCTGCTGCTCGTGCGCCCCGGCGAGCGCATCGCCGTGGATGGCGTGGTGGTGGATGGCGAGAGCTACGTGGACGAGAGCGCCATCTCCGGCGAACCGGTGCCCGTGCCCAAGGTGGCCGGTGCGTCACTCTTGGCGGGCACCATCAACCAGAAGGGCAGCTTGCGCATGCGGGCCACCAAGGTGGGCGCGGCCACCTTGCTCGCACAGATCGTGCGCACCGTGCAGGAGGCGCAGGGCAGCAAGGCCCCCGTGCAGCGCTCGGTTGACCGAATTGCGGCCGTGTTCGTGCCGGTGGTCATGGGCATTGCGTTGCTAAGCGCCGTACTGTGGTGGACCCTCGGCGGCGAGCATGCCTTGACCCAGGGGTTGCTGGCGCTCATTACGGTGCTGGTGATCGCCTGCCCCTGTGCGCTGGGCCTGGCCACGCCCACGGCCATCATGGCCGGCATGGGCAAGGGCGCGGCCAACGGCATCCTGATCAAGGACGCCGAAAGCCTGGAGCGGGCGCGCCACGTGACCGCCGTGGTGTTGGACAAAACGGGCACCCTCACCGAAGGCAGACCGGATGTTGTGGAAGCGACCGGACTGGATGACCGCGACGCCGCATGGGCCTTGCTGGCCATTGAATCACGGTCCCAGCACCCGTTGGCCGATGCCGTGGTCCGGTACATCCATCTCTTGGTCCCCGATGATCGCGTTGGCGAGGGTGCTACCGTTGAACATTTCGAGGACCAGACCGGTAAGGGCGTCAGGGCCACCGTCAACGGCACCCCCTGGCTGGTGGGCAACCGCCGGCTGTTGGAAGAGAACGGCGTGGCCATCACCGGTGAATGGCGCGCGCAGGAGAAGCGCTGGCAGGAGGCGGCGTACACGGTGGTGTGGCTGGCCGATGCGGCGCAGGTGCGCGCGGCCGTGGCCATTGCCGATGCCATCAAACCCTCGGCGGCAGCGGCCATCGCTCGGCTCCGGAAGGCGGGCATCGCGGTATACATGCAGACCGGCGATGCGCGCCGCACCGCCCAGGCCGTG
>JBEICT010000402.1:0-2163 GCA_040383865.1 Flavobacteriales bacterium | reverse complement strand
TTGGCGAAGTCGGCCACGTCGGCCCACACCTCGAAGAACACAAAGCCGTACTGCTGGCCGTTGAAGGTGAGGTTGGGGTTGTAGCGGAACCAGGTGAAGGCGCTATCGGGCGTGACCTCGGTACGCAGGTGGTAGGGCAGGAACTGGTTGCTGTTGCCGATGGCGCAGACCATGGCGCGACCACCACGAGCGGTGAGCATGCTGTCGATGAGCAGGGCGGCGGCGTCCTTGCCATCGTGCGAGCCGTAGTAGGTGCCCAGGCTGGCGTTGATCACGGCGGGCTTGCCCATGGCCTCGGCCTCGTCCAGGATGTACTTCACGCCATCGGCCACCACGCTGCGCCAGTTGGGCGAGTTGAACTTGCTGCTGACCACGATAATGGACGAGCCGGGGGCCGCTCCTTTGTGCCTTCCGTTGGCCAGGCCATTGCCCGCGGCCGTGCCGGTGACCGTGGTACCGTGGCCGTTCAAGCCGGGCTGGTCCACCGAGGTCATCTGCCCGTTGTTGATCATGGTGCTGTCCCACACCTGGCCGTAGCCGTAGGGCTGTGGGGTGAGCTGTGCGTTGAAGGGGAGCGTTTGGTCCCAGTACTTCACGATGCGGGTGCGGCCGTTGGCATCCTTGAAGTCGCCGTGGGTGTGGTCCAGCCCGGAGTCGATGATGCCCACCACCACGCCGGTGCCATCGTAGGCCTGCGGCAGGGGCGCCTGTCCGGCATGCACCAGGTCGATGCGGTTGCGCACACGCATGGTGTCGTTGAGCACATGGCCGGGATCGAGGCTGAACTCGAAGCGTTCCACGGCCACCTCGGCGGCCAGGGCCTCCACCCGGGCCACGGGGATGCGGGCGCTGGTGATGCGTCCGGTGCTCATCTTCACCACACCACCGTGGGTGCGCACGGCCTGGGCCACCGCAGCGGCCGTGCCGTGGATGAAGAGGTCCACCTGGGCATCGGCGGCGTGCACGCCATCGAGGTAGGCGCGCAGCACCAGATCGATCTTGGTGCGTTGTTGCGCGGAGAGCGGCGCGACGAGCACGAGGGCGGTCGCGAGCAGCAGGGCGTAGCGTTGGAACATGGGCTAAAGGTATCTGCGGTCACTGGCCGCTCATACGGGCATGGGTGGGCATTTCAACCAAGAAATCCACACGACCGGTGGAATGTTCGACCCGGCAGCAATAATGCTGCAGGCCGTTGGTGACGAACAGGTAGGCCACCTGGAACACGGTGTTGTAGCGCGCGGCCTGCTCGAAGGTGGCCTGGGTGATGCGCACCGAGGGCGCCTTGCACTCCACCAGGGCAATGGGCCGGCCGTGGTCATTGTGCACCACGATGTCGGCGCGTTTGCTGAGCCCGTTCATCACCAGCGAACGCTCCACGGCCAGCAGGGCCATGGGGGTGCCCAGGTCGTGTACCAGGAAATTGAGGAAATGCTGGCGCACCCATTCCTCGGGCGTAAGGGCCACCCAGCGGCGGCGCACGGGATCGAAAACCCGGGACCCATCGGCACCGTGCTTAGTTTTGACACCGTGGTCGGGCAGTTCCAATGTCGGGACGCCGGGCTCCATCACCCTGCAAAAGTGCGCACCAAGGAGGACATCGTGAAGAACTGGCTGCCCCGGTACACCGGGCTTGCGCTGGAAGACTTCAAACCCCACATCCTGCTGACCAACTTCGACAACTACCTGGACATCTTCTGCCAGCAGACCGGGGCCACCATCCCCGTGAAGGACAAGGCGATGAAGGTGGCGGTGGCCGAGGACATGGTGATGATCAACTTCGGCATGGGCAGCCCCAACGCCGCCACGCTGATGGACCTGCTGAGCGCCATAGACCCCAAGGCGGTGCTGTTCCTGGGCAAGTGCGGGGGCCTGAAACGCAAGAACGAGCTGGGCGACCTGATCCTGCCGATCGCGGCCATACGGGGCGAGGGTACCAGCAACGACTACGTCCCGCCCGAAGTGCCGGCCCTGCCCAGCTTCATGATCCACCGTGCGGTGAGCGGCGTGATCCGCGACATGGAACTGGACTACTGGAGCGGCACGGTGTACACCACCAACCGCCGCGTGTGGGAACACGACGAGCGCTTCAAGGACTACCTGCGACAGATCCGCGCCATCGGCATCGACATGGAGACGGCCACCATCTTCCTGGTGGGCTTCGCC
>JBEICT010000401.1:0-2168 GCA_040383865.1 Flavobacteriales bacterium | reverse complement strand
TGGGAGGCGACAGCATCTACGTGTTCGTGGAGGCCACCTTGGGGCCCGGTGGATCCAGTTCGCCGTTCATTATCGAGGACCGGATCCTGTTCAACACCAATGGCAACGAACAACCCGTGAAGCTGGTGGCCTGGGGACAGGACGCCCACTTCTTCTACCCGGACCGGAACATCCCCGGGCTGCCCGCCTTCAGCATCATTGCCGGGCTCGACGACAATGGCCAGACCACCTGCGAGACCGTGACCTGGCCCAACGACAAGCCCTACGTGATCTACGGCTATGCGGTGGTGGACTCGTGCAGCACGTTGAGGATCGACCCTGGTGTACGGGTTTACGTGCACGGCGGTGGTGGCCTGTGGGTGTACCGCTGGGGCCGCATTGAGGCCAACGGGGAATTGAACGAGCCCATCACCTTCCAGAGCGACCGTCTGGAACCGGCCTACGCCAACCTGCCGGGCCAATGGGACCGCATCTGGATCAATGATGGTCCGGCCGGGAACGACAACGTGTTCGAGAACGTGGTGGTGAAGAACGCCTTGGTGGGCATCCAATGCGAGACCTGGCCACTGGTGCCTGATGCGCCAACAAGCGCCGCCAAGGTGGTACTGAACAATGTGCGGATCCTGAACTGCAGTGCGGCGGGCATCCTCAGCCGCAATTTCAGCATCGAGAGCAACAACCTGTTGGTGGGCGATTGCGGGCAATACAGTGTTGCGCTCACCGGCGGGGGCGATTACTTCTTCAACCACAGCACCATCGCCAACCTGTGGGCCTTCAGCGTGCGGCAAACGCCGGCGTTCTACATGAACAACACCTACGCTGACATCAATGGGATCCTGCAAGTGCGCGAGATCACGGCGAGCACCTTCCAGAACAGCATCATCCACGGTACCCTGCCCAACGAGTTCCAACTGGACTTCAACGACCTGTCGACACCGACGCTGACCTTCCGGAACATGCTCCTGAGGACCGACCAGAACACCAGCGGATCGTTCTTCGACCAGAACACGATCTACCGCAACCAGAGCCCGGGGTTCGTGAACAGCGTGGAACGGGACTTCCACCTGACCGCCAACGCCTTCGCACGGAACCTGGGGGTCACTTCGGCTGCGGTGAACGACCTGGACGGCAACCTGCGCAATTGCGACGGCGGAGGTTTCGACCTGGGCTGCTTCGAGTATTGCCCGTAGGTCAAACGAGGTCCAGCAGGAACCTCAGGGTATCCACCCCGTCGGCGTAGTCGCTCAGCTGAGGCTGTTGGGCCTGGCCGAACGGCACATGGCCGTGGCCCACCCGGCATTGGACCTGCTCCGCCTGTTCAGCGAGCCGGGCTTCGAGGGCCGTGATGTCGCTGTACCGCTCGTAGAACACCGCTGAAACCGGACTGGCCAGTGCGGCATCCTCCTTCAACAGCACGAAGCCGTTCTCCAGGAAGTCGACGCGGTCCAGCAGCCACAAGGCGCGGGTGTAGTCGTAATTGTTACCGTACTTGTTGTGGTTCACGATGGGGCTCCACGGGTACAGGCCCTTGAACACACGGTCCAGATCGAAGTCCTGCGGTACGAAGAGCTTGGACACGTTACGACAGCCAAGGCCGAAATAGCGGAACACATCCTCGCCCAGCGCCTCCAGTTCGGCCTCATACTCTGTGCCATCCAGCACCGCAACGCTTACCCGGCTCTTGCGCACAATGCGCGGCAGGTGGCCGAAATAGTGCTCGAAATAGCGGGCCGTATTGGTGCTTCCCGTGGCGATCACGGCATCCACCTCGCCCAGTTTATCCGTGCTGAAGTGGATCTGCTGCGCGGTACCCGGCGCAAAATGCTCCAGCACTTGGACCAGCGCCGGGATCAGTTCAGGGTCCTGCGAGGAGGTCTTCACGCGGGCGCGGTGCCCGCTGAGCCATACGCACAGCACATCATGAAGGCCCACGAGGGGCACATTACCGGCCAGTACCAGGCCCACCACACGCTGGTTCGCGCGCGACGTTCCCAGCTCCTGGTAGGCCGAGACCCAACCCTCGATGGAGGCTGGTGTTAATGAGGATCCCCAAGCGGCAAAGGCATGGCGTACGTTCTCCTCCGTGGCCCAGCCATTGCGCACCACCGCTGCTCGCACCAGCTGGTCCAACCGGTCGTATTCGGTGCGGTCCAGACCGATGGCGTGTC
>JBEICT010000400.1:0-2169 GCA_040383865.1 Flavobacteriales bacterium | reverse complement strand
CGCGTGAAGAGCTACACGCCCAACTACCCCTCCTACACCTTCTGGAAGTTCGAGCACATCGGCACCATGATCATCGCGATCATCCTGGTGACCTTGGGACGATCACTGGCCAAGCGGGCGAAGGAAGAGCGGGCGAAGCAATTGCGTGTTGCCGTGTTCTACTTGATCGGGTTGGCACTGATGTTGTGGGCCACGCCCTGGCCCTTCCGCGAGATCGGGCATGGACGAGGCTGGCTATGACACGCATCACCCTGACCATTCTTCTCCCCCTTTTGCTACTGCTCGCCTGCGGGAACGGCGAAGCAGCCGAGGGGGCCGTACAACGCAACGGGAAGGGGCGTGGCGAACAGCTGTTCAACATGCACTGCACGCTGTGCCACGGCAAGGACGGCACCCTCGGCCTGAACGGGGCCAGGGACCTGACGACGTCGACCCTCACCAAGGAGCAGATGATCGCGCAGGTCACCCACGGCAAAGGGGCCATGATGCCTTACAAGAACGTGCTCACAGCATCCGAGATCGAGGCCGTGGTGGCGCATGTGCGCAGCCTACGTCCGCAGTAGCCCATGATCGACCCACTGGAACTGAAGGGCAAGGCTGAGAAGGCCGTACTGATCGGCCTGATCACGGACGGCCAGGATACCGAACAGGTGAAGGAGTACCTCGACGAGCTCGAGTTCCTGGCCACAACGGCGGACATCACCACCCTGAAGCGCTTCACCCAGCGACTGCACAGGCCCGATGGCCGAACCTACGTGGGCAGCGGCAAGCTGGCGGAAGTGAAGGCCTGGATGGAAGAGCACGGGGCCGACTGCATCATCTTCGACGATGAGCTATCGCCCGCCCAACAGCGCAACCTGGAGAAGGAACTGGGCAAGCCCGTGCTCGACCGACCGCGTCTGATCCTGGACATCTTCGCCCGCCGGGCACGCACCGCGCACGCCAAAACACAGGTGGAACTGGCTCAGTACGAGTACATGCTGCCGCGCCTCACCAAACTGTGGACCCACTTGGAACGCCAGCGCGGTGGAACCGGCACACGGGGCGGCGCGGGTGAAAAAGAGATCGAGACCGACCGCCGTTTGGTACGCGACCGCATTGCCCTGCTGAAGGACCAACTGAAGCAGATCGACCGGCAAATGGCCACGCAACGCAGCAACCGCGGCAAGCTGATCCGCGTGGCGCTGGTGGGCTACACCAACGTGGGCAAGAGCACCCTCATGACCCTGCTCAGCAAGAGCGAGGTCTTCGCCGAGAACAAGCTCTTCGCCACGCTGGACACCACCGTACGCAAGATCGTGCTGGGCAACCTGCCCTTCCTGGTAAGCGACACGGTTGGCTTCATCCGCAAGTTGCCCACACAGCTCATCGAGAGCTTCAAGAGCACATTGGACGAGACACGCGAGGCCGATCTACTGCTGCATGTGGTGGACATCAGCCACCACAACTTCGAGGAGCAATACGAAACGGTGAAGCAGACCCTGAACGAGATCGGCGCAGGTGACAAGCCGGTGATCGTGGTATTCAACAAAGTGGATGCTTACCGTCCGGCCCCGCACGACCCTGACGACCTGGCCCCGAAACGCGAGGAGCAGTTCACCCTGGAAGAACTGAAGGAAACGTGGATGGCCCGCATGAACGGCGAGGAATGCATCTTCATCAGCGCCGCGCAACGCATCAACCTCGATGGGTTGCGCAAGCTGCTCTACGAGCGTGTGAAGGCCCTGCACGTGGCGCGCTACCCCTACGAAAGCGACCTGCTGTTCAAGGACGAATACCTCGAAGGCGGCGAAGAATGAACGACAACGCACGGCGGACGACATCATGACCGTTCTCCGTGCCACGTTGTGCCCTAGTGACCCATGGCGAAAAAGAGCGCGAAGAAGAAGAGCGGTAAGCGAGTGCCCTGGCTGAAGGTGCTGCTCATCGGCGCTGCGCTGGCATTGCTGGCCTTTTTCACGCTGATGCAGACCGTGCGCATGGGCGTGTTCGGTGAACTGCCCAGCGAAGAGGAGCTCTCCAGCATCCGGCACGAAGAGGCCACGCTCGTGCTGGCCAGTGATGGCACCATCATCGGCAAGCTCTTCGCCGAGGACCGTACCAACGTGCACTACGAGGACCTGCCGAAGCACCTCATCGATGCGTTGGTGTCCACAGAGGATGCGCGGT
>JBEICT010000399.1:0-2171 GCA_040383865.1 Flavobacteriales bacterium | reverse complement strand
GGGTCCACATCGTGGATGCTCTTGCCGGCATCCTCCTCCATGTGGATGCGCGTGATGCCGATCCGCTTCTCGCCGCCTTCAACGGGAATGATCACATGTCCCTTGGTGCAAATGGGCGTGTGGTCCTGCGTGATCTGGTAGCCCTTGGGCAGGTCGGGGTAGAAGTAGTTCTTGCGGGCGTAGTGCATCCACGGGGCGATGGTGCACTCCGTGGCCAGGCCCATGCGCACGGCCAGTTCCACCACCTTCTTGTTGGCCACGGGCAGGGTGCCGGGGTGGCCAAGGGTCAGTGCGCTTACATTGGTGTTCGGGTGGTCGCCATAGGCGTTGGGGTCGCTGCTGTACGCCTTGCTCGCGGTGATCAGCTGGGCGTGCACCTCGAGGCCCACCACCAAATCATACTTCGCGCTCCAATGGGGCGCTCCGGTGCCGGTCACGGCTTCCTTCGTGGTGCTCATCTCAGCAGCTGGCGATCAGTTCCTTCATGATCAGCGTGAGCTTCGGCTCGGCCTTTTCGGCCACACGCTGCACCATTTCGTGCGTGGTCTTTTCAATGCGCCCCTTCACGCCCATGTCGGTGATCACGCTCATGGCGAAGCAGGGGATGCCCATCTGGCGGGCGGCGATCACTTCGGGCACGGTGCTCATGCCCACCGCATCGCCACCGATCACCCGCACATAGTGGTATTCGGCCGGGGTCTCCAATGTGGGTCCCGTAAGGCCCACGTAGCAGCCCTGTTGCAGGCCGATGCCATGCGCCTCCGCAATGGACATGGCCTTCGCGATCAGCGCCTTGTCATAGGGCTCGCTCATGTCCGGGAAACGCGGTCCCAGTTCGTCGATGTTGGGGCCGATCAGCGGATTGGGGAAAAGGCAGATGTGGTCGTCCAGGATCATCAGGTCGCCGGTCTCGAAGGCGGGGTTCACGCCACCGCAGGCGTTGCTTACGAACAGCCGCTGGATGCCCAGGTATTTCATCACGCGCACGGGCAGCACCACTTCGCCCATGGTCCACCCTTCGTAGTAGTGGAAACGGCCCTGCATGGCCACCACGGGTTTTCCGCCGAGCATGCCGAAGAGCAGCTTGCCGGGGTGCCCCTGCACGGTGCTCACGGGGAACTCGGGGATCGCGGCATAGGGGATGGCGTGCTCCACCTCGATCTCCTTGCCCAGGCCGCTGAGCCCGGTGCCCAGGATGATCCCGGTATCCGGGGTGAAACCTGAGGTGATCTCCTTGAGGTGTTCAGCGATGCGCTGGATGCGTTCCAACATGGTGGCGTATCAGGTCTGCGAAGCGTTCCGGTTCGTTCAGGATGATGGTCCGCACACCGATCGTTGCCAGTGGCAATCCTTTCAGCGGGCTGCCAGCGATCACGGACCGTAGCCGGGCGGCGTCCTTCTCCGTGGTGATCAGCAATTTCGGACCGGCCGCGAAGCTACCAAAAACGTCCGCCAGCCGTTGCAGTTCCGGGGTGGTGAAGTCATGGTGGTCCGCGAAGGCGATGTGCTCCACATGTCCGCAGAGGGAGCGCACATGCATCACGAACGGTTCAGGTTGCACAATGCCGGTGAACACCAGGGCGCTGGTTCCCTGTGCGTGGAATGCGGGCACCTCCGTTCCGTCCATCCAGCGGGGCTCGCCGTAGGCCATGCCGGCAAAGAACAAGTGCTGCTCCTGGCGCAGTCCCAAGCGGTGGCGCCACTGTTGCTGCTCGGCGGCGGTGGGTGCGTCCACGCATTTGGTGACCACCACCAGCTGTGCGATCCGGGCCCGGGAACGCACGTCGCGCAGGGTGCCTGCAGGCAGCAGCGCATCGTCGCAATAGGGCCGTTGTGCCGTGGTCAGCAGGATCTTCAGTCCGGCATCCAGGGCACGGTGTTGCAGGGCATCGTCCAATACCACCGCCCTCACCCCGGGCACCTGCTGCTGGATCAGGTCCACGGCCTTCACCCGGTCAGCGCCCACGAACACACGGGCCGCCGGAAAGTTGCGCTTCACCTGAACAGGCTCATCGCCACTGTGCGCCGCGCTGTCGGTGGCCTGCACCTCATGGATATCGGTGCTCTTGCGGCCATACCCCCTGCTCAGTGTGGCAATGGGGTGCACGCCCTCCAGCACCCGCAGCACCAGCTCCATCATGGGCGTTTTGCCTGTGCCTCCCAAGGCCAGG
>JBEICT010000398.1:0-2177 GCA_040383865.1 Flavobacteriales bacterium | reverse complement strand
GGGATCAGGCCGCGCTCCGCCAAGGCTTCGGCGGCGAAGCGAAGATGACGGAGCGGTTGGAAAAGGCGTGAACGGGCCTTCCGAGCATCTTCGCTTGTTTTGAGATTCCTAAAGTTGTACTTTAGAATTCTCAAACATGCGCTACACCGATCGCGACCTTGGGAAGGTCCTGCTGAAGGCCTCCCGCTCCTTCCCCGCCGTGGTGCTCACGGGCCCTCGCCGCGCGGGCAAGACCGTGCTGCTGCGGAAACTGTTCCCCAAGGCCTCGTACACCCTGCTGGAGGACCCTGACGTGATCTCCCGCATGCGCGCCGACCCGCAGGGCTTCCTGGATGAGCTGAAGCTGCCCGCCATCCTGGACGAGGTGCAGAACGTGCCCGAGCTGTTCTCCTACGTCCGCTCGCGCATCGACCGCAACCCACGGCGCACGGGGCAGTGGTTCCTCACCGGCTCGCAGGAGGCCGCGCTGATGGGCGGTGTCACCGAGTCGATGGCCGGGCGCGCGGCGGTGCTGCAGCTGTACCCCTTGTCCATCACGGAATCGCCGCGCGTGGGGCTGCTGCACGGCGGGTACCCCGAGGCCGTGGCGCGTCCCAAGGGCGCGGGGCTGTGGTTCAGCAGTTACGTGCAGACCTACCTGGAGCGCGATGTGCGCGCCGTGACCAACGTGCGCGACCTGGCCACCTTCCGGCGCTTCATGGCCCTGCTGGCCACGCGCCACGGGCAGGTGCTCAACCGCACCGAGCTGGCCGCGCCGCTGGGCGTGAGCGTGCCCACCATCAACCAGTGGCTGGGCGTGCTGGAGACCACGCAGCAGCTGCTCATCGTGCCGCCCTTCTACGAGAACCTCGGCAAGCGCCTGATCAAGTCGCCCAAGGTGTACTACGCCGACAGCGGGCTGGCCTGCCACCTGCTGGGCATCACCACGGCGGCCGAGCTGGAGCGCTCGCCGTTCCTGGGCGCACTGTGGGAGGGCTTCGTGGCCACGGAGCTCATCAAGCGCCAGGTGAACAGTGGCCGCCGGCGCGAGCTCTACCACTTCCGCGACCAGCAGGGGCTGGAGGTGGACTTCCTGGTGCCCTCGCCCAACGGCGGGGTGGACATGATCGAGTGCAAGGCCACCCGCACCCCCGTGCCCGGCATGGCCGCATCGCTGGCACAGCTCACGAAGGCCTTCGAAGAAAAGCGCAAGCTCGCACGCCCCGTACGCTGCTTCATCCTGCACCGCAAGGGCGACCGACGAACGCCGGAAAGCCTTGCCCATGGCGTGAAAGCGATGGATGTGCACGATTGGATGGAGCACGCATGAGCACACATGTGATCTTGAGTTTTTTAAAGTTGTACTTTAGAATACTCAAAAATTAAACTTTCGTTCAACAGCCTCATCGACGTGTTCCTGTTGCACCAGGTTCCGCCACCCACGATGATGGACCGGCCTGACCGGTGTGCTTCCGGTAACGCCTGAAGATCTATTTTGTGGTCCAATGAAAGCCTCCCGCACCATGTTCACCATAGGCTGCGCCGTAACCTGGGCCGCGTGGGTCGCCAAGATGCAGTTCATACCGGGTGGTGACCTCCTTTTCCGGATCGGCACGGCAGGCATGGTGGTGGGCCTGCTGCTCCAGCTTCCGATCGCGGTCCGGAATGTGGCGTTGAAAGCCAGCCGACTGGACCGGCTGTTCATCGTGAACACCGTGGTACTTGCGCTGCTACACGTGGGTATGATGCTGAAGGTGGCCCACGTGCTGGACACCCAACTCCAAAAGGACCTGGTCCTGGACCTGCTCGGTATTCCGGTGCTGATGGCCACGCTCACGTACAACTTTGGACAGAGCGCGAAAGCGCTTGCTTCCGACCGGGAGGCCAAGGTTCTCCTAATGCGCCACGTGGTGTATCCCTGGACGGTGTTCGTGTTCTCCTATCTGTTCTACGTGGTGTACTCGGTCATCCTGGCACGGGCCTACTGATGCTGCGCTCCCTCCTGCTCCTTCAGCTGACAACGTCAGCGCTCATCGCCTTGTCCGCGCCAGGCAACCGCTTCTTCCACCGCGAGGGCGGCACCATCGTAGGTCCGGACGGACAGCCCTTCCGGATCAAGGGCGTGAACGTGAGCTGCTGGCTCTACCAGGAGAACTACGTGCTGGGCGGGGCGCAGACGGCCCAGAAGACGACCGCCG
>JBEICT010000397.1:0-2178 GCA_040383865.1 Flavobacteriales bacterium | reverse complement strand
GGTCGATGGCAACGCGGTACCCATCCCCAAGGATGACGCTGACAAGGCCTTCGACGCCGCCACCTGCATCGGTTGCGGTGCCTGCGTGGCCACCTGCGTCAACAGCAGCGCCATGCTCTTCGTGGCCGCCAAGGTGAGCCAGTTCGCACTGTTGCCCCAAGGGCGCCCCGAGGCCAAGCGCCGCGTGCTGGCCATGGTGGAGCAGATGGACAAGGAGGGTTTTGGCAACTGTAGCAACACCGGTGCCTGCGAGGTGGAATGCCCCAAGGGCATCAGCCTGGAGCATATTGCGCGCATGAACCGCGAGTACCTGGCGGCGAGCGCGACGAAGGAGTGAGCAGTCCTTCGCCATTGATCAAGGCGAAATGCAGTCCGTTCCTTTCTGCCTCCCGGAGCTTTCTGCTGTTGATGTGATACTTCTATGTGGTTCAGCGATTTGTTCGGCTTTCACGAGGAGACGCCAGAGCAGGTGCGTAGCCAACTATTCGTGGAAGGCGGACGCATACACTCTAGAGTGAATGGCCGTTCGTTCCAATGCGGTGTCTTGGAAGTGATAACCTTGGATAAGCTCAGAAATACGGCACATCTGGTCGAGAATGCGGGCGCTTCGATTCGTGTACGTGAAGTCGTTGGCGATGTGCGCGACCTGCATGAGTTCGTCGGCGAGCGTGCACTATTTCAGGTTGCGTCGCAATTCAACCTTTTGGAAATGGCCCATCCCGGTGTAACTCCGGAAATGGGTGTAGGGCGATACGAGTTTGACCTAACTCAAGGTCCCGCCTGTGCGATCGCTTGCGGGGCGGGTACGGTATATCGCAACTACTTCGTTCAGGTTGATGGTCATGAAGGTCAGACCGAAGATCACCAGATAGATTGCTTGGACTTGCTCGGGAAGGAGTTGAACAACAAGGATCTGATGTTATGGCATATGAGGAATGGATATGCCCTGGCCAATGAGGCAGGGCTGAACCACATTACCAAAGAGTTGCGTGGCATCAACGAAGCGGGTAGGGAACGGCTGAAGGGTATGCTCAAGATTGGCTTGCATTGGGACACGGAAGTGACGCTGGGTGTTAGTCCTGGCCCGATCGTCTCGCAGGCCTTCTGTTCGGCATTGCCTGTAGCCTACTCGGAAGTCGACCAGGCGCATTGGGAAGCTTGGGCTCGCTTGATCCTTGAAGCCGCGTATGAAGCCACGCTGTATGCGGGATGGGTCAATTATTCTCGATGCGGCCATGACCGGGTATATCTCACCATGCTTGGAGGTGGTGCTTTCGGCAACCATTCGGATTGGATATTGGATGCAATGGAGAAGGCCCTCAGTAAATTCAGAAGTGTACCGCTGGATGTACGCATTGTTAGTTATGGGGCTTCAGACATGAAACTGGCAGCGCGGCTCCGTTCTCTTATGGGCGAATAAGACATAGGCACGGGCTGTGCTCTAATCAGCTGCGTAGAGACTGCCCGCAGTGGAATTGGATCCGTACACTGGTATACCAATAGCTTCGTCCTCCCATGCTCATTGCCTCCAAGCTCCCCCACGTCGGCACCACCATCTTCACGGTGATGAGCAAGCTCGCTCAGGAGTGCGGCGCCATCAACCTCAGCCAGGGCTTCCCCGATTTCCCGATCGACGGGATGCTCATCGACCTGGTCGAGAAGGCAATGCGCGCTGGACACAACCAGTATGCGCCCATGCCCGGCCTCCCCGCGTTGCGTGAGGCCATCGCGGCCAAGGTGCAACGGCTCTACGGCTTCGGGTATGATCCGGAAACGGAGGTCACGGTGACCGCCGGAGGCACCCAGGCCATCTTCACCGCCCTGGGCGCCGTGGTGCTTCCCGGTGATGAGGTGATCATTGTGGATCCGGCCTACGACTGCTACGCGCCCACGGTGGAGCTGTTCGGTGGAAGACCGGTGCATGTGCGGTTGGGCAGCGACATGAAGTTCGATGGGGATGCGGTGCAACGCGCCATCACGCCGAAGACCCGCCTGCTGATGATCAACACGCCGCACAACCCGGCGGGCACCACCCTGCGCGATGCGGACATGCAGCGTATCGCCGATATGCTGCGCGGCACCGACATCATCCTGCTCAGCGATGAGGTCTATGAGCACCTGGTCTTCGACGGGGAACCCCACGTCTCTGCGATCAATTACCCCGAGCTACGCGATCGG
>JBEICT010000396.1:0-2188 GCA_040383865.1 Flavobacteriales bacterium | reverse complement strand
TGCCGGCCTGTGTCTCCAGGATCTTGTTGATCATGTCCTGTTTCTTCAGGGGATCGGCCTTCTTCAGGTTGAGCTGCTTGGCGATCTCCTTCAGTTCGGAGAGCTTCATGCCGCTCAGGGCGCTCTGGTCGTACATGTACGCGTGAATGATGTTCGTTGGATATCGACCGTTCGGGTGGTCGATGGCAAGCCTCTATGGCTCGGTCTCGATCAGGATGAAGAGGGAGCGTCTCGGCGAGGAGCTCGGTGCGCGTCAACGGACGCAGGCGCCTGCCGGAATGCGAATGCGCTGCAATGATACGGCCCGGGAGGTGACCCGCAAAGCACGTGAGCCATCTTTTTTCCATGACCGGCCCAAGTCCTTCCGATGCCATGCTGCGCCCCTAACTTCGTAGCCCTTTCCGAGTACCCATTCCCCCTGGCCGATGTGGCAGCGTAAACAATCCGTTCTTCTGGCCCTTGGCGCGCTGTTGGCGTTCGCGTCCTGGCTGTTCCCCATTGCATCCTACACTGGTGATCTCGGTGTTTACAAACTCCGCACCTACGGGCTTTTCCTGCCTGATGGCACGGAGAGCACCATGGTCGGGCTAATGCTGCCGTTTGAGGTGCTCCACAGCGTGCTGGGATCCGGGATGTTAGTGACCATCCTGCTCTACGGCAACCGCCCACGGCAGGCACGCGTGGTGCGTGGCCTATGGATGCTTCAACTACCGGTGATCGCGTTCCAGTACATCACCATGAACTCTACGCTGGCCTATCTGGCCCGCCAAGGCACCATCGACCAGTCCATGGGGCTCACCTTTTTCCTGCCCATGGTGGTGTTGGTGCTTGTGTTCATTGCCGAGCGCATGATCCGTTCCGACGAGGAACTGGTGCGCAGCACGGAACGTTTGCGCTGAGGGGATCAGCGGAAAATATCCACTCGCACTGTCCGGCTCTGTTCTCCGTGCTGGAGCACCAGTATGTAAAGTCCATCGGGCAGGCCCTCGATCGGAAGTTCATGATCGCCAGCGGCTGGGATCAGGGTCTTGCCCGTAATTCGCACGCCGCGCAGATCGAACAGGGTGGCGGTCACGTGCTTGGCAGGGCATTCACCCGAACGTACAAGAAGCACGTTGCGGTCGCGGTCCACTTGAGCGCGCACCGCGCAGGAGAGGCTGCCGTTGTGTTCGTGCTGGCCCACCAGATCGCCCAGTAGGAAGGTGTCGTATCCGGCGTTGATGGGCTGGGCCAGCGTGGCCGCCGCCGCCAGGGTGGCTTTCACGCTGTGGGTGTAGAACGCCGTGTCGATGGTTGATGGAACATCGTTCGGGGTGTGGTAGTTGGCGTTGCGGAAGTTGCTGCCATCCGTGAGCATCAGGGCTTGTCGACCGGTGTCCCAGAACACGGCATGATCACTTCGGCGCAGATCGGGCGCGATCTGTCCGTTGCCAGGCACTGCCAAGGGTATGATGCGCAGGTCGGGCACGTGTGCGCTGCAAGCTGCGACGTATGCATCGATCAGCGGTTGCGATACCGTGTTGCCCACCACCGTAAGGAAGTTGCCGCGATAGCCATCCGCTGCGATGTTGGCAGTGGCCGAAGGGAATAAAAGGTCGAAGCCTGAGGGCAGTTGCTGGCTGTTGGGTGTGTCGCTATAGTAGCCGATCATCTCCATGTTGAGCACACCGTTGATCTGTTCCCAGGCCGGAACGGCGCTCTGTACATAGGCTTGTGACCCGATCAGTCCCTGTTCCTCGAAACTGAAACCAATGAAACGCAGGCTGTTGCGGAAACGATAGGGGGCCAGCACCCGGGCGATCTCCAGTGTGGCGGCCACTGCCGTGGCATTGTCGTCAGCGCCGGCGGTATTGCTCACGGCGTCGTAATGTCCATCCACGATATAGGTGAGGGCCTCGTCCACCAGTCCGGGCAGCCGGCCGATCACATTGGGAACGGTACTGCCCTGGTAGGTCACGTTCTGTTGGGAGGCCTGCAGCCCCGCCGCACCAAAGGCCAGCATCAGTGTGTCGCGAATGGCATTGATCCCCGCAGGCGCCGCAATGTGGTGCCGGGGGACGGCCACCTGGGCCAGCCGTTGCATCAACCTGTCCGGATCGATGGCATCCACCATGGTCTGGATGTCGGGAGCATACCCGTCCTCCGCTAGCACACGCACCATGAGGCCTGCAGGATCGCCATTTCCGTA
>JBEICT010000395.1:0-2223 GCA_040383865.1 Flavobacteriales bacterium | reverse complement strand
TAGCATTATTGACTGGATTTCAGACGTGTGCTCTTAAGATCTCTTACGTTCGTCCTTATTGTGGTCATCAAGGTTCAAGCGACAGTCACGCAGCTTGCGATTGTGGAGGCTGGCCTTTTTGGCCCGTTCCCGGGCCAGCTTGCGGATACCGCTCAGCTCCTTCCGCTCGCGTTCGTTCTGCAGGATGCGGGCCTGGAGCACCTCGGCCACCTGCGGATGCTTGTGCAGGTAGTTGTCCAGTTCGCGGCCAATGAAGTCGCCCACGAAACTGCGCATGCTCTGTCCGCCCGGCTCGATCTCCTGGCTGCCCAGCTTGGTCTTGGTCTGGCTCTCGAACACAGGTTCGATCACCTTCACGCTCACGGCCGCCACGATGCCTGTGCGCACATCACCGGCTTCCCAATCCTTTTTGAAGTAGTCCTTGATGGTCTTGGCGACCGCCTCACGGAATGCGCCTTGGTGGGTACCGCCCTGCGTGGTATGCTGGCCGTTCACGAAGCTGTAGTACTCCTCGCCGTAGTGGTTGGCGTGGGTAATGGCCACTTCAATGTCGTCGCCCCTGAGGTGGATGATGGGGTACAGGGGCTCACCGTCCATCTTGGTCTCCAGCAGGTCCAGCAGGCCGTTCTTGCTCTGGTACTTCTGCCCGTTGTACACGATGGTGAGCCCCGTGTTCAGATAGCAGTAGTTCCAGAGCAGGCGTTCGATATGTTGCTCCCGATACTGGAAATTCCGGAAAATGCCCTCATCCGGCTCAAAGACGACGCGTGTGCCATTGGCCTCATCAGTGGCCACCAGCTTCTCATCCTTGCGCAGTACACCGGTGTCGAATTCCGCGCGCTTCATCTGGCCATCGCGTACGCTCTCGATCCTGAAGTAGGTACTGAGCGCGTTCACGGCCTTCGTACCCACACCGTTCAGGCCCACGCTCTTCTTGAAGGCCTTGCTATCATACTTGGCGCCGGTGTTGATCTTGCTCACCACGTCGACCACCTTGCCCAGCGGCACGCCCCGGCCGTAGTCACGCACCTCAACGCGCGTACCTTCAATGCGGACCTCGACCTTCTTGCCGTGACCCATCACGAACTCGTCGATGCAATTGTCCAGCACTTCCTTGACCAGGATGTAGATGCCGTCATCGAAGCTGCTGCCATCGCCCAGCTTGCCGATGTACATCCCCGGCCGCAGCCGGATGTGCTCCTTCCAGTCCAATGACCGGATATGCTCTTCTCCGTAACTCGTCTCGCTCATCGCAAATGGAAAGGAACCCAGCAATATCAAGGGGTTCCGAAGGATGGCACGAAGTTAATCCCACCGTTCGGGGTGTAGGAGCGTGCTTATGCTCCGTTATCCACGATCGATCAGAGTTTTCAACAGCCCCATGATCTTCTGTCAGGGAAGCTGCTCATCCAGCACATTGGTGGGCACCGTGCCCCCGATGTTACCCAGGATCACATCGCGATCGTTACCCCCACCGGTGTAGACCACAGAGCCGTCCAAGTTCACGTCGGCCAGCAGATAGCCAGTGGCGGTATTGGTGGGCACGGTACCTCCGATGGCCGCCAGCACGGCGTCGCGGTCGTTCGCCGTTCCAGTGTAGCTCAATTGGGCGTTGGTCACCGCATTGCCCGCCCACAGGGCCATGACACCGCCCAAGGTCTTTCGTGCATTGGTGCCATGGGTGGTGGTGGCGGCCAGGGTCAGGTCGACCACCGTGGTCGTGGCCCCTAGCGTAAAGGATGCATTGGTCATGCAGGCCAGGTGGTTGCGGTGGCGTACGGCCAATTTGTAGCCACCTGCGGCAGAGCAGAAACCGAGGGGAGAAACGCCATCCACGCCCACCACATCGCCATCGCGCTGCAACAAGGCCGCCCGGGCCTCGACAATGACCGAAGGCGTTGTCGCATTGCGCAGCTCGACCACCACCCAGTCCACGATCGCGTTGCTGCCGGTCACCGACAGTACCGTTGGTGTGGTGCTCACTGTTTCGGCCACCCCCAGGCCCAGAGCGGTGTAAGGTTCCTGCAGGGGCAGCAAGCTTTTGGCGCGCAACGAATCCACCATGAGCCCGGTGGTGCTCCGATAAGGACCATCGAGCATCACCTTCAGGGACACACGCACAGGGGGCGCCACCCCCATGGACGCTAACGCCTTCTGCACCGCCGACATGGTGGAGGTGGAGGCAGCGGGGGCTGGAGGCAGTCCCGACTTGACTGACCCACC
>JBEICT010000394.1:0-2224 GCA_040383865.1 Flavobacteriales bacterium | reverse complement strand
GCGTGCATCCAGGAGCTCGATGCGCACAGGCTCATCGGGCAGGTTGTCGAGGATCAGCATGTCCGTGGTGGGGTTCGGATAGGCACGCACCTCCATCATGGACCGCAGTTCCACCACGCGCACCGGGCCGGCCTCACCCTGACCATCGAGGTCCTGCTGCCACAGCCGGTAGTAGCTCAGACCTTGGTAGGGCTGCTGGTCGGTGAAGGTGTACTCCAGTGTGGCCATGCTGTTCCCAGCACCCTGCACGAAGCCGATGCGCTCGAAGGTGAGCCCATCGCGGCTCCGCTCCACATGGAAGCCTGCGTTGCTGCTCTCGGTGGCGGTGATCCAACTCAGGTCCACCACGGGGTCGGCAGCCTCCGCCTCAAAGGTGAGCAGTTCAACAGGCAGGGTATTCACACCGCTCAAAGAACCCAGGGTGAAGGGCCCGTACACGGTTACCGGAGCGCTGCTGGTCACGGTGCCGGTGGCAGCGGTCGCCGTGGTGCCTCCATTGCCCCGGTTCTGCCACTCGGGCACAGCCGCATTCCAGCCCGCCACCACCAGGTCGTTCGGGACCATCACCTGACAGTTCGGGACGGCGGCGTTGTTCCAGGACAAGGTCACCACCACGTTGGCGCTGCCCGATGTGCGCAGGAGGTCCCAATACTCGCACAGGCTCAGGTTGTTGATGGAGGGCTGTTTTTGGGGGTGCGGGTAGAGCGTGTTGGAGTTCGCATAGAAATAGCGTGCGGAGAAGGTCGTGTTTGTGGTGGGGGTGGACATGCCGATGGGGCGATACACCACACCGCTCCCGACCGGGAAGGTGAAGGCCTGGGTGCCCGCCTTCTGGATGTAGCCCACCACGTGGCTCTGGTCCGAAGCGCCAGTGGCCGTTGCAGCGTTCTGCACGCGGAGCGTGGCCTGGTTGGTCACGATGCCCCGCTGGAAGTTGAGGTTGTTGGAAACGGTGTGCGTTCCAGCGATGACCGTGACGTTGAACCGGTTGTTGATCGCAGCGTTGTGGAAGTTCTGCGTGCCGGTGGACGAGATGGTGTTGCCGGCGGCACACCCCTGGAAGCGCACGGTGCTGGTGTTGGCCGTGAAAGTGCCCTGGTTCGTCCAGTTGCCGAACACCTCCAGCGTGTTGCTGGCGTTGATGGTGAGCGAGCGGCCGGTGCCTATGGTGATGCTGTTCACCTGGGCGTTCGTGCTGATCACCGGGTTGTTCGCGCCGGCCGTGATCACCGCATGGCGGCGCTTGTTCGGCACGCCGTTGCTCCAGTTGGAAGGGGTGTTCCAGGCGTTGGTGGTCCCGATCCAGTTGGTGGTGACCACCGTAGGGGAAGAGATGGTGATGGTGTTGGAGGCGAGGGTGCTGTTGGCACAACCCGGCAGGTCCGGGGTGAGGATGCAGGTCACCACATCTCCGTTCACCAGCGAGCCGTTGGCGTAGGACGGGCTGTTGCTGCCCACGTTGACACCGTTGAGGCGCCATTGGAACGCCGGTGACGCTCCTGCGTTGGTGGGCACGGCGGTGAAGGTGCCCACCGTGCCGTTGGCCACGCGCACGTTGTTCACCGAGCCCCCGACCGTGTTGATGGACACGTCCGCGAACAGGGTTGCTGCCGGCACCTGGGCGCTCGTGTACAGCAGGGCGCCGTTCCGGTAGTACCGCACGATGCTGTTCTCCACGGCGATGCGCAGCACGTCACTGTTGGCATAGGTGAGCCCGCCCTGCAGGTTGCCGCTGCCGTTCTCGCGGATCTCCAGCGCGCCCCAGGAGGTGAGCATGAACCCGTACTGGATGCTGGTCCAGTCGGCGTTCGCGTCGGCGGCGCTCAGGCCGATCATCCGATCGGTGCCCGTTGCACCCGCTGTGAATTCCATGTAGCCATTGCCGCCCACCGCCTGCCAGCTGAAGCCGTTGGCGTTCCAGCTGTTGCCGCCGCTGAGCTTGGTGAGGGTGTTGCCGCTCACCGTGTTGCGGGCGGAGCTGGTGGGCAGGCGCCAGACCACGTTGGTCACCGCCTCCAGGCAAACGTTCGGTTCGATGGAGCTGCTGATGCGGAATTCGTTGTTCAACGTCTGGTCATTCGCCCGGACAGCGACGGTATCGGATGTGAATACGCTGCTGGCACAGCCGGCCAGGCTCGGCGTGAGACGGCACACGAGCACATCGCCCGGGGCAAGGTTGGCATTGGTGTAGGTGGCGCTGTTGGTGCCCACGTTCAGCCCGTTC
>JBEICT010000393.1:0-2233 GCA_040383865.1 Flavobacteriales bacterium | reverse complement strand
GAGCGCAGCGAACGGATGCGGCGTTTGGGCCTGCAGGACGGCGACTACTACTTCTCGGAGGAAGGCTATCTGGTCTTCACCGAGCAGTACCACCTGCGCCGTGGCTATTGCTGCCAGAGCGGATGCCGGCATTGCCCCTACGGCTTCCACGACAAAAAGGGCAAGGGGAAGGCGGGGTGAAGCTGAGTGGCTCTTCAACTTTTTCTTGAAGCACCGAACTTTGCCTCATGTCCACTGCCATTGCTTCCGACCTCGCCTTCTTCCAACAGACCATCCGCGAAGGCATCCCCGATGTCCTTCCCCCCGCCCGTCCCGTCGATGCTTCGGTGAGCCACGCGCCCAAGCGGAAGGACATCCTCACCGCCGAGGAGAAGAAGCTTGCCCTGCGCAACGCCCTGCGTTACTTCCACCCGAAGCACCACGCCACGCTGGCGCCCGAGTTCGCCGCCGAGCTGAACACTTACGGCCGCATCTACATGCACCGGCTGCGTCCGGAGCATCCTATGCATGCGCGGCCGATCGAACAGTATCAGGCGCGTTGCAAGCAGGCCGCGGCCATCATGCTGATGATCCAGAACAACCTGGACCCGGCCGTGGCGCAGCATCCGCACGAGCTGATCACCTACGGCGGCAACGGTGCGGTGTTCCAGAACTGGGCGCAGTACCGCCTGGTGATGCAGTACCTGAGCGAGATGACCGATGAGCAGACGCTGGTGATGTACAGCGGCCACCCGCTCGGCCTCTTCCCCAGCCACCCCGACGCCCCGCGTGTGGTGGTGACCAACGGGATGATGATCCCCAACTACAGCACCCCCGACGACTGGGAGAAGTTCAACGCGCTCGGTGTGACGCAGTACGGCCAGATGACCGCCGGCAGCTACATGTACATCGGTCCGCAGGGCATCGTGCACGGCACCACCATCACCGTGCTCAACGCCTGCCGCATGATCAAGTCGTCGCCGGGCACGAAGGGCAAGCTCTTCGTCACTGCGGGCCTCGGCGGCATGAGCGGCGCCCAGCCCAAGGCCGGCAACATCGCGGGCGTGGTGACCATCTGCGCCGAAGTGAACGCCACCGCGGCCCACAAGCGCCACAGCCAGGGCTGGGTGGACGAGGTGATCACCGACGTGAACGCCTGCATCGACGCCGCGTTGGAATGGCAGCGGAAGGGTGAAGCCCACAGCATCGCCTACCTCGGTAACGTGGTGGACCTGTGGGAGCGCCTCGCCGCACGCAAGGTCAAGGTGGACCTCGGCAGCGACCAGACGAGTTTGCACAACCCCTGGGCCGGCGGCTACTACCCCGCGGGCCTGAGCTACGAGGAGAGCAACGCGCTGATGGTGCAGGACCCGGCCGCCTTCAAGCAGCGCGTGCAGGAGACCCTGCGCCGTCACGTGACCGCGGTGAACACGCTCACCGCGAACGGCATGTACTTCTTCGACTACGGCAACGCCTTCCTGCTGGAGAGCAAGCGCGCCGGTGCCGAGATCGGCGGTCTGCACGGTGAGGAGTTCAGGTATCCGAGCTACGTGGAGGACATCATGGGGCCGATGTGCTTCGATCACGGCTTCGGTCCGTTCCGCTGGGTGTGCACCAGCGGCGACGCGAAGGACCTGGCCACCAGCGACCGCATCGCCGGTGATGTGTTGGAGGCCATGCTGAAGGAAGCACCCGCCGAGATCGGCCAGCAGATCGCCGACAACCTGCACTGGATCCGTAATGCGCAGCAGAACAAGCTCGTGGTGGGCAGCCAGGCGCGCATCCTCTACGCCGACAGCGAAGGCCGCATCCGCATCGCGCAGGCCTTCAACGAAGCGATAGCGCGGGGCGAGATCAGTGCGCCCATCGTGCTGGGCCGCGACCACCACGACGTGAGTGGCACCAACAGTCCGTACCGCGAGACCAGCAACATCCGCGACGGCAGCCGCTTCACCGCGGACATGGCCGTGCAGAACTTCGTGGGCGATGCCTTCCGCGGCGCCACCTGGATCAGTTTGCACAACGGCGGCGGCGTGGGCTGGGGCGAGGTGATCAACGGCGGCTTCGGCATGGTGATCGACGGCAGCACCGACAGCGACCGACGCCTGAAGAACATGCTGCACTGGGACGTGAACAATGGCGTCGCTCGTCGCGCATGGGCCCGCAACCCGAACGCCGTGTGGAGCATCGAACAGGAGATGAAGCGCGAGCCGCTTTTGAAAGTCACACTTCCGAATGAGGCGGAGGATGGGTT
>JBEICT010000392.1:0-2236 GCA_040383865.1 Flavobacteriales bacterium | reverse complement strand
GCTGTTTTTTTTTTTTTTGGGGGGGCGGGGGCTGGGCCCGCCCCCCCGCCCCCCCCCCAACCCATCACTCGCCACTCGCCACTCCGGTGAGATGCGCGACCTCTTCCGCTTCCTTCAGCGCATCCGGAACACGCTGCTGTTCCTGGGGCTCATGGTACTTTCCTTCATCCAACTGGCCAACGGCAATGCCCACCATCGGGCCAGGGCCATCAATTCCAGCAATGCGTTGGTGGGCACCATCTATACCTGGCGCAAGGAGATCACGGACTATGCGAACCTGAAAGCTGTGAACCGCCGGTTGGCCGAGGAGAACGCCGATTGGCGTAACCGCCACGCCAGCGCTTATGCGCCAGTGGAGGACATCTTCGTGCGGATCAACGACACCATTCGGCGCCAGCAGTACAGCGTGCTCACCGCCAAGGTGGTGAACAGCACCTGGCACAAACAAAAGAACTTTCTCACGCTGGACAAAGGCTCCACCTCGGGCCTGCACGATGACATGGGCGTCATCGGCACTGCGGGCATCATCGGTGTGGTTCGTGACGTAAGCCCCCACTTCGCTTCGGTGATCAGTGTACTGAGCCCCGATGTGAAGACCAGTGTGCAAATGCGCCGATCGGGCCACTACGGACTGTTGTATTGGGACACGAACGACCCCACAACGGCCTCCGTGATCGACATACCGAAGCATGCACGGATCACGGTGGGTGATACGGTGGAGACCCGTGGGGTCGACGGGATCTTCCCTCCGGGCGTGGACGTGGGCGTGG
Organism: Flavobacteriales bacterium; assembly: GCA_040383865.1. Taxonomy (GTDB): domain Bacteria; phylum Bacteroidota; class Bacteroidia; order Flavobacteriales_F; family PHOS-HE28; genus PHOS-HE28. The sequence goes on along the minus strand of JBEICT010000392.1, from coordinate 1,466 downwards.
TGATCCAAGTGGAAAGCCCTCCCGGCCGTCAGGACCAGGCCATCACCATCCGATTGACGGAGGACATGACACGGAGCGGCTTTGTCTATGTGGTGAAGGACCTCATGCGTGCTGAACGCGATTCGCTCCAACAAGCCCACGACCAGCCATGATCGGGACCGTGCTCATGAACGTGCTCCGGCTGGTGCTGCTGCTTCTACTGCAGGTGCTGGTGCTGGATCACCTGGATGTGCTGAACGGCTTCATGGTACCCTACCTCTACGTGCTTTTCCTCCTGATGCTCCCGTTCGAGCTGCCGGAATGGATGACCCTGCTGATCGGCTGGGCCACCGGCCTGATGATGGACCTGTTCAGCAGTACGCCAGGCATGCACATGGGTGCCTGTACCGTCATGATGTTCGGTCGCATCTACATGCTGCGCCTCCTGTCTCCGCGCGAAGGGTATGAATATGGCATGCGGCCTACGGTGCCGCGCATGGGCCTCACGTGGTTCATTACCTACGCAGGCACGCTCATCCTGCTCCACCACCTGTGGCTGTTCAACGTGGAGGTCTTCCGTGCGGACCGTTTCTTCTCCACCTTCCTGAGGGCGTGCTGAGTGCTTTGTTCACCCTGGCCTTGGCCATCCTGGTCCAGTTCCTCACCACACGGGCCGAACGCGGACGGGCATGAACTTCGAGTCGCGCAAATACGTGCTCATCGCCTCGGTGCTCTTCATCGCCGTGGTGTTTCTTCTCCGCCTGTTCTGGATCCAGGTGGTGGACGACAAGTGGAAGGCCACCGCGGCCAACATGGCCGAGCGAAAGATCACTGACTATCCGGCGCGGGGGTTCATCTACGACAGGAAGGAACGCCTGCTGGTGGCCAATACCCCGGTGTACGACCTGATGGCGGTGCCACGCGAGGTAAAGGCCTTCGACACCACTGCGTTCGCCAAGCTCATCGGGATCAACGAACAGGACCTGCGCTCCCGACTGAAGGACGCCGCCGCCTACTCGCGCTACAAGCCCAGCGTGATCGAGAAGCAGATCCCCGCCGACCAGTTCGCGGCCATCAGCGTGCACCTGCACAAGTACACCGGCTTCTACGGGCAAAGCCGGACGCTCCGCACCTACCCTCCGCGCGCTGCAGCGCACTTGCTCGGCTACCTCAGCGAAGTGAACGCCCGGAAAGTGGAGCAGGACCCCTACTACAAGGCCGGCGACGTGATCGGGGTGGGTGGGCTCGAACAGTACTACGAACCTGTGCTCCGCGGAAGTCGCGGTGTACGCTATGTCTTGGTCGACGTACACAACAACATCAAAGGCTCCTTCAAGGAAGGCATCTATGACACCCTCGCGGTGGAAGGAAAGGACCTGTTCACCGGCATCGACCTCGACATCCAGCGACTGGGCGAGCAGTTGATGGTGAACAAGAAAGGAAGCATCGCCGCCATCGACCCTCGCACCGGCGAGATCCTCTGCCTC
>JBEICT010000391.1:0-2247 GCA_040383865.1 Flavobacteriales bacterium | reverse complement strand
ACGCCAGCGCCATCGACCGGGCGTACCACGGGCAGGGTCGCAAGACTGCCGCCATCATCGCCGACGTGGTCAAGCAGGCCGCCTTTCTCCGTGGCATCATGATCTTCGCGGCGACCGTGCGCCACGCCGAAGAGTGCATGGAAAGCTTACCGGCTGGCCTCGCAGCCATCGTGACTGGCGAGACGAAGAAGAAGGACCGCGACCAGATCATCCGCAGCTTCAAGGCTGGCAGGATCAAGTATCTGGTGAACGTGTCAGTCCTGACCACCGGGTTCGACGCTGCCCACGTCGACATGATCGCCATCCTTCGCGCCACGGAAAGCGTCGGCCTGCTGCAGCAGATCATCGGTCGCGGCCTGCGGATCGAAGAGTTCAAGGACACCTGCCTTGTCCTAGACTACGCCGAGAACCTGCCCCGCCACTGCCCAGATGGTGACGTCTTCAACCCGAAGATTGAGGTCACCAAGGGCGATCAGGAGAAGACCTTCGTACGATGCATCTGCCCGCTGTGCAGCACGGAGAACGAGTTTTCAGCCCGCCCCAACAATGACGGCTACGAGATCGACGAGGCCGGATACTTCACCGATCTGGACGGAAACCGCGTTCAGACCGACTGGGGTTCGATGCCTGCCCACTTTGGCCGCCGGTGCGGTGCAACCGTCGCTATGGCTGGTGACCGCGTGCAGTGCGAATACCGCTGGACCCTGAAGAACTGCCCGCACTGTGACGCGGAGAACGACATCGCTGCCCGGTACTGCACCAGCTGCAAGGGCGAGATCGTGGACCCGAACGACAAGCTCAAGATCGACTTCAAGGCCCTCAAGCGCGACCCGACGCAGAAACAGACTGACGAGGTGAGGTTCTGGACGAAACGCAGCCATGTCGCCCGCAGCGGCAATCACACATGGCGCTGCGACGTCGTCACCACCTACCGCTCGTTCTCGTTCTGGATCATGAAGGAGCCAACCCACCGCCGTGGCATCATGGACCTTGCCATGTTGGAAGCTTTGGGCGACGATGATCCGAAGACCATTACGTACCAAAAAGACCCGAGCAGCAGTTTCTACCGCGTATTTCAATTCAATGGACCAGCTGATGTATCTCCCGAATGACATCAAGATTTACGGCAACACGGAATACCGTGGGGCCTGCCCGAAGGAGGCGCTGGAGCAGGTGACGTTCTTTGCGCGCCTGCGCCGCCAGTACCCAGACACCTTGGGCCTGATCGGTGTTCATGTGCGCAACGAGGGCAAGAGGAACCTCCTGCAGGCCGCCAAGGAGAAGTCGGAGGGCATGACCACTGGTGCCGCCGACATCATCATCCCCGGCGCTCCCACGTTCATCTGCGAACTCAAGAGGCGCGACCACACCGCCTCCAGCATCTCCGACGCACAGCTTGCCTTCCTGCGCGCCTCACAGGCCGCTGGGAGCTTCGTGTGCATCGCTCTGGGGGTAGACGCCGCGTGGGAGGCCCTGCATGTCTATCTGGCGCGGTAGGCGGCCCAGCGACCGCATCAAGGCCGTGCTGATGGGCAAGGTGGCGCTGGAGGACGAGGAGGAGGGCATCCAGTCGGTCTGCAGCAAGCACATTTACGATGGCGCGAAGTCCATACTTGCGATACCAGACAAAGAGAAGCGCCGTCGGGCACTGGATCGTCTCCCCGCACTGATCCGGCCCCACATTGAGCGCGAGGCTTGGCGCATATTTATGATCAAGGGGAAACGATGAAGTATCTGGTCACGCTGAACATGCCGTCGCGCAAGGGAGAGCTGGTCCATCAGGTGGTGTGCGAGCACCCGGCTGGAAGCATGGAAGAGTTCTTGGAGGCCGTGCAGGACAACGACTTCATCATGGTGGAGGAGTTCTACCGGAAGCCCGAGAGTGCAGGGTTCTTTCCGGTAGGCCAGTTGATCCTGAACACCATGCACATCGGCAAGGTGAAGTCCTGTACTTGACGCTTCTTAACGCAGCTCAGTCTGCATCTCAGTCCAATAAAGTAGACCGTCATAGCCCGCAAGTTTACAGGAGTGCACAGCTGGTCGGTATGGCGTGCGGTATCAGTAGCATAGTTATTCCCACATGATGTTGATGGTGCCAGCGTCGAATGTTTGGGTTCCAGAAACTGTCGTGACGCGAACTCGGTCTAGCGTAGCGGCAAGAGTTGCTGCACCGGCGGCAATGTCCATACCGGCAATATCTCCACGCGCAGACGATCCTGACATGACCCAAGAGTTACCATTGATGTT
>JBEICT010000390.1:0-2267 GCA_040383865.1 Flavobacteriales bacterium | reverse complement strand
GATAGACTCCGGTCGTCGTTTCCAAGGTCTCGCCCACCATCGATATGGCCTTGCGGAATTCAGCGAATTCCGCGCTGTCCGCGCTGTCCGACACGCTGGCCCAATGTGGGTATCCGTATGGGGGGGCATCAGGTTGAACAGTGGTCGGGTCCTGTGCGCGGGCGACCAGCGGCAACAGCAGGAGGAAAGGGAGGAGGAGGTTCATGCAGGGTCCAGTACACGAGGGTGGGATGAAGGTTCAGATAAGATGGGGGCCTTGGATAAAGTGTGCCATCGCCTCTTCCACTTCTCAACCTACGTGAACGCACCTGCCATGAAGATCACATTCGCAGAATGCGTTGCACCTTCACCATCCGACCGTCCATCTCCAATAGGCTCAAATAAGTGCCCGCCGCCACCGGCCGGCCCGCGGCATCGGTGCCGTCCCACTGTGTGGTGTAGCGCCCTTGCGCTTGCTCTCCGGAGATGAGGGTGCTCACTTCCCGGCCTTGTGCATCGGCGATCACCACTCGCACCTGTGCCGGGCGGAACACGTTGAAGTGAATGCTGCACCGGTCCGTCATGGGGTTGGGGTACACCGGCAGCAGGTCGCCATCCGTTCCGTAACGGTTGGGTTTGATGCCCACAGTGCCATCCAGCACAATGTCGAACTGCCCATCCAGCTGGTCCTCTCCAATGCTGTTGAGCGGTATGATCCGTTGAGCCGCGTCGGGCTGCGAGGCCCAAGGATCAGCAGCGATGTAGGGGTCGCCCTCGAAGTACAGTTGGGTGATGAGGTCCGGAAAACCGGGTTTCGTCACCTTGAAATGGATGTGCTTCGGACGGTACTGGTTCCCGTTGAGGTAGGGACCGGGCAGGATGGTCTCGAAGGCGTACAGCCCTTCCTCGTCGCTGAACAAGGTGGCGCGCAACAGGAAGTTCTGCGAGGTGTCATAGACCGCCGCAGCGTTGGCCTGCCATACCTCGATCTGCACGCCCGGTATCGGCGTTTCGCAGTCGTTGGCCAACGTGGTTCCGCTGATGAAGAGCCGTGTGCCGGGTTCGCCGGGCTGGGCCACCTGCGCGGTGTTCGGTGAACCGGGCAGGTAGAACGGGCCTTGAATGTCATCCGTGGTGGCCGCACAACCTCCGCCAGCAACGGGAGCCAGCGCGAAGAGGTCGCGGGGGATGAACAGCGAGCCCATGCCCAGCAGGGAACTGGCACGCAGGAACTGGCGGCGGTCAAGGCCTTTGGCCGGACGGAATGGACGTTCGTTGCTGCTCATGGCTTCACCAGGTGAGGATGCGTTGCGTAAAGATGTGTCCTTCACGTGCCTCGGACCTGACGAGGATGATCCCGGGGGCCAGACCGTTGAGCGGGAACTCCGCGGTATCAGCGTTCACTGTGCGCGTCGTGATCATTCGTCCATCGCTGCTCCACAGGCTGATCTCACCAAGTGCGCGGCCTTTGGGATCGCTGATGCGCAACATGCCCTGGTCCACCACCATCATGGGCGGGTCCACCACCTGTTCCGTCAGGCCGTTGGTGCCTTCCGTGCAGGCCTCGTACCAGCTGAAGGCCAGGTCCAGTGGGGTGTTGTCCGGCTGCATGGTGCCGTCGAACCCAGGCGTGAACTGGGCGTTCGGGGTGATGCCCATGATGTAGGTCTCATCGATCGGGGAGAAGGGCGTGAACTCCAGGACGTAGTCGCCCGGTGGCAGGCAGAGGCTGTCGAACTGCGTCGCGTCCACGTCGTTCATGGCGAAGTTGCCCGAAGCCACTTGCGAACCGTCAGCGGTGTTGGTCACCCACCAGAAGGCTTCGAAGGCATTGAGCTCGCCGGTGTTCGTGAGGTAGATCTGCGCGGGCACACAGGCTTCCGCGGGACAGAGCGTAAGCCCCGGGAATTCCCAGGTGCAGAAGAGCGTATCGCCGAAGTTGCCGAAGAGCTGCAGGGTGGCATCGAAAGGCCCGGTGGGCAGGCTCACACCGGGCGTCAACTGCATGTAGTGGGACCCCGTTCCGCCGATGCCGAAGAAGGTGACCTCTTCGCTGGCCAGCACCTGGCCCTGGTCGTTCAACAGCACGAAGTTGGGGTAGCTGAAGATCTCGGTGCTCTGGTTGTTCACCCATACCTCGATCCGTTCGGGGTCGAAGGCATCGTAGCGGGGTGGGAATACCGTGAGTTCGTCGCACGGCGATTGGGCGAACGCGGGGACCGTGGTCAGGAGCGCGATCGCGCCGATGCTGCCATGAAGGAGGGGGAGGAAGGTGCGCATGGTGAGCT
>JBEICT010000389.1:0-2271 GCA_040383865.1 Flavobacteriales bacterium | reverse complement strand
GGAATTCCTCGGGCTGTTCGCGCTGCTGTTCGGCCTGTTGCTCACCTCGTCCAGCGCCAGGGTGCGCAAAGTGGTGATGACGCTGGCGGTGCTATTGACCGTGCTTTGTCAAGTGCAGACCTACCAGGCACGCTACTACCAGATCCATTGGGAGGACATGGACAAAGAACGCTATTGGAAGGTTTTCCTGCGGGTGGACCAACTGGGCAGCCTCAGCCCCAGTTCCGGACATACCAAGGCACCGCACGATCAAGACCTGCCTTCAGGTCGAACTGTGGATCATAGCCCAGCAGTTCGCGCGCTTTGCTGATATCGGCGAGCGAATCGCGGATGTCGCCGGGGCGTTCAGCCACATGCTCCACCCCCACGCTACCAATGGCCGGATCCGTCAAGGCCAAGGCGTTCCTCAAGGCGTCGGTGAGCTCAAGCAGTGTTGTGCGATCCCCAAAGGCCACATTGAACACCTGCCCAACGGCCCTCGGATCGGCGCTGTCCAAGGCCGCCAAGACGGCCATCACGGCATTGCCCACGTAGGTGAAGTCGCGCGATTGCTGTCCATCGCCGTGCACCTGCGGTGCCTCATGCTTCAGGAAGGCCTTGATGAACTTCGGAATGGCCGCCGCATAAGGGCCTTCGGGATCCTGCCGTTCGCCGAACACATTGAAAAAACGCAGCCCGATGGTATTCATGCCGTGCAGCCGCGTGTACAACTGCGCATAGAGCTCGTTGCCCGCCTTGGTAACGGCATAGGGCGAGAGCGGATCGCCGGTGTTCGGTTCTAGCTTGGGCAGTTCCTTGGAGTTCCCGTAGACGCTGGAACTGGATGCGTAGACGAAGCGGTCCACACCCTCCAGCCGGGCCGCGTCCAACACGTTCAGGAAACCGGTGAGGTTGGTGGCATGCGAAGCGAGCGGATCGGCAATGGACCGCGGCACGGAACCCAGTGCGGCCAGGTGCACCACCGCACGTGCACCCACCATGGCCTTGCGGCAATCATCGGCTTCACGAATGTCCCCTGGCACCAGCTCAAAGTCCGGCCGACCTTCCAAATGCGCGATGTTACTGCGCTTGCTGGTCGCGAAATTGTCCAGACAACGCACGGCCATGCCTCGTTCCAACAGTGCATCGCACACATGACTGCCTATGAACCCGGAGCCACCGGTGACCAGTACAGGAAGGGACGCGCGGTCTGACATTTGGCTATGGACGCTGGATCGCGCCTCGGGTGGCGAAGGTAGACCGGCACGGGAAGTCCTTCTGCCCCTGGGTTCCGGGCTTTTCCACGATCAGCCTTTCACCGCCACGCCATACCAGATGGTGCGTTGTGTGGGCGGAATGAGCGGCCGGATGAGCGCATCGAACCGGGCCAACAGGTCTCGTTGGCCTTCCGAACGGCCCAGGTTGGCCACCACGCCGGTGGTGTGGTCCTCCAAATGGGCGAAGGGTGCGAACAGATCGCGGTCCTTTACCGGATCGAGGTAGCGCCAGTAGTGGTCCCAGGCCACGAAGCGCTTGCGCAACCACATGTGCAACGGACTGCCATGAAGATTCTCCGCGAAGAGCAACACACCTCCCGGTCTTAGGACACGGTGCATTTCGCGAATGGCCAGTGCCTGCTTCTCCTTGCTTCCCAGGGCCCCGATCATGCTCTTGAAGACCACCACATCGAAGCTCGCGTCCGGCTTGGGTATCGCTGTGGCATCGATGGCTTCGTAGGTGATGGCCTCGTCCCGGCCGAAGGTCCGGTGAAGCGCTTTGGCCCGGTCGGTGGGTCCGTGCAGATCGCTGCAGACCGTAGTGAATCCGTGATCGGCGAGCATCAGGCTCAGTCCACCATCCCGTTCGCCCAAGGCGAGCGCCCAGCATCGTTCCTTGGGAATAGCCGCCAGGGTGCGGTGCCAGAGCGGAAAGGCCCGCGACCAGGAGCGTACCTCCCATTGGAAGTACAGATCAAGGTGGTCGTTCGGAGCGGACATGCGACAAAGAAAGGGGCGACATCGCTGCCGCCCCCACTTTCACCCTTGTTCAATGGCCTTATTTCGCCACGGCCACGGACCGCTTCTCGCGGATCACGGTGATCTTCACCTGTCCGGGATAGGTCATTTCGTTCATGATGCGATCGGCGATCTGCATGCTTAGTTCGTCGCTCTGTGCATCGGTGATCTTCTCGCTTTCCACCATCACGCGCAGTTCGCGACCGGCCTGGATGGCAAAGGCCTTGGTGACCCCACCGTAGCTCATGGCCAGGCTCTCGAGGTCCTTCAGACGCTG
>JBEICT010000388.1:0-2285 GCA_040383865.1 Flavobacteriales bacterium | reverse complement strand
CGCCTACGCCGGGCAGGAGCTGATCGTGGCCTTCCACGGCACGAAGCCCTCCACCGGCACGCACCCCAGCATCGATTTCCACATCGACAACATCACCATCCAGAACGTGGTGGTCTGCTCCGGCATCCCGGCGGCAGGTACGGCGGCCATCAGCAATGCAGGGCCTGCCTGCGTACCGGCCAGCATGGGCCTGAGCATCAGCGGCCAGAGCACGGCCGGCGGTGTGGTGGTGACCTGGCTGAGCTCCTCCACTCCTGGCGGACCGTACACCGCAGTAGTGGGTTCGGGCACCAACGTGGCCCTCACCGGTATCAGCAGCACCACGTACTACGTGGCCTCTGTGAAGTGCCTCATCACGCAGGACAGCGTGCTTACGAACCAGGTGTCGATCCAGATCACCCCGACTCCCACGGCCAGCGCCAGCGCTGGTCCGGCCTGCACGGGTCAGGACCTGCAGCTGACGGGCACCACGGACATCGGCACCAGCTTTGGCTGGACCGGTCCGAACGGCTTCTCCAGCACGGCCCAGAACCCGCTGATCCCCGCCATCACCACGGCCGCAGGAGGTACCTACACCTTCACGGCAACGGCGAACGGCTGTCCGACCAGCGGCACCGTTTCGGTTTCGGTGAACAACACCCCGGTGATCACCAGCGTGACGGGTACTCCGGACCCGGTGTGCCTCAATGGCAACAGCCAGCTGAACGCCAACGTGAGCCTGGCCGGTCCGGTGACCACCTACGCGTTCGCCAGCTCCTCGGGTACGTTCAACTCGATCTTCGGCCAGCCGGGGACCGTGGTGATCAACACCGGATCGGATGACACGAGCTTCGGCCCCTATGCGCTCGGCTTCACCTTCAACTACGGCGGCTCGGACTTCACCACGGCCGGCGTGAGCGCGAACGGCTTCGTGGCCATGGGCGCCTTACCGACCAGTTCATACACCGCCCTGAGCTCGGGTGCGACCAACAACGTGATCGCCGCCTTCAACGAGGACCTCGAGGGTGATCCCTTGAACGGGGGCACGATGCTCTACCAGCTTTCCGGCGCACCTGGCAGCCAGGTGTTCACCATCGAGTGGAGGAACTGGGGCTTCTTCAGCCTTGGCGCCAACGAGCTCAGCTTCCAAGTGAAGCTGTTCGAAGGATCCAACGTGATCCAGTTCGTGTACCAGAATGGTACGGGAACTACTGGTGACCCCGTACAGGTCGGTCTGCGCGGTTCGTCGAACGCCGAGTTCAATAACCGCACGACCACCACCGATTGGAGCAATACCACCGCTGGTGCAGTGAACAGCGCGCTATGCACCTTCAGCGGTGCGGTGCGTCCCGCCAACGGGCTCACCTTCACGTGGACGCCGCCCAGTGTATCCAACATCAGCTGGTCGCCCAGCACATACCTGACCGCGACCAACATCGCCAACCCGGTGGCCCAGAACGTGGCGGCGGACATCACCTATACGGTGACCGCCACGGCGGCCAGCGGCTGCGTATCGGCGCCCGCACAATTGGTATTGGAGGCGAACCCTGCCCTTATCCCTGGTGAGGCTGACATCACTCCTGGCTCGCCCTTCTTCTGCGGTGCCACCAGCGTTACGCTGACGGCCAATCCGCTGGGTGGTGGCGGCCCCTACACCTACGCGTGGACCCGTCCGGACAACAGCGCTGGTGGAACGGCCCAGACACAAGTGGCTGACGCCACAGGTACTTGGACCGTGCTGATCACCGACAACTGCGGCGGCCAGGCCACCGCGACCACGGTGGTTGAGCAGCGCCCCGTGCCCACGGCCACGGCCAGTGCGCCCCCCGGTTGCATCGGTCAAACGCTGCAGCTCACCGGCACCAGCAACGGCACCAGCTTCAACTGGACAGGCCCCAACGGCTTTGCCAGCACGGACCAGAACCCCAGCATCCCGACCGCTACGGTCGCTGCTGCTGGCAACTACGTGTTCACGGCAACGCTGAACGGCTGCGCATCGGCACCGTCCACGGTGGCTGTTTCGATGAACCCGACGCCGACCATTGCCAGCACCACAGCCACGCCAAGCACCGTGTGCGAGGGCAGCAACAGCTTGCTGAACGTGAGCGCGAGCCTGCCGACCTCGGCATACTGCGCCCCCACGGCAGGCTGTACCTTCCCGGACATCATCACGAACGTGACGTTCGCTGGCATCAACCGCAGCTCAGCTTGCGACGGTGGAGGAGTGAACTACTACACCTCGCCCAACGCAGCAGTGGTGGCCGGTACCAGCTATCCACTAAACGTGAGCACCGGTGGTGACACGG
>JBEICT010000387.1:0-2298 GCA_040383865.1 Flavobacteriales bacterium | reverse complement strand
CATGATGTAGACCTCGGGGTGTCCGAAGAACCAGAACACATGCTGGTACAGGACCGGATCACCGCCACCCGCGGCATTGAAGAAGTGGGTATCGAAGTGACGGTCCGTCAGCAGCATCGTCACCGCGCCCGCCAGCACCGGCATGACCGCAATCAGCAGGTAGGCGGTGATCAGCCAGGTCCACACGAACAGCGGCATCTTCATCAGCGTCATCCCGGGGGCGCGCATGTTGAGGATGGTCGTGATGATGTTGATGGACCCCATGATGGACGACGCGCCCATGATGTGGATCGCGAAGATCGCGAGGTCCATGCCCATGCCCTGCTGCACGGAGAGCGGCGCATACAGCGTCCAGCCGGCGCCGGTCGCACCGCCTGGCACGAAGAACGAGACCACCAGCAGCGAGGCTGCGGGCGGCATCAGCCAGAAGCTGAAGTTGTTCATCCGCGCAAACGCCATGTCGGACGCGCCGATCATCATCGGGATCTGCCAGTTCGCGAAACCGACGAAGGCGGGCATGATCGCGCCGAACACCATGATGAGGCCATGCATGGTGGTCAGCTGATTGAAGAACTCCGGACGCCACAGCTGGAGGCCAGGCTGGAAGAGCTCGGCACGAATGCCGAGAGCGAGCAGGCCTCCCGTGATGAACATCGTGAAGCTGAACCACAGGTAGAGCGTGCCGATGTCCTTGTGGTTGGTCGTCGTGAGCCAGCGCGTCAGGCCGGTCGGGTGATGATGGTCGTCGTGTGCGTGGTCGTGTCCGTGAACGGCTTCCATGCTCGCTCTCCTGCGCGTTTAACTCGTGATCTGTTGTGGGGCGAAACCGTCCCGCTTACTTCGACTGCGCGACCATATGGTCCACGGCCGACTTGACTTCTGCATCCGACAGGGCCGGATTGCCACCCTTGACCGGCATGGCACGGATGCCCTTGATCGCATGCTCGTGCAGCACCCCATCGCCCTGCGCGATGCGCGCCTTCCAGGCAGCCTTGTCCCCGACTTTCGGAGCGCCAGCCACACCGGCGGCGTGACATGCCGCGCACAGGCCGTCGTAGACCTTGGCACCATCGGCGGGGCCGGCCGACGCATCGGTCGCCGTCGAGGAAGACGCAGCCGCCACCTGGGTGGGAGCTGCGGCTGCAGCGGCAGGCGCGGCAGCTTTCTGCTTGGAAGCCCAGTCCTTGAACTCTTCCTCGGAGACGGCACGCACCACGATGGGCATGAACCCGTGCTCCTTGCCGCACAGTTCCGCGCACTGCCCGCGGTACACACCGGGGGTTTCCACCTTGAACCAGGTGTCGCGGATGAACCCAGGGATCGCATCCTGCTTGACGCCGAAGGCGGGGACCCAGAACGCATGGATCACGTCGTTCGCGGTGGTGAGGATACGAACCTTCTTGTTCACCGGAACGACCATTTCGTTGTCCACCTCGAGCAGGTAGTTCTCGTTCTTGGCAACACCCTTCTCGTAGATCTGTTCCATCGGTGTGGCAAGTCGCGAATAAACGGTGATGCCATCGCTGACGTCCTTCAGGCTGCCCTCGCCCTTGATGTACTCGTAACCCCACTTCCACTGGTAGCCGGTGGCCTTGATGGTCAGGTCGGGATTGCTCGTGTCCTTCATGTCGATGATGGTCTTGGTCGCCGGATAGGCCATCCCAAGCAGAATGACGAAGGGAATGATGGTCCAGATGACTTCCACCGTCGTGTTCTCGTGGAAGTGTGCTGCCTTGTGCCCCACCGACTTGCGATGCTTGAAGATGGAATAGAACATCGCCCCGAAAACCGCCACGAATATCACCACGCAGATCCACAGAATCAGCGTGTGGAGCGAGTAGATGTCCCGGGCAATGGGCGACTGCGGGTCCTGCAGCCCGAACTTCGTGGTCGCTGCAAGCGTGGTGTTTGCGATCCCCGCCATGGCGAGCGCGATGCCAGACAGCACTGTTCTCATGCTTCCCCCAGTTTCCATCTTCAAGGTTTGTTCAATCTCTTCTGCAATTCGCCCGCCAGACTGGCGCGCTCGTCGTCCGTGAGGAGTGCACCCACGCTCACCTGCCTGCCGTGCGACCTGAGGGCCAGCCCCATCTGTCCAACTGCCGGACCACGCGTCACCACAAGGCGGGCCCAATACGTATTGAATTCGTGCCGGCTGGCAACGCCCCGCTCCCGCCTCTCCACCAGCAGTCGATCACCCTCGATGGTGATCGACTCGAAGTCAGCCGCGTGTCTTTCCAGCAACACCAGAGCACCGTAGAGAACTGTCATCTCCAGGAGCGCGAACGGCAGCACCAT
>JBEICT010000386.1:0-2328 GCA_040383865.1 Flavobacteriales bacterium | reverse complement strand
GTTGCCAATGCCTGCGGGCACTTTCACAATGCCTTGGTGCTCGTTGTCGCACATGGCCACCAGCACATGCACCACGCGCTCCTTGGCCCAGGTGGTGGTGAACAGGCACAGGAAGAGAAGCAGGGCAGTGGTGCGCATGATCGTGGAATGCCGCAATGGCCGCAGGGTAACGTGGCGCGTGCCCTACGTGGTATGAAGGTGGGGGATCAAGGCCGGCACCTCGCGCCGGTAGCGCCGGTACTCTTCCCCGAAGGCGGCGATCAACTTCCGCTCTTCCAAGGCAATGCCGATAGGCAGGTACACGAAGGTGATGCCCACCACCAGCAGTGTTGTTCCGTGCCCGTCCAGCAACAGCCAGCCTACAGCTGCGGAGATGATACCGGTGTAGATGGGATGCCTCATCCGGCCGTGCAGACCGGTGCGTACCAGGCCCACCGTGCGTTCCGGTGCCAATCCAAGGAAACCCGCCCCGCCGAAACGGAGCACCGCCACCGTGGCCAATAGCCCACCACCCAGCACCAGCAGGAGGCCTGCCAACCGCATGGCCGCAGTGGGGTGGTAGAGGATATCGCCGGTCCGGGCCTTGTAAAGAGCGAACAGGACCCAGCCGGAAAGCGCCAGCGAGACCACCGTGTAGGCCAACCGGTACCAACGTTCCAGGCCCAGGCTGGCCGCGGCCCGTTGCTTGGTGCCGTTCAATGCCAGCAGGCTGTGCAGGGTGTAGAACACCGCCAGGGCAAGGGCCAGGTGCAACATGGCAGCAAGGTAGAATGCGAAAGGCCACCTTGTGGGTGGCCTTTGCCTTGGGCAGCTGCGCTGTTGCCAACGCACCTGGACCTGCCTGCCGGCAGACAGGTGGCTCAGCGCATGTCGTTCACTTCCACGCCGGGGTATTTCGCCTTGTCGAAGGTGAAGAGCGCATCGGCGAGCGCCGCGTTGGCAGTGAACTTCTTCAGCGTGTACGTCACGATGTTGCCATCCTTGTAAAGCACCTGTACGCTTTTGGGCTCGTTCTTCGCCTTGTCCACGGTGAGCACCACGGTGTGATAGGGTTTCTTGCCGGCATCCGTGGGGAACAGCTTCACCACCTGCACCACCGTGCCCGTGGCGTCGGTCTTCTCTTCCACGAACTGCACCTTGAAGCCTTTCTCGTACTGCGTGAAGATCTTGGTGGGGTCCAGCTCCTGGTCCATTTCCGCAGGGTCGTTCAAGGTCACCTCGTTGGTCTCCTTGCTGTAGGTGTACATGGTGGTCCCGTCGTTGATCACCGTGTTCTTGTCCAACTGCAGGCGGAACTTCTTGCCCTTCACCTTCATGTTGCCCTCCTGCTTCACGTCCAGCTTGTCCTTGGTGCTTTGCAGGCGGCTGCTGAAATCGGCCTCGAAGCTGGTCCAGGTCTTGGCCGCGGCCATCAGCTTGTCCACAATGGCCTTGCCCTTGGCATCGTCCTGGGCGTTGGCGGACAGGTTGGCCACGAGCAGCGCAACGATCAGGAACAGGGTCTTTTTCATGGGTGCAAAGTTACGCTTGGGCTATAGGCAAAGGCTGTGCCATGTCAGGCCGCGTCCGTTCCCGGCCGCGTCCGTACACGCGTGCCGGTCACTTGTTCCAATCGGGGTTGGCATTTACAAAGGCCTTGTACTTCTTGCCGCTCAGCATGGTGCCCCGGCACTTCTTCGAGCCGCAACGACAGGCCCAGGTCTTCAACAGCTCCTTGGTGTAGGGCAGGTCGAACTCGAAGCCATAATCGTAGAAGATCTCCTCACCGGGCTCTATGGTACGCAAGGCCTCAATGATCACCTTGTCGTTCTTCGCATCGGGATTCTTCTTCTTCTCCTCGTGCACGAAGGCGATGGCGTTCGGTTCGCAGCTGGTGTTGATCCAGCGCGCCACGTTGCCCTTCACATTGGCATCCAGTATCCATTGGTCGTTCAGGGTGAACAGGAAGGTGTGGCCCGATGCCACATCGCCGTGGTATTGCTCGTCGGCCTGGTCGTGCGTGATCAAGCGGCCCTTGTACTCCAAAATGTGCTCGCCCTTGCGGATGGGGGCTATGGCGAACACGCCGTTGCCATGGATCTTGGAACGGCGACGGACGATCTTCAGGGGCTTCTCGCTCATGGGTGGTGGCACGGGTGGTCCAATGCGGCCGCAAAGAAAGGTGTTGGGTGGGGATCGTGAACTGTGCTCCGGGCTGGTGGGGTGTTCGCTCAACAGCAGCGGACAGTCCTACAAAGGTTCAGCACTGACCACGGCCTTGTCGCATGTACGCGTTAACGAAAGGGAAGCACTGGTCAGGGTCTGGCAACGATCAACCGTGTTGACCAG
>JBEICT010000385.1:0-2375 GCA_040383865.1 Flavobacteriales bacterium | reverse complement strand
TCGTAGTAGTACCGCCCACATTCACTATTGCCGAAAGGCTCATCAAGCAAGTATCCATCCGCATCGAGCATGGCCAAGCCCAAGCGATCTTGACCATCCACAATGTAATGCGAGCCATACAGCACGATACGACCATCGGACAATAACTTGTGGTTCGGTAGGGCGAATTGGCCCCAGTGGATCGGGTTGCCCGGCCAAAGTGGTGGCAACCATGGGGACCGCACCACCTCCAGGTCATTGTTGAACGTCGGGTCCAGGTCCCCGTTCGGCATCAAGCGCACGAAGTGCAAGGTGTCTGGCGAGGAGAACTCCGTCTTGAACAAACCGGAGACCAGGATCCGGCCATCCTCAAGCACTGTCATGCTCGCGGCCTCCCCCCAGCCCATGGCACAGGTGAAACTGGTGTCCAACGTGCCATCCGTAAGCACCCGGAAGATGTTGGGCTTGGGCACACCTTCCCACGTGGTGGCTGCCCCGCTCAGCAGGAACCTGCCATCGGGCTGCGGCACGATCAGCGAGATGGTCCCATTGCCCTTGCGCGGCCTGCGCGTGAAGTCCAGCGTGCCATCGTTGTTGAACCAGATCATGTGGTGGCTGCCTACCCAGCCGCTGTCCGGCACGTTCACCGTATGACTGCCCGTGATCACCACCGAACCGTCCGGGTACACGTGGTAGTCGCCGCCTTGGAAGGAGGAGAAGTAGGGTGTGCTATTGAGAGGTTGGAAAGAACCATCAAGAGTACCACTCAAGAATGAACGTCTCACTGTTTGGCCGACTGCACAATAGAACTTGTCTTGCCAAATTGTAATCCTCCCACCCATCCAGGGAAATGCAGGAAAACCAGTATCTCTTGACCCGTCCGTATTTAGTCTTGCACCAGAGGTCGGAGTAAATGGATCTCCCCATTGGAAGTTCAACTGACCGGATAACAAGATCTGTCCATTTGGTAAAATGTCCAAATCGCTAACATAAATCGACTCTATCGATGTTGCATAAGAAGGATCCAGAAAAAAGGGTTGCTGTGCAACCGCAGTGGCGGCCCCATAAAGGAGGGCCGCCACTGCATTGATGCACTTCGGTGCTGCGTTGCTCACGGTTGCACGATGAGTTTCTCGGTGGCCAGCACACCCTTGGTGCTGGATAGCTCCACAAGATAAGCTCCGGGTGCAAGTCTGCGGGTATCCAGCACGAGTTGCGGTTGATCTGCGGGGACCACCTGCATGTGTAGCTGTTTACCGGAAAGGTCCAGCACACGCAGGGTGACTTCCTGTGTTCCCTTTGGCAGGTGCAACGATGCCACGCTCCAGCTCGTGGCCGGGTTCGGGAACACACTGAGCAGGGCCGGCGCTTCCTCTTCAACGGTCTTCACCACAGGCAGCGATTTGGGCTCCCCACTGGCTCCGGTCCACGGGGCAGCACAACGGTCGTAGTGGAAGCAAAGCAGGTTCTGCATCCACATGGCGGGGCGGTCCTGTTGGCCGGCGATCAAGGTTTCCAACTGGTCCTGTTCGCCATCGGCGAGCTGTGCATCCGTACGGCCACTGGCGGCCAGGGCCTGCATGAACCCGATCAGCGAGAGCATGCGGTCCTTTTCTGTGAGTTCCCGTGGTTTCAGCTTGCTATGCTCCTGTGTACGGCTCAACGCTGAATGACCACCCTTCGCACCACCGGTGCATGCGCCCTGCCGCGCAAGGTGACGGTGTAGAGGCCATCGGCCTGCTGTGATAGGTCCAAGGCCATACTGGCACCGGTGAGGCGCTGCTGCATGACCGTGCGGCCAATGGCATCCCGCACCTCGACGTCTTCAGACCCGGTGTAGCGATCCAGTTGGATGGTGACCTGCCCCGTGCTGGGGTTGGGAAATACTTCCACCTGCACTTGCTCCCGCTCCGCCACCCCCACATTCAGCCCATACAAGCGGCTGATGAAGCGTTGCGTGGGGTCGTTGGTAGTGCCATCATCGTAGCCTTTGTAGGCGCCCCAGATGTAGAAGAAACCATCGGGGGCTTCGATGATACCACTGATCTCACCATATAAATAACCTGTGCCTGGACTATAGTATCGTCCACAACCTCCTGCGCCAAAAGGCTCTTCGAGCAATTCGCCATCGGGATCAAGCATGGCAATGCCGAGGCGCTCCTGACCTTCGACCAGCATGTGAACTCCCCACATGACAATACGGCCGTCAGAGATACGTGTATGCCCAACCAAGCCGAACTGCCCCCAATTGATGGTGTTGCCGGGCCATTCGCTCGAAAGCCAAGGCATGCGTACCACCTCCAGATCGTTATTGAACGTCGGGTCCAGGTCCCCGTTCGGCATCAAGCGCACGAAGTGCAAGGTGTCTGGCGAGGAGAACGCCGTCTTGAACAATC
>JBEICT010000384.1:0-2382 GCA_040383865.1 Flavobacteriales bacterium | reverse complement strand
CGCCAACATGGCGGTGAGCACGAGGTACATCATGTTGATCATCTGCTGCCGGGGAGGCAATTTCGTGCTGGCCATGGCATCGGTGTGTTGGAGCAGCACTGCGATATGCAACGCTGTATCACTCCAATGCGCATCATCGATGCACGTAACGCGGAGATCGAAAGGGATCAGGCCTTGGACTCCTCCCCCAGCTCTTCCATCTGCGCCGAAGCTGCCTCCCATTCGCTCATCACGGCAGCGATGCGCTGGGCCAGATCGCCAAGACGGTCGTAGCCTTTCTGTAGTGCCTCGGCGGGCATGCCGCCCTTCATCACTTCGGCCTGCAGGGCTTTCTCTTCCTTCTCGAGGTCGGCGAGCTGTTGTTCCAGGCGTTGCACCTGGTTCTGCACACGACGACGCTCCTTGTCGCGGTCGCGTTTGTCGCGCTGGTCGCTGTTCTTGGCCGCTTTCTCCTCCTTCACCCGCGCCGACGACTTGCCGATGTCGGCACCCTGTAGGGCCTTGCGCTTTTCGATCAGCTCCAGGATGTCCATGTGCTGATCGCGGATGCGGAACTCATCGAGCTCGAGGATGCGCGAGGTCAGGCCCGTGAGGAAATCCCGGTCGTGGCTCACGAGCAGGAAGGTGCCGTCGTAGTTCTTCAACGCCTCCTTCAGCACGTCCTTGCTCTGGATGTCCAGGTGGTGCGTGGGTTCGTCGAGGATGAGGAAGTTGAGCGGCTTCAACAGCATGCAGCACAATGCCAGGCGTGCGCGTTCACCACCGCTGAGCACCTTCACCTTCTTGTCCACGTCCTCGCCACTGAACATGAACGCACCGAGCATGGCGCGCACGCGCACCCGGTTATCCTCACTGGCCGCGTCCTCGGCGGTCTCCAGCACAGTGCGCTGCGGGCTCATGCGCTCGGGCATGTCCTGGGCGTAGTAGCCCACGATCACATTGTGGCCCATGCGGATCTCGCCATCATAAGGCTCCTCGCCCATGATCATGCGCACCAATGTGGACTTTCCCGTGCCGTTCGCACCTACCAGGGCGAGGTGCTCCCCTTTGGCGATGGTGAGCTCGGCCCCGCTGAAGATCTGCTTGGCGTCGTAGGCCTTGCTCACGTTGCGCACCTCGCACACGATCTTGCCCGAACTGGGCGCGGGCGGGAACTTCACCAGCATTTTGCGCAGGTCCTCGTCCTCCACTTCAATGCGGTCCAGTTTCTCCAGCTTGGTGATCAAGCTCTGGGCGAACGCTGCCTTGCTCGCCTTCGCGCGGAACTTGTTGATGAGGTCTTCGGTCTCCTTGATGTACCGCTGTTGGTCCTTGGCGGCAGCGGCCTGTTGCTCGCGCTCCACTTTGCGCAGCTCCACGTACTTGCTCCACGAGGCCTTGCGGTCGATGATGCGCCCACCGGCCACCTCGATGGTGCGCTTGGTCAGACGGTCAAGGAAGGTCTTGTCGTGGGAGATGAGCACCAACGCTGCGGGGTAGGTGCGCAGCAGGTCCTCCAGCCATTGGATGGCGGGAAGGTCAAGGTGGTTGGTCGGTTCGTCCAACAGCAGCAGGTCGGGCTGCATCAGTAGTAGACGCGCCAGTTCGGCCCGCATGCGCCAGCCTCCGCTCAGCTCGCTCATTAGGCGGTGCATGTCGCCCCCCACGAACCCGATACCCTTGAGCATGCGTTCGATCTGCATGTCGTGGTCCGCGGCACCGATGGCGTTGAGGCGCTCGTGGGCGTGGGCGAGCAGTGTGGCCAGCTCAATGGCCTCTTCATCGGTGGTGGCCTTCTCGAGGTCCTTCTCGATGCGGTCCAGTGAGGCCTGCAGCGTGAGCGCCTCCTCGAACGCCTTCTCGGCCACCTGCCAGGGGGTGAGCTCCAGGTTGTGGGCCATTTCCTGGGGCAGGTAGCCCATGGTGAGCTCCCTGGGCCTGCCGATCGTGCCCTTGTCGTAGGGTTGCTGTCCGGCCAGGATCTTCAGCAGGGTGCTCTTGCCCGCCCCGTTGCGTCCTACGAGGCCGATCCGGTCGTCGCTACCAATGAAGAACGAGACGCCGTCGAACATCGGCCGTTGACCGAAATGCAGGGTAAGGCCTTGTACGGTGATCATGTCGAACGGTGGCGCGGGAGTGGTTTTCCGGAAAGGGCCGCAAAAGTACGACCCCCTCGGGGACCGACGCTCCGCGAAGTACCTGATGCCTTAGAAGTTCCACAGATCGTGCTCGAACTCGAACAGCGTCTGCTTGATCTCCTCACCTTCGAGCAGGGCATCCAGACCGGTCTTGTACTGGTTAATGCCCCGGTCGTACACGTTGCTCCACTTGGTGACGTAGCTGCTGAACTGGCGCTTCCAGAAGATGTCCTCGAAGCTCCGGCGCTCCGCATCGTTCTCCCGG
>JBEICT010000383.1:0-2392 GCA_040383865.1 Flavobacteriales bacterium | reverse complement strand
GCCAGCACATTGCGGGCAAGGCCTTCGCTGATGCTCTTGGCCACGTCCATGGCCGTGGTGCCGGCATCATAGTTCCGGTCGGATCCGTCCGGAAGGGTCACGTTGATCTTCATGTGCATTGGCCGAACCCCTACGAACGGGCCGACAACAGGGCCGCAAAGGTAACGGAACCCCTTGAAACGGCTGATGCCCAAGTGGAAATACTCCCTTTACACGGACTTAACGGCGTGTTGCGGAACCCACCGTTGATCACTCGCAGAACACCAGCAGCGATTCCTGCACGCTGTTGTCGCCAGCATCCAGCGCCTGCTGCCAAGCCTGGCAGGCCTCCATGCGGTGGCCCAGACGATGGTGGGCCAGGGCCAGCTGGCCGTGCACCATGTCCAAGGAAGGGTCCAGGGCAATGGCCTGTTCCAGATCGGCAATGGCGGCCACGTTCTGGCCCAGCGCGATCAGGATGATGCCCCGGTCCACCAGACCGAGCACGTTGTATGGTGCTATGTGTATCAATCGGTCATAATGGGCCTTGGCCGTGATCAGATCGCCCGCACCAAAGGACAGTTCGCCCAGGAGCAGCAACGCATGTTCGGCCACGGGACCATCGCCGCGAAGGGCCAGTACTTGCTCCAGGTCCTGTTGGGCCATGGTGCTCCAACCCATGGCCATACAGGCCTCGGCATGGCGGATCAGCACATTGCCATCGGTGGGGGCCAGGCGCAGGGCACGGCCCAGGTCGTTCACAGCGGCCTCGGCATCACCGGCCTGCAACCGGCTCACGCCGCGGTAATACCAGGCCTTGGCATTGTCCGGCTCGGCCACCACCACCTGGCTGAAGGCAGCCTGGGCAGCAGTGTGGTCGGCAGCGCGCAGGGCGGTGAGGCCGGCGAGCATACCATTACCTGCATCGTCGGATTGACCGAACAGGGCAGGGGTGCTCAGCACAGCGGCGAGGATCAGACTTTTCTTCATGGCGCCGTTCTTACGTGATCGGCCCGCAACATGTTCGCATGGGGTGGTGGAAAAGTCGGGGCGACCTACCCCCAAAGGGCCATGGGCGCTCCCGCTACTTTCGTCGCGCATCCCATCCGCACCATCATGCTGCTTAATAGTGAACCCCTGTCGGAGGAATTCGGCTACCTCGTCCTGCGGGTCTCTGCGGGCGGCACCATGCTGTGGCAGCACGGCTGGCCCAAACTGATGTCCTTCGGCGAACGCATGGACGGCTTCGCTGACCCCTTCGGCCTGGGCGGGGCGTTCTCCCTCGCGCTCATCGTGTTCGCCGAGGTGGTGTGTTCGGCCTTGGTGATCCTGGGCCTGTGGACGCGCGCTGCACTGGTCCCGCTCATCATCGGCATGGCCGTCATCGTGTTCATGGTGAAGGGCGATGCCTCGTTCTCCGAGAAGGAACTGGCCATGGTCTACCTCTTCGCCTTTGTCACGTTGCTCTTCACTGGCAGCGGGCGTTTCGCCATAGACCGCATCTCGTTCAGCTAGGTCGCTGGAACGGGACCATCGTTCAGGTATCTGCCGGGGTTCGAACGGTTCGCGTTATTGTCCGTTCACGCGAACGGAACACTGGCAGGGAGGCCCTTCCGGAGCAAGCGGTCCAGCGCCACATGCTGCTCGCGAGCCATGCGGAAGTGCAAGTGTGCGCCATGCTTGGTACGAATGTGTAGGTCCACGGAAATGGCCGGGCCCACTGGGCTTAGCTTGACTTCCGCGATGGTGCCCCAGGCCAGCGGAACGGCCAGCGCTTCCAGCCGGTTGCGAAAGCGGAACACCAATCCGCCCTGGCGCAGTTCCAGTGAAGAGAAGCGCCGGTCCTCCAAGCGGTCCACCATCTCCAGCAGTTCGGCCGGACCATCGATCAACTCGAAGCGCTGCGATCCCGTGCCTCCCATCCGGATGGACGTCCAGAACCCGATCCCCTCGCCGCACACGCTGTTCACTGCACGTTCCACTTTCGGGTCGTTGTAGCTCACGTTATAGATGCGCATGCTCAAGCAACAGCGGGATCGCCCTGTGGTTCGCGAAGAACAGCCATGCAGGTTCTGGCTGTAAGGAGAACGGAGCATGCGTTCGGTCCGGAGGCGGAACGATCACCACCTCACACGCCACCGATCAACAAGTGTTTGTTCGACCGAGGAAGGAGAGGCCTCCGTTTTCGTTCATTTGGGCCACAGAGATCACCATGAGCTCCATCACCGACTTCCAGTCCACCATCAGCGCGGGCAACACCTTCAAGGGCGACAGCATCCTGCTGGGCGGGGCGCTGTACAACGGCGAAGTGCCGGTCGGCTGCCAGGTGCGCGTGCCCCTGCGCACCATGAACCGCCACGGCCTCATCTGCGGCGCCACCGGCAGCGGCAAGACCAAGACCCTGCAGGTGCTG
>JBEICT010000382.1:0-2413 GCA_040383865.1 Flavobacteriales bacterium | reverse complement strand
CTCCAGCTGCGGCTCATCAAGGCGTTCGCGGATGGTGCGGTGGACACGTCGTTCATGCCCAATACCGGCTTGAACGGGATCGCGTACGCGTTGGCCCAGCTGCCCGATGGCCGCATCCTGGTGGGCGGTGAGTATGCCAAGTACAACGGCGTGACCCGGCGCGGGCTGTGCCGCGTATGGCCCGATGGCAGCATCGATCCGAGCTTCGACACGGGCGAAGGCTTCAACGAAGATGTGCGAGCCGTGGCCATCCAGCCGGACGGCCGCGTGGTCGTGACGGGCTACTTCACCCGCTTCAACGGCGTGGTGCGCAACAGGATCGCCCGCCTCATGCCCGATGGCAGCCTGGACGTGAGCTTCGATCCCGGCGCCGGTCTGTCGGAAGGCGGCCTTGCAGTGTTGTTGCAGCCCGATGGGAAGGTCCTTGTGGGCGGGGTCTTTCAACAGGTTGCCGGTGTGAACAAGCGCGGTGTTGCCCGTTTGAACAGTGATGGCAGCCTGGACGCCACGTTCACCGGATCGGGTGTGAACGGTGATGTGCAGGCAATGACCTTCGACTACGACGGCCGCCTGCTGGTGGGCGGTAACTTCACCAACATCAACGGAGTGAACCGCACGGACATCGCGCGCCTGCTGCCCGATGGCACGGTGGACCTGAGCTTCCAGGCCCCGGCTTCCAACTCCACCATCCATGATGTGATCGTTCAGCCGGACAGCATGATCCTGATCTGCGGTGGCTTCTCCCAGATGGGTGCGTCCACACGCCAATGCATGGCCCGTCTCGGCATCAACGGCGCGCTCCTATCGGGATTCACGATCTCCAATCCGAACCTGGGGATCATCAATGAGATGGCGCTGCAACCCGATGGCCGGATCCTTGCCGGCGGCAGTTTCAATAGTGTTGGTGGCAGCCAGCAGAGGGGCTTCGTCCGGTTGCTCCCCAATGGAGTGCTTGACCCGAGCTATGTGGTGGGCGCGGCGGTCAATGCCGTTGTTTATGCAATTCTCATCCAGGAGGATGGAAGCGTTTACATCGGTGGCAGCTTCTTCGAGTACGATGGCGTCGGCCGTAACCGGTTGGCGCGCATCAATGGGGACTTCAGTACGTCCATCGCCAGCCATGCAAGCGCTGAGCAACGCGCCTGGCCGAACCCCTGCACGGATGTGCTTTATCTGTCGCAGCCCTTCACGGGCGACCTGTTCAACATGCATGGGGCATGGCTGGGCGCGCATAGCAACACCAGCGCCTTGCCGGTGCATGACCTGCATCCCGGGGTGTACCTGTTGCGCAGCACGAACGGCGCCGCGATGCGGTTCGTGAAGGAGTGAGCCGCTGCGGCTGGAACTGAGCGGCAGCATGCAACGAACAGTGCGAAGGCGGTCCGGTGGGCCGCCTTCGTGACGTTCACCCAATGGGCATCGCTGTCCTTCAGGCGACGATATCGCTGGAGCAGTTCCCGGCCGGGATGTACTTCATGCGCTACCCCGAACGGAATGGCCCAGCGAAGAGGATCGTGAAGGAGTAGGCGGGAGCAGCGGTCACGTTCGAGCGACTAGCACCCTTCACCGCGCCACCATCATCCGTTCCACGCAGCTGCGCCCCCGCGCATCGCGGAAAGCCACGGCGTAGAGCCCTGCGGGAAGCTGCTGCACGTCCAGCGTGCGGTCCGCCGTGCGGCTCTGTGCCACCACCGCGCCATGCGCATCGTGCACCATGTAGTACAGCGGGCCGTCCGCAAGACCGGCCAGCATCACCCTGTCGGTGGCCGGGTTGGGATAAAGGTGCAGCAGCAGGCGCTGCGCATCCGGGATGCCCGTGTTCAGCAGTTCGTCCGCGATCACGCCGATGTTGTAGGTGAGCCGGTTGGCCGAGTACACGCGCTCGTTCACGGGGTTGTAGCACAGGTCCACCGCCTGCACCGGCGGGTTGCCCAGCGGGATCAGCTGCAGCGGCGCGTTGGTGAAGGCGTCCACCACGGCCACGGTGTGGCTCCATTCGTTCACCCAGTACACCTTCTGGTTGTTGGTGCTGTAGCAGAAGGCAGTGGGCTCGTCGCCTGCGGGCAGCGTGGTGAGCACGGCGTTGGTGGTGCCGTCGATCACCGTGATGGTGCACGCGGCCGGCGTGCCCGGGCCCGGTGCGCCCACGTTGGAGCAGTACATGGTGTTGGTGGCCGGGTTGTGGAAGAGCGCCGTGGGGCCATCACCCACGGTCACCGTGGCCAGCACCGCATTGGTGGCGCCATCGATCACCGTTACGTTGTCCGATCCATAGTTGGAGCAGTAGACGCGGTCGCTCTGCGGGTTCACGGCGATGCCGCGCGGCACATTGCCCGTGGGCACGGTGGCAACGACGGTGTTGTTAGCGCCGTCGATCACCGACAGGTTCTGGCTGCCGGCGTTGGGGCAGTAG
>JBEICT010000381.1:0-2418 GCA_040383865.1 Flavobacteriales bacterium | reverse complement strand
GGTGGTGTATGCGGTATCGCTGGCACATTGTTGCGGGCTGACCACATGCAGCGCTGCTGTGTAGGTTCCCGGCTCCGTGTAGAGGTGCACCGGGTCGCAAACGCCCCCCGTCGCGCCATCACCGAGATCCCAGGCGCATGAGCCCGTGAACTGCGGCTCGGTGAGATTGGCGAAGGCCACGACCAGGGGTGCGCACCCGCTGTCCGGCACGCTGACCAGGGCCACTTGGGGGCGGCCGTGGACGGTGATGTAGTCCGGTATGTCCAGCGCTCCCGCACATCCTTGCGGTGCGGTCACCTGCAAGGACACATCATAGGTGCCCACGCTGTCGTACACTACGGTCACCACCCCGTCCGTGGAGATCTCCCCATTGCCGAGGTCCCACACCTGGCTGCCCACCTGTGAGGGGGTGGTGGTGTTGGTGAAGGTGATGGTCAGAGGAACGCAGCCAGCCACCGTGTCGCTGGTGAAGCTGACCACAGGAGAACCATACACATCGATGAGGTCGGTAATGGTGGTGTCGGCCGAACAGCCCTCGGCGGTCGTCACGGTCAGGGTCACATCGAA
This sequence comes from Flavobacteriales bacterium, assembly GCA_040383865.1. GTDB lineage: Bacteria > Bacteroidota > Bacteroidia > Flavobacteriales_F > PHOS-HE28 > PHOS-HE28. The sequence goes on along the minus strand of JBEICT010000381.1, from coordinate 1,851 downwards.
CAGTCCCTCTGTGCTGTAGGTATGCAATGCATCGCAGTCGGTGCTCGTGCCTGCATCGCCGAAGGACCAGGAGCAGGCGCCGGGTGTGGCGCTGGTATTGGTGAACTGCACCTGGAGGCCCGTGCATCCTGTCGTGATGGAGGCCGTGAAGCTCGCCATCGGGGGCGCGAACACCTCGATGAGACCGGTATACGTGGTGTCGCCAACGCAACCGTCCGGACCGGTCACTGTGAGGGTGACGTCATAGAGGCCCGGCTGGTTGTAGGTGAAGACCGGATCGGCCGCGGTGCTCGTGGCTCCTGCAATGCCGAAGTCCCATTCCTGTTCCGCGACAAGAGCTGCGCCGGTGTTATTGGTGAAGGTCACCTCCAAGGGTGCACAGCCGGAGGTGGGCTCCGCACCGACCAGCGGCTGGGGGAATAACGGCGGCTCCACCAGTAGTTCGCTCACCGCGCAGGCCGTATCCTGAAACGTGGCTCGGAACTGGTAGAGCCCAGGGGAAAGCCCCAGGGCCGAGATCGAAAGGATGCTGTCGGTCTCCCCCAGCAGCGCAACGCCATCCAGGTACCACTGGAGATCGGCGGCAAGACTGTCCGGGTTCCCATGCAGCACCAGGTCATTGGTGCAGAACCCCCCGCTCTGCGTTAGCGTGGCACCGAACAGCGAGCTCTCTTCCAGCGTAAGGTCATCATAGAAGAAGTAAGGCAGATCGGTGGAAGCGTCGAAGCCGATGCTGTAGTCGGCTGGCAGTACGCAGGGCGCTCCGATCATGATGGTATGGATGTCAGTGGCCGGGGTGAAGCTGATCTGCACCTGGTGCCATTCTCCATCGGGCTGGTGGCTCACCGAACCCAGCACGGTCCATGAGGACAGGCAGTCCAAAGTGTTTTGCGACGGAAGGGGCACGCAGTTCTGCAGCCCGAAGAGGGTCACATCCACTGGACCGACGAAGATGCTATTGAACGCCTCCAGGGTGACTTCGACCTGTCTCGCGGCGACCCAGAACTGCAGCGTGTATTCAACACCGGCCAACAAGGGCTGTGGAAGGCAGGCACCGATGTACTCCAAATAGTCCCCGCCTGGTCCGAGCAGGTCCCTCAGCATGAACCCTCCCACGCACGCATTTCCATCCGGTATCGGCAAGGGCACTATCGCAGGCATGTATCCTCCTCCGAGGAAGTAGTCTGATGTGGCGACGTTGGCCTGCTGCCAGGTGGTGGCGCAATTCAATTCCCCCGCGCCGATGGGGACGCAATCGAACTGCTCGAAGGACGGATTGGGCATGATGCTCTGCACCTCACCACCGCTGAAGCTCCCCGTGCAGATGCAATCCGTGGTGTCGTTCAGGTCGATGAGTCCATCACCGTCATCATCCAGCGCGTTATCGCAAACCTCCTGCGCAACAACGCCGAGGGACACAAGGCAGCATGCGATGAGCAGGGGGGTGCGCATAGTGCGAGAATCGGCTTGATGCCGTACGATTGACGTTGCGGGGAAGAACAACGTTGTCCCGGCGTAAGCGCCAGGTCATGACCGGCACAAGCCTCGTTTCCCGCGTTGAGGACGTGAACCGTTGTGGCAGCAGTGGCTTCCTCTTACGTGGTGGCTAGAAGCCAGCTCAAAATGATTTTGTCCCGAGGCCTCGGGAGCGAGCCGAAGGATCTTTGCGGGCAGCCTAGGCGCGAAACCTGCCCTCCGGGAGGCAGGCCCGCGCATAGCTGGCCGCTCGAAGGGTTGAGTAACGACGGATGCCCGGAAAAGGCCCCGGCGCAGCCCGAAGGAATATCTTGAGATGGCTTCTAGAAGCCATCTCAAGATATTCCTTCGGGCTGCGCCGGGGCCTTTTCCGGG
>JBEICT010000380.1:0-2434 GCA_040383865.1 Flavobacteriales bacterium | reverse complement strand
CCTGTCTTATGGAGGTGTGACCGGCCCTGGTCTCCATGACCATCACTCAGATCCATGTACAATGAACACGTTCAACCTGCAACGCGCATTGCAACTCGGCTGGTTCTGTATCGGGCTGGCCATACCCTCGAACGCCTTTTCACAACTCCAGTTCATCCCGTCGGTCTGGCTGCGTGGCTGGATGAACGAACTGGCACCCGGCTGCGTGAATGAAGCTGGTTACTTGGACCCCGACCACCCTGCGCTGGACACCGTGCATACAGCCGTGTGCAATACGAACACACTGGACCTTACCGGTATTCAATACCTCCATCACCTGAAGGACCTGACCATATTCAGCGCTGGTGCTGGCGTCATCACCCCGGTGCTGCCTGATTCGCTGGAGCGCTTGACCTTTGGTGGATTCGGATTCACTGGACCGATATCCATCCCGGATGGGTTGAGAAGCCTGTTCAACTACTCCTCCACGTCGATCATTGGCCCAGCCCCGGCATCACTCGATACGCTTCTGCTCCACATTGGAGATGCTACAGCGGGCATCCTCCTCATGCCACTTCCCGAAGGCTTGAGCTACCTGGACCTGAGCACTTCGGGACAGATCACCGGCCTCACGTCCATTCCCTCCACACTACGGGATCTGCGCATCATCACGAATACACCCCTGTGCCTCCCCATACTACCGCCGGTCATGGACCATCTTGAGCTCGGGAGCACATCCGTGTATTGCCTGCCGAACCTTCCATTTGTTCAAGACCCCGACCACCTCATACTTCCGAACAACCTTCAGATCTGCGACCCATACGATGAATGCATCTACACGAACGCGATCGGTGGTTCGCTATGGTTGGATGCCGACGGCGACGGCCTCCAAGGACCCAATGAGCATCCGTTCGCGGGAGACGCCGTGCAGGTCGACCCCCTCGGGATCGTTGGGGTGACCTACGACGGGGACTGGATGAGGTTCGCGAACGCGGGAACCTACACGGTCAATGCACTACCCATTAGTCCATTCGCCACCAGTATTACGCCCGCAGTGCAAACCGCCACCTTGAGCGATGTCGATCCCGTGGTCATCCTGCCGGGTACCTCCTACCAGCTCCTTCCGGACATTACCGATGTAACGATCGATATCACCACACCGCAGGTCATTACCGGCCAACACACGCAGCTCTCCATGACCGTGCGGAACATGGGGTCGGTGGTCGCGTCAGGTTCGGTTACTGTGAACGTGGACCCGTCCCTGTCCATTACCATCATTTCACCCGACCCATTGGCGGTGAACGGGAACTCGGTGACCTGGGCCATGGAGGACCTGCAGATAGGCGAGCAGGACACGTGGACCGTAGGAGCCTGGGTGCCTGCCTTGATGCCGGGCACCATGGTGCAATTCACCGGGCATGCCATGACCACTATCACCGACAACGACCCCTCCAACAACTCCTGTACATGGAACACCCCGGTGTTGGCCGCCTATGACCCGAACGACAAACTGGTGTTCCCGGCCACGGCCACCGCGTCGGAGATGCTTGATGGTGAGGAACTGATCTATACCATCCGCTTTCAGAACACCGGCAACTTTCACGCTTCCCGTGTGGTGATCACGGATACACTTTCCGATGATCTGGTCCCATCCAGCATGCGTTACATCTCTTCAAGCCACCCCTGTTCCTGGTGGTTGGTGAACGGCTTGCTCACGTTCCGCTTCGACCCCATTTATCTTCCGGACAGCAGTTCCGATCAACTGGGGTCCCAGGGATTCGTGAAGTTCAAGATCGCTACACGGCCAGCCCTTCCTGTTGGCCACCAGGTCCATAACGCAGCCGATATCTTCTTCGACATTAATCCGCCCATACGCACCCCGCCGGCCGTTCTAGAGGTGGTGGATGACGCAACGGGATGGCAGGCCCGATCCGCTGAGGGAGTGCATATTGGCCCCAATCCCGCATCGGACCAACTGAACATTTGGCTCAACGCCGATCAGTGGAGCAATGTGCGTGTGACCATCATGGATGTGCTCGGCAGGCGAACGGTCGCTTCAGCACCGCGATCCGGACACATGGTGCTTGATCTATCCGGACTCGCTTCCGGCCCGCTATTGATCACCATTACCGGTCCCGAGCACTACCACACGACCAAGGTGATCAAGTACTGACGAGCCTGGGTGACGACCCGCCATCAGCAATACATCTTGGAACATGCTGCTTTGCGCAGCCTTGGGCTGCACCGAACGCCCCGGCGCCATCTTCGCCTGCGACACCTACCTCTCCGTGTACATGCTGCGCCCCGAGCAGCTGGTGTAAGCTTCCCCTGTTTTCGGGCCGATCATAACTAGAGGCTCCAGGGGCATTGGGTTAGGATTGGATGAGCGCTGGTGGCCGGTAGCCTAGCGACTTGTGTGGGCGGTGATGGTTGTAGTCGTTCATCCACTCATCGG
>JBEICT010000379.1:0-2436 GCA_040383865.1 Flavobacteriales bacterium | reverse complement strand
GAGCGGTATACCGAAGGTGGTGAGAAGTTCGCATGTCCGGCAGCGAAGCAGCGTTTGATCCTGGAACTACGTCTATGTCTTGAAGGGATCAACCTAGTACACATGAGAACAACTCTCCTCGTTCTGGCCACCATGCTCATCAGCACCACGACGAATGCCCAGATCACCGCTGGCGAAGTGCCGCCGGGACAGTCCGCCTACAACACACCCGTGGATCTGGGGCTTACCACCATTTTCACCGCCGACTCCGGTGATCTCGAGCTCGACTGCGACGACGCGCTCGATGGTTGGGCACGCTTGTTCCGGGGCTACCCTGCCGTCGACGGCCCGAACAGCGCGGAACTCGACTTCTACGTGAACGAGGTGGAGGTGTGCATGGACATGGCTTCCGGCAGCCAACAGCGACCCAAATACTACGCTTTCGGGGAACTGATGGATTGTACTGGCGACCATTCGTGGCAGGACGGCGATCGGGTCTTCCTGGGAGACTTCGGTGGCTTCACGGCCATGGGTCCTGTGACGGTGGATAGTCTCTACATCGCCTACCGACAGGACGGGATCCCCGGCTGGTTGTTGCTGTCATTCGACCTTACCGATGATGAAGAGATCGACCTGCAGGTGCACTCGCTGCTGTCGGTATGTGGAGGCAGTACGTTCGTTCCACTGCTTGAAGCGAGGCCCCCTGTGACCTTGTTCCCCAATCCCAGCGATGGGCAACCGGTGCGCGTGCAAAGCGGAACCGCCATCCAGCGTATCGAAGTGCTCGATCTCTCCGGCCGCGTCATGGCCATGCAAACAGGGGTGCGCAATGTGATCGAACCGCCGGAGGTACCCGGCACCTACTTGCTGCGGGTGTTCGACATCGATGGGCGTACCTCCACAGTACCACTCGTTCGTTACTGATCAAGGGTCCGGCTGTCAGGTTGCCTTCAGCGCAACGATGGACGAACGTCCGCGATACCTACTCGGATGAAGTGATCGGGGACCTCGTCGCGCTGGGCGCGCACGCCTGAGCACAGCGCACAGGACAGGGAGGTGGAGAATGGGCGCATCAACTGCTTGCACCAGCGGGGCCGAGCGAAGTTCAGCATGCGGTGGTCGGATGTGCCGGTCTCCTTTTCAATCGAGCATCATCGGCACCACCAGCTCCACCTTCCCCACGGCCGGGTGATGCGCCAATTGCTCCAGCTGCCCCATCAGGAACGGACCGGCCAGACCGGAGATCGGCTTCGCCTCCACGCCCCAGCTGCTGAAGGCCATCGAAAGCATCGCTTCGTCCGCACGGCCGGAGGTGGTCTCCGTCAGCCGGAAGCCGAACACATCGAGCAGTCGGTTGATCTCGAGCATGTAGGCGAACGCGCCTGAGCCTTTCATGCCGCCTGCGTGGAAGGTGATCCGCACGATGCCCGTGTACTGGTGCTGCTGGGTCATGCTGAGCCCAGCGTGCGGTGTTACGCCCACCCATTCATGAAGATGGCGCTTCTGATGCTCGGCATAGAGCCCGGCCGCTATCACCACCGGGTTCTTCCGCACGGCTTCAAGCTCCACATTGTGGTGCAGCATGAACTTGCCGCCGTTCTTCCGCCGCAGGTAGGTGCAGGTATGGCGCTCGCATACCAGACCCAGTTCTGCGAACCAAGACCGCAAACTGTCCTCGCGTACGCCATGGTGATAGTCCACCTCCAAACGCCGCTCATCGAAGACCAGCCGCGCCTGCCGATGGCCTTCATCGATCAAGTAATACGGTCCCTTGCGCATCGTCATCCGGACGGTATCAGGGTGGTACCCGAACCACTGGCAGCCGTTCATCTGCATGCCGGCGGCCTTCACCTGCAGGGCATCGTAGCCTTCCGGCACCTCCTCGAAGGTGAAGACGCCGTCCTTCATTCTCGTCGGCTTCACCCCGCGGTCGCGCGCGTCGCGCAGGCTCACGTGGGCACCCGGCAACGGACGGCCTTCCTCATCGTAAACGACCACAACGAGGGGCTGGGCCCAGGAGGAGGAATGACCGAACCCCGCCAGCAGGCAGGTCAGGATGAGGGGGAACGAATGACGTAAGTGCATGGTGCTGGACACCAAAGATGATGCCCGAACGCGCTCGACCCCGTCACTTCTTCGGCCGCAACCGCTTCGCGCCCTGCTTCACCTGCTTCGCCTCGCTCTTCAAGCGGCGCTCCACTTTCTTCACGTCCTCGCTGGGCGGCAGTTCCTCCGGCTTGATGCCCCGTGCGAGCATGCTGTTCCGCACGGCCTTGTTGCTGGCCACATGCTCATCGCCGATGGACCGGGTGCCACGCAGGTCCTTCTCCAACACGTTGTGGCTCGTCATCTCCGTGGCAAAGTCCTTGGCCCTGCCTACCGGCCTTTAGGTTAGCACCAGAATGAGAAAGGAGCCAGGGGTGAACTTTCCTGCCGGCCAGGCTTTGAGGCCTAGTG
>JBEICT010000378.1:0-2450 GCA_040383865.1 Flavobacteriales bacterium | reverse complement strand
TTCCCATCGATGATCAGGTAATAGCTGTTCCCGGCCGTAAGCCCCGAGAGGTTGAACTCGCAATTCGCAGTGATCCCGTTCAAGTAAACATTGGCCATTGTACCAACACCACCGTTCGGCGCGGCATAAGATGTATTGTTCACACCGGGGGGGTCCGGACAGCCTCCCGTCGGCACTAGGGTCGGAGGACCGGAGCAGATGGGGTTGGTCTGCTGGACCACGACCAGTTGCATGTCCGCCGTGCCTGTACCGGTGGTGTTCACCATGCCGCTCACAGTGATGTTCGCTGTGGTTCCGGATGCGATGAAGCGGTACCATCCGTTATTGTTGTTCGCACCGTTCCAACCACAGCCACCCACCACATCGCCCGGGTAAAAGGGATCAAGTGGCGGATAAGCGAGGTTCGTTCCGCGGATCACGGACAATCCATCGATACAGGTGGCCCCGCTGCAGAAATCGTTTCCTGAGCCACCGGTCACATCGGTCACGACGATGGGTGGCCCGAAGACGAGTTCAACACGTTCGAACGAGACCTCGGATGTCGTGTTCTCAGCCAATTGGAAGGTCCAGTTGCCGTTCGGGTCTTCCCCGTTCACCGTGGTGAACGCATTGACCGCATCCGTGCGGTAGTAGCCTACGTTCCACGGGTGGTAGCCCTGTTGCGTGGTCGTGCTGTAGTCGCGGACACGTTCCAAGGCGATGTCATCTCGGAACTTGATGTTCATCCATTGGCTCGTGCTCGTCCCGTTGAACGGCCCGAACAACTGGATGACAGTACCCGTAGGTGATACGATGCGTGCGTAGTACGATACAAGGTTGCCTTTGCACGCCGCAGTGCCCAGTTGCAGGTTCACTTGGCGCAAGACCGTTCCCGAAGCGCCCAACGGCGTAGGCAAGGCGGCCACTGCGATGGTCCGTTGAAAACCCGTGTAGGCATTCCCCGAATCCCACGTGTTGCAGGCAGCTGCTGTGGTGTTCGAGAACGTCTGTGCCACGAGATCCGTGCTCAGGATCACCGAGGTCGCCAAAAGGGTGTAAAGGGTTTTCATGACGAAGAGCTTCTCGAACCGCTCTGAATCCTGCCATGCGCTCCCGACTAATGCCACAGCACCTCCGCACTGGTTCGTATGGCAATAATACGGAACCGAAACTATTGTGCTCGGCATTGCGGCCGTGATAACGCCCCTTCGATGGGCAGGCGCCGGTGCTGTTGGCGAACAGGAGAACATAGGGGATCAGACGATCAGAAAATGAGAAGATCAGAAAATGGAAATGCCTGCCGCCGACCATACCAGCGAAGAACCACAGCCAGGATCTTGTGACCATTTGATCGGCATTGGGGTGGGCTTGCGCGCGGGCGATCATCTGATCGTCTGATCTTCTCATAGTCTGATTGGCCTTCGGACGTGCCCCCCTTCCTCCCACCGGCCAGCGCGCGGGGTCGGGCTGTCCGCTGTAGTTGCCTTGGCCCGGCCCGCATCGCATCGGGCTGCGGGGTCCCTCCTATCGTCGGGCCTCCTCGCTCCTTACGCTGCTGGGCCGGTCCGGCGGCAAGCTGCCGCTACCATCCCTCACGCACAACAACCGGATGGATCAACGATCTTACCCTCTCAACTGAACCGATCACATCATGGCCGTTCCCGATTATCAAAGCATCATGTTGCCCTTGTTGAGCTATCTATCCGACAACAGGGTGCATGCACTTCGTGATGTTGTGGAGGGCTTGGCCACACAGTTCAAACTGACCGAGGAGGAGCGACGTGAGATGCTAGAGCGGTATGCAGGCCGCGTTCGACAACCGCGTAGGATGGGCACGTACGTATCTCAAGAAGGCCGGTCTGGTCGCTTCACCCAAACGCGCGATGATGCAGATAACGCCTCGTGGCTTGGAGATACTGAAGCAAAAACCGGAACGCATCGACGTAGGCTACCTCAGACGCTTCCCGGAATTCGTGGAGTTCCAGACCATGAAGCGGGATAATACTCCTTCAGCCCAGACCGCCGACGCGGACAACTCGCGCACACCGGAAGAATTACTGGATGGTGCATACGAACAGATCCGGGAAACCATCGGCCAAGAACTCCTCGCAAAAGTCCGATCCCTCACCTGGATGGACTTCGAGCGCCTCGTGGTGCAGCTGCTCGTACGCATGGGATACGGCGGTTCCGTGAAGGACGCAGGTCGTGCGCTTACCAAGGGTGGCGACGAAGGCATCGACGGCACCATCAAAGAGGACAAACTGGGGCTGGACATCATCTACATCCAAGCCAAGAAGTGGAATACCGGCAACACCGTGGGCCGTCCAGAGATCCAGAAGTTCGTAGGAGCATTGGCCGGGCAGGGCGCAAAGAAGGGCATCTTCATCACCACCTCTTCGTTCAGCAAAGAAGCCCGCGAGTACATACCCCGCAACGAGACCAAGATCGTCCTTCTCGACGGTGAGGAGCTC
>JBEICT010000377.1:0-2452 GCA_040383865.1 Flavobacteriales bacterium | reverse complement strand
ATCATGCCGATGATGCGGTGGAGACCTTTTTCATTCACGCCATGCAGGGCATGGGCATGCGCGGGAGGGCGGGCATCCCCCTGCGCAGCGGACCGTTCATCCGGCCGTTCCTTGAGGTGGACCGTGCGTCGATCCTGGACTACGCGCACCGGCATGCCGTGCCCTTTCGGGAGGATGCCAGCAATCGTGACCCGGTATACCTGCGGAGCCGCGTGCGTCACGAACTGCTTCCCTTCCTGGAGAGCATGCGTGCAGGAAGTGTCTCGGTGCTGAAGCGCGATATGCTGCTTGCCCGGGAAATGGACCGTGCCGTTCAATGCCACCTGTCGTCGGTCGTAGGCCCTTTGATGCCCGATGCGTTCGGGGCATTGTACGTGGCGCGGAACATCATTCTGGGCTCCGGGATGCCGCACCTCGTGCTGCAACATGTGTTGCACGGTCTGGGCCTGCACCCCGATCGCATGGAGGACATACTTCATGCGTTGGAGGACGGTCATGTCGGGGCCCGTTTTCCGGCGGGAACCCGGGAGGTCTTCGTGGACCGCGATGGTCTGGTGATCGCCCCGGCGCAACAAGAGCTCCCGATCTGGACGATGCCGACGTGGACTGACATGCCCGTCGAGTTGCCGCTGCGCGTGATCGATAAGGCCAGTTCCCCTGGGCCGGCCATGTTTGATCGGCAGGTGGCACACGTCCGGCAGGAAGCGCTCCGGTTCCCGCTTGTCCTCCGTCCATGGCAGTTGGGTGATCGTATGCGGCCGGCAGGTCTTGGCGGGAGCAAGCTCGTCAGCGATATCCTGGTGGATGCCAAGGTCCCGCTCCATCGCAAACGGAACGCATATGTTCTGTTAAGCGACGATCGCATCATCTGGCTGTGCGGTTTGCGGCTTGCGGAAGGTGCCGCGGCTGATCCTGGAGGGTCGGGAGCCATAACGCTCGAATGGCTCGGCGGAGCGTTGGTGTCCTGATCGGGGCGGGCCAGTAGCATCATTCCGGTGGTTTTGATATTACCTTCAGGGGCCCCCAACCTCCCTGACCATGCACTTCAACGGAGCCACCATCATTCCCAAAGAGCACATTCCTGCGTTGCGTTTCCCCCGTCAACCCGTGCATTTGAGCGACGATCAGCGCAGTTCCATCCTGCATGGATTACAACATGCCATGCGTTTGGGCAATGCCGAGCGGGGTAAATGCCGCATCGTTTTCCAGGACGATGAGGGCCTCAAGGCGGTGGAGACCACCATCTGGACCTACGATCCGGAGAACATCGTGCTCAAGTACGGTACCACCATTCCCGTTTCGAGGGTGGTGAGCATTGACATTCCTTAACAGCGGCGCGGCTTCATAGGATCGCAAGGATCCGGTCAACCACCCGGTCGGTAAGGCGGGTGGTGGGTTAGTTTTGCCTATCCATGATCTACAGCGTGCTGCTTTCCCTCTGGTTGTCCGTGGCATTGACCGGCTCACCGGCCCAATGGTCGTTCTCGGCCGTGCAGCGCACCGATGGCTTGGTGGAGCTCCATTGCCAGGCCAGGTTGGAAGCGGGTTGGCATGTGTATGCGACCACGCTGCCTTCGGACCAAGGGCCCATCGCGACCACCATTCAATTGAAGGACCCGGCAGCGTTCACGCTGGTTTCCCTGCAGGAGCCGCCTCCCGTCGAGGAGTATGACCCCAACTTCGCCATGGTCGTGCGGCATCATTCAGGTACGCCACGCTTTGTGCTGGTGCTGAAGCCGAACACCAAGGGCCCTTTGGTGGTGGAAGGTGAAGTGGAATACATGTTATGCAACGACAAGACCTGCCTGCCTCCTGTTGGTGTGCCATTCAAGGTGCGGGTGGAAACAAAGTGATGATGCCAAATACCCTGAGGATTTTCGGATTGTTGTTGATCGCGCTTTTGGCGGCATGTACTGGAGCAAAAGGACCGCGCGATGAGAAGGTCATTAAGCTGGATCCCGCACAGGATAAAGTGGCCTGGGCTGTGAAAGCCGAACGGATCAATGATACCCAATGGTCCGTGACCTTCCACGCCGAGATCGATGATGGATGGAGTGTGTATTCCACACAGAATGTTGGTGACATGGGTCCATGGCCAAGCAGCTTCTCCTTCGATTCACTAGGCCATGTACAAGTTGCCGATGGAACCGAGGAGGTGAGCCAGTACACCATTGATGGTCACGATCCGGTGTTCGATATGAAGGTGAAGAAGTTCAAACACAGTGTTGACTTCAAGCGGACGGTGACCCTTGCGGCCACCGAGATCCCTTTCTCAGGTACCCTCGAGTACATGACGTGCAATGATGAAATGTGTTTACCGCCCGCTACGATCTTTTGGCAATGCCATGCTGATAGTGGCACTTTTCACCTGAGCACGACGCCATTCGATCCGAGCGCTTTCAAGGTGATCGGATGCGCCGATGGCGTGTACAAGCTCGCTGATGTTGATCTT
>JBEICT010000376.1:0-2457 GCA_040383865.1 Flavobacteriales bacterium | reverse complement strand
CAGCAGGTAGTCGCCCACCAGCACGGCGATCTTGTTCTTCCACAGTGCATTGATGCTGAAGAAGCCCCGACGCATGGGGCTGCCGTCCACCACATCGTCGTGCACCAGGGTGGCGGTGTGCAAGAGTTCGATGAGGCTGGCTGCCGTGAAGGCGCTCTCGTTCACCGGGCCGAACTGGCGTGCGCTCAGCAGCGTGAACATGGGCCGCATCTGCTTGCCCTTGCGCTTCACGATGTAGTGCATGATGCGGTCCAACAGGGCGGCACGGCTGCGCATGGCCTCGCGGAAATGCGGCTCGAAAGCCTGCATCTCGGCGGCGATGGGCCGCTGGATCTCGTCGATGGACAGCATCTGGCGTCTAAGATCGGTACGAATGGGCTTTCATGACCGAACACACAACCCGTGCTCCTGTTCTGCGTCCATTGGATGGCATCGGCCCGCCGCCTACCTTCGCTGAGCATGCAGTACCGTCCATCCGTTTTCCGCCCGGTGCTTACCGCCTTGCTGGCGACCGTGGCCCTTGCCGCGTACGCGCAACCCAAACCCAAGCCGAAGGTGGTGCTGTACAAGGACCGTATCGCGGCGCAGTTCGATACGGTGGACTGTGTGAAGAACGTGGTCAAGATCAACCCGTTGCTGTTCTTCCGCGGCGAAGTGCCCATCTACTACGAGCGTGCGTTCACGCCCTGGCTCAGCCTGGAGGTGGGTCTCGGGGTCACGCTGCGCGATTATTTGAACATGTCCATCAACGGGGGCAACGATGCCGATGATTTCGGCGCAGGCACCACCATTGTGCCGAATCCGAGCTTCCACATTGCGGCCCGGCTCTACCTCGCCGATGATCTGGAGCCACAGGGCTGGTACCTGCAACCCGAGTTCGCGCACCTGATCTACACCAAGGACATCGGCGTGAAGGGCAACGACGGACAGTTCACCGGCGAGGAACTGCGCGACGAACGTACCTACAACGATCTGCGTTTCCTGGCCGGTTACCAGATGTTGGGCATGAGCAGCAACTGGCTCCTCGACTTCTACGGCGGGCTCGGCTTCCGTTCACGCAACAGCATCATCGTGAGCGAGATCCTCGACCTGGCCTCGCAGGAGTACACCTACACGGTGACCGAAGAGTCCGACAACGTGCCGGTGTTCTATCTGGGTATGAAGATCGGTCTGGGCTGGTGATCGGAACGGTCAAGCCGCTCACTTCATCACCCGTTCCCCGTCCTTCAGCGCCGGCTCGTTCTTATTGGCCAATTGTCCACAGGCCGCATCGATATCGCGCCCACGGCTGCGGCGGATCCGTGCAATGATGCCTTTTTTGTCCAAGTATTGCTGGAAGGCCTCGGCGTCCGTTGCTTCCGTGCGACCGAAGCCGCCCTCGTCAATGGGGTTGTATTCGATCAGGTTCACCTTGGCGTGCACATCGCTGGCGTAGCGCACCAGTTCCTGCGCATCGGCCAGTGAATCGTTGAAGCCCCGCAGCAGGATGTACTCGAAGGTGACCGGCTGGCGCGTAACACGCGTGTAGTAGCGCAGCGCCTCCTTTAGCTCGGTGAGGCTGTTCTGCTCGTTGATGGGCATGATGCGGTCGCGCTTCGCATCGTTGGCCGCATGCAGGCTGAGCGCCAGGTTGAACTTGGTGCCGTCATCGGCCAGCTTGCGGATCATCTTGGCGATGCCCGCGGTGCTCACCGTGATCCGCTTGGCGCTCATGCCCAGCCCGTCCTCGGCCGTAATGCGTTCTGCGCTGCGCAGGGTGTTGGAGTAGTTGAGCAGCGGCTCGCCCATGCCCATGTACACGATGTTCGTGAGCCCTTGCTGGTAGTACTTCTGCGCCAGCTGATCGATCAGCACCACCTGGTCCACGATCTCGCCGGCACTGAGGTTGCGTATGCGCTTCAGCTTGCCCGTGGCGCAGAAGCTGCATGTGAGGCTGCACCCGATCTGGCTACTGATGCAGGCCGTGAGGCGGGTGGGGGTGGGGATCAGCACCCCCTCCACCACATGCCCGTCCCAGGTCTTGAAGGCGCACTTCACCGTGCCATCGGCACTGCGCTGTTCTTCAGCAAGAATGAGCGGACGCAACAAGCAACGCACGGCCAGCTGGGCCCGGAAGGCCTTGGGCAGGTCGCTCATGTCGGCCCAAGTGCGGGCTTTTTTCTTCCACAGCCACTCCCACAACTGCTTGGCGCGGTAGGGCTTCTCGCCCAGTTCGGCCACCAAGGCGTTCACCTCGTCAAGGGTGAGGTCGCGGATGTCGGTGATGGTGGACATGGAGCGCGAAGGTACGGGGCATGGACCGCTGGAAGCTCAATATCCACAGGCCTCCCAGCTTCCCTTGGCTATGAAGCAGCCGAAGTCATCGTGTACGCAGGGCTCATACACCGTTCGGTATTCGATGATCGGGAACAGCACGAAGGCCTTGGCGGTCGTAAGCGCGCCATAGCCACAGCCAGT
>JBEICT010000375.1:0-2537 GCA_040383865.1 Flavobacteriales bacterium | reverse complement strand
TGCCCGTTGGGCGCGAAGCGAACCCCATAAGCGTAACCCGTATGGCCAGCGAACTGACGCACGAAAACCCCATTGCTCGTCCACAGCTTCACCAGACCATCGCCCCCGGAGGTGGCCAGAAATTGTCCATCGGGGGACCAGGACACTCCGAGCACTGCTCCTGTGTGGGCGATCACGTTGAACAAAAGGGTGCCCGAAGGAAGCGAATAAACAATGAGCCTGCCACTTCCTGCACCCACAGCGACCTTATCGTTGCCAGGTGCGAAGTCCACTGAATACAGTGCTCCGGTATTGTTCGTTAACGTAGTGGAAAGGCTGGCCGTGGCTCCATTGACCTGGAATATCTGCAAATTCCCTGTCTCTTCGGCATTGGCGAGATACTGTCCATTGGATGAGAACTTCACCCCGGCGGTGCATAAGAGCGAATTGGAAACCTGATGCTCCCACGTTACGCTGCCTGTGGAGCCGTTGAACATGCGCAACCGGGCCTGAGGGCACTCGCTCCCGCTGAGCACATACTGGCCATTGCCCGAGAAGGCAACCCCATATACCGCGCGTTGATCAGGGTGCCCTGCGGCTGTCCAAAGCAGGGTTTGCCCAAGAGCTCGGAATGGAATGAGCGAAAGGAGAACGAGAAAGAGCGGCGACGATCCTATCATGATCCAAAATTAGGCTGAACGCAACCCAGTGTCCATTGCATCCGAGGTCCTGAAAGAGCCCCACTGGATATATGCCCCCGCTAAGGGATGAGGTCGGACCGGGTGGAAGTGGGAACAACCCCACCAACGTTCGTCAGAATGATGTCGCGGTCGTTGTTCGCACCGGTGTAACTCACCACCCCATCAAGGTTCACATCCTCAGGGAAATATCCTGCTGCCGTTGAGGTCGGAGTGACACCCCCCACCCGTGCAAGGATCGGGTCACGGTCGTTGTTGCCTCCCGTATAGCGCAACACGCCATCAGGCACCACATCGCCGGCGAACAGGACCCTTACGCTTCCCAGCAGCTTCGTGGCAGCGTTCCCACCGCGCAAGGCTACGCTGCCATTGCTCAGATCAAGCGTGGTGACCGTGCTGGACAAGGCCACCGCATTGGCCGTGAGCACGCCCAAGTGGTTACGGTGCCGCAACGCCACCAGGTACTGATCGGCAGGTAACGAGAAGACCACGGGCGAAGAACCGTCGGTGCCCACCACGTCGCCATCGGCCTGCAACAAGGCGCTGCGCGTGGCCAGGACCACCGCGGTATCCAACCGGTTGCGCAGTTCCACCACCACCCAATCCACAATGGCATTCGCGCCCGTAACGTTCAGCACGGCCTGGGTGGTCGTGGCTCCGCTGCCGCCTACGTGAGGATATCCGGCAGCCGTGTAGGGCTCGGTCAATGGCACCAGGCCGGCGGAACGCAGCGCCGTGCTCATGGTGCCCGCGCCGGTGTTGTACGGACCTTCGAGGAAGGCCTTCAATCGCAGCCGCAGGTTCACAGGCACCGCATTGGGATCGTAGCCGTTCAATTGCTGCACGGTGTTCGAGGGGTCGAGCCAATCGCGTAGTCGCTGGCTGGCGGATGCACCGTCCCAACTGGCACTGAACTTGGCGCAATCGGTGGGGATGCTGGTGGCCGTGGAGCATACCTGTGCCCCATCGTACATGTGTCCCACCATGCGCCCGTTCTGGTCGAACAAGGGGCCGCCGCTTGACACGGCCTGCACAAGACCAAGGTCCCAGTTCCCACGCCAGCATTGCACGCCGATCGCATCCGTGAAGCTCGTGCTGGGATCATTGTTGAAGGAGATCTTCTTCACATCGTACATCGGATGCTGGATCACCACGGACGACTGGGGCACTGCACCACTGCGGTCCCACCCGGCATAGAACACATTGTAAGAGGCCGGTGGCGAGTTGTTCAGTTCCACCAGGCAGAGGTCATCGAAGTAGAAAGCCGCGCGCAGAACCGCACCGGTAAGGGTCTGCGAGGTATTGCCCACCGTACCTGTGCACGTGGTGGATTCGTAGTTGAAGTAGAACACCCAGCCACTGGTGTTCGGCTGGTAGCAATGCGAGGCCACATGGAAATAGGGCCTTCCCGGGGTCTGCGTATTGTTCAACAAGGTACCGGTGCAACCGCCACCATCGGGGCGAAGGAACATCGCCACAGCGCGCTTCTGCTGCTGCCAAGCGGCCGCATCCGGGCAGTTGATGCCGATGTGGCAGGGTGAGCTCTGGTAGCCGGGATCGAAGTCGCGTTCCTCGGTGGCCGAAGTGTGAGCGAACGGATCGAAGAAGGCATGGGTTATAGAGCCCACGCGCAGTTCACCAGCGCGCACCAGACCGGGAAGCAAATACTCGATCACAACGGAATCTCCCGGAATCAGCTCCGTGGCCATGGTCCCGTCGGGTTGGCGATTGGAGGCCGGGACCGCACCGAGCGCGCGGGTGCGGCCCATGTCATAGAGGAACACTTCGGCGCCCTTCCGCAGCTCCCAGCGCGCAAATTCAACACAGAGCATAGCGCCACCAGGCGACTGCAGGACCACC
>JBEICT010000374.1:0-2537 GCA_040383865.1 Flavobacteriales bacterium | reverse complement strand
GTGGCGGAGGATGGACCATGCTCCGTATTGGTCGCCCTTGCTTCCAGAGCCTGCTCATGGGGACCTACTGCCATGGAGGCTGCTCCTCTGGTGCCATTGGCCATCCGGTGAAAGGAGACGGCCCCGACAATGGCGCCACCCAGCAGAAGGAGACCTCCCGCCTTCCACCACCATGGCGCACCTCGCCGACGCCCGGAGCGGGAATCCACCACGCGGTCGAACAGGCCAACGGGCGGCACCGTTTCCGCTTGCGCCAACGCGCTGTGGAACAGTTCGTCAATGGGATGCTTTGCCTGCATGAACGGGTCGTGAAATAGTGGTCAATCGTTGCTGTAACATGCGTCGGGCCTTGGCCAACTGGCTGCGAGAGGTGCTTTCGCCACAACCCAACATGGTGGCGATCTCTGCGTGATCGAAGCCATCGATCGCATACAGGTTGAATACCGTCCGGTATCCATCGGGCAGTTCGGACACCAGATGCAATAGTTCCTGTTCGCCCAAGCGGTCCACGGCGACAGCTGCCACCGGTTCTTCCGGGAAATGCTCCATGCCGAACCGTTCCGCTTGGAAGGCCTTCTTTCGATAATGATTGATCGCAGTGTGTACCATGATGCGTCGCACCCAACCCTCCAAGGACCCTTGCATACGGAAGCTGCCCAGCTTGTCGAAAACGCGGACGAAGCCTTCCTGCATCAGGTCCTGGGCCTCCAGTTCGTGGCGGGCATACCGCAGGCACACGGCATACATACGCCGGGCATACCGCGTGTACAGGAGCTCCTGACAACGACGGTCCTCGTCCAGGCAACCCTGGATGAGCTCGCGCTCCGTGAGTGGGTCCAATTCGGAAGGCCTTTCCTGTGGTACAGACGCCTACCTGCCGGAAAACGCTGCCCGGCCGGCCAAAGCGACATCCAAGTTAGCTCAGGCCTTTGCTGAGAAGGAATGCGAGCGGGGTTCGTGGTCCTTGTCTTACCCCGACAACAAACGACAGCAAACGGCTGTAATCGCCTACAAATGACAGTTGGCCGACTACCGCTTTTCGGCCCGGGGACTTTTGCGTCGGTCTTCGGAACAGCACCGGGGCCGGTAACGAAAAGTCAAACCAACAAACACACAGTACCATGAACACGCTGAAGAACAAAGTGAGCCTGATCGGAAACCTCGGTTTTGATCCGGAAGTGCGCGAGATCGCCAAAGGCCGCAAGGTGGCCCGCATCTCTGTGGCCACGAATGACAGTTACCGCAACGCCAGCGGAGAGCGCGTTACCGATACGCAGTGGCACACCGTGGTGGCCTGGGGCCGCACCGCCGAAATGGTGGAGCGTCTGCTGCGCAAGGGAGCTCCCGTGGCCCTCGAAGGCCGACTGGTGCATCGCAGTTACGAGACCAAGGAGGGTGGCAAGCGCTACGTGACGGAGATCGTGATGAACGACTTCCAGTTGTTGCCCTCCCGCAAGAACGACGACCTTGCAGCTGCGGCTTGACCCCGGTTCGCGACACGATCAGGAAAGCGGCCCCACAGCGGGGCCGCTTTTCATTTGCACCCGGCTCAAATACCTTGTGCCCTTGAACGCATTTCCATGAAGCGCCTGAGACGATGGTCCATTGCGGCGGGCCTGTTGTTGCTCGTTGCACTGCTCACTGCGGCGTTGTTGTTCCCCTACCTGCTCAAGCGCTATATCGAGCGGAACAGCGAAGCGTGGATCGGGCGTCGCGTCACGATCGGGCGGATCGTGCTCAACCCCTTTACGGGAGTTTATGCCGTTAGCGACTTCGTTTGCCACGAACCCCAAAGCGAACAGGTCTTTGTAAGGTTCGAGAAGTTGGGCGTGAAGGGCAGCGTGGTCGACGGCCTGATGAACGACCATTGGAGCTTCCGGGAGGCCGAGCTTCGCGAGCCCTATGTCCATGTGGCACAGGCTGGCGACCGGTTCAACTTCAGTGATCTGCTTGAACTGGGAGAGGGCGGGGAAGAAGGCGATCCGGATACCGATACGACCATTGTGGCGTTCTCGGTGGTGGACATCGCGCTCACGAATGGACGGGTCGATTATGAGAGCGACCTGCTGCATTCACCGGTGCAGCTGATCGATGTGAACGTCACCAGTACGATCATCACCAGCGCCAGCGCCCGTATGGGCTTCACCGTGGGCTGTGGAATGCCCGATGGCACCCGGCTCGATGGCGGCTTCATGATCGATACGGACAGCGCGCTCTATGCGGTGGATGCTCGGTTGCGCGAGTTCGACCTGACCGGCTCGCTGCCCTATTTGCAGGACTTCTTCGATGCGGGCCATCTTGCCGGTAAGCTTGACGTGGACCTTCATGTGCGCCAGAGCTATACCGACAGCAGCGAGCTGGCCTTGAGCGCCCGCATGGACCTGCGCGGGCTGGAGTTGCGCGATGGGCGTCAGGAGCACTTGTTGGGTATTTCGCACGTGAGCGCTTCGCTGGATACCCTGCTCGGCGACCATATGGAGGTTGGCGCAGTGAAGGTGGATGGAATGGACCTCCATTTCGCGCTCCTGGCCGATGGT
>JBEICT010000373.1:0-2579 GCA_040383865.1 Flavobacteriales bacterium | reverse complement strand
GCCTCCATGGTGATCGAGCGCGCCTTCCTGCCCCGGCGTTGGAGCGCGAGCCCCATGATGAGGTTGATGGCACCGGCCGCTCCGGTCAAGAGGATTCCTTTGTCCAGATCATGGAGTTGCTGATGCTCCATCAGGGCCTGCACGGCCCGCCAGATGATCAGCACGCCGGCAAGGACCACCAGGATGCCCTCTATGCCAGCGCTGATGAACTCCACCTTGCCATGCCCATACGGATGTTCGCGGTCCCGTGGTTTGGCCGCGAGCATGAGACTGTACAGGGCGAAGGCCCCGGCCACCACGTTCACAATGCTCTCCAGCGCATCGCTCAGGATGGTGTTGCTGTGCGTGATCCGCCATGCCACGAACTTGATCCCCATCAGCACTGCACCAATGGCGAGCACCTGGGCTTGGAAGCCAATGTTCGAGCGGGCTGTGTTCACGCCTCAAGTATAGGACGTTCAGAGGCTTACTTTCGGTCCATGGAGGATCATGCTCTTGCCCGTCGTGCACTGGGTGCGTTGGATGGTCAGCTCATCGGGGCCATGCTCGAGAAGGGCAGGCAGGTTGTAGTGCCTGGTGCTGTTGAGCTGCTCAGTGAAGGCGCTTATGTGAAGGAGTTGCCGATCGTCCTGGATGGACTGGTGCGCGTGTACATCGGTCACGAGGAGAAGGAGTTGTTGCTCTACTACATTCAGCCTGCCGAGAGCTGTGTGATGAGCTTTTCGGCCGTCCTTGGCCGCTCTCCAAGTCGCATCAATGCGGTCACCGAGCGGGAGACCCGCTTGTTGCTGTTGCCGGAAGGGGAGGTGCGTGGCTGGTTGCGCGATCACCCGTCCTTCGCTGAACTGATGTTCCGCCTGTACCATGAACGCTATGAGGATATGCTGCACACCGTGGAACAGGTGGCGTTCGGTGATCTGCCCACGCGATTGATCGAACACCTGGAACGGTTGATGCTGGTCAACGGGACCGACTGGCTGGATATCCGCCATTCGCGGCTGGCCCAGGAGCTCGGTTCCGCGCGTGAAGTGATCACCCGGACGCTTCGGAAACTCGAGCGGGATGGTCGACTGGAGATCGGCCCCAAAGGGCTGCGTGTGAAGCGGTGACCGAGGTCACCACCATGGGTGATCTCCTCAGGTCAGTTTTGTGCCATGAAGTTCGGCAAGTGGAACAAGCTCGGGATCGTGTGCCTGGCATGCCTATCGTTGGCCTGGTTGCTCGCCGTCATCATTGAACAACTCAACTGACCTCAAACAACCCAAGTCATGAAGACCAACGTTGGTAGTATGGACAAAGTGATCCGCATCGTGCTCGCGCTCATTTTCGCAGGCCTCTATTTCACAGGCACTGTTACTGGAACCATGGGTCTGGTGCTTATCATCCTGGGCGGGGTGTTCCTGGTCACCGCATTGGTGGGTTTCTGCCCGCTCTATGTCCTTATGGGCCTGAATACCTGTCCCGCGAAGAAATAGTACCGCTCCGGTGCCCGATCGGTCAGGCCGTCTCTGCGAACAGGGGCGGCCTTTTCGTGCATGGTCATTCAGCCCGGTGTGCGTATCCTTGCGCAATTGCTTACCAAGTCCACCACTGCATGTTCTCCTTGATGGCCGTCGTTTTCGTCGTGGGTTACCTCGCGATCGCATTGGAGCACCCCCTGCGGATCAATAAAGCGGCTTCGGCCATTCTTACTGGTGCGCTTGTCTGGACCATCCTGATGCTCGGTCAGCACAGCATTTTTCCTGAAGGGGAAGCTCACGGGCACGAAGGGCTGATCCATCATCTGCTGGAACACCTGGGCGACATTGCCAGCATCCTCTTCTTCCTGATGGGTGCCATGACGATCGTGGAGCTGATCGACGTCCATGAAGGATTCCGGGTCATCACCGACCGCATCACCTCCACGAAGAAGACCACCCTGCTCTGGGTGGTCGGCCTCATTACCTTCTTTTTGAGCGCTGTACTCGACAACCTAACGACAGCGATCGTGATGTGTGCGCTGCTCCGCAAGCTCATCAAGGACAAGGAGACCCTGTGGATGTTCGCGGGGATGGTCGTGATCTCGGCCAATGCAGGAGGCGCTTGGAGCCCCATTGGCGACGTGACCACCATCATGCTCTGGGTGGGTGGCCAGGTCACCACGGTGAACATCATCGCGAAGTTGTTTCTGCCCAGCCTGGTCTGCCTCATGTTGCCATTGCTCTGGTTCAGCTTCACCATGAAGGGGAATGTGGAACGCCCCGATAATGTGCGTCAGGGGGGGCACCACGGAGGCAACATCACCCAAGGGGAACGCAACCTGGTCTTCGGCCTAGGAGTGGGAGCGTTGCTGTTCGTCCCGGTCTTCAAGGCCATCACCCATTTGCCACCGTTCATGGGGGTCATGCTCGGCCTCGGGGTGCTCTGGGTGGTCACTGAATTGATCCACATGAAGCACGGCGTGGACCAACGCGGAGACCTGATGGTGACCGCCGTGTTGCGCCGGATCGATCTTCCCAGTGTATTGTTCTTCCTGGGTATCCTCGTCGCCGTTGCGGGCCTGCAAGTAGCCGGTCACCTTACGTTGATGGCCCAGGGGC
>JBEICT010000372.1:0-2583 GCA_040383865.1 Flavobacteriales bacterium | reverse complement strand
GGCAGCCTAGGCGCGAAACCCGCGCATAGCTGGACGCTCTGTAAGGGTTGAGCAACGACGGATGCCCGGAAAAGGCCCCGGCATAGCCCGAAGGATTATCTTGAGATGGCTTCTAGTGTCTGTGATCGGTGGTTCGGTCCCGAAGGGCACGACATTCAGCCGTACGTTACCGGCGTCGTTCTCGAAAATAATGTTCGCTTCGCTCCAGTACAAATGGGTCGAACACGTTTCGAACCGTCGGTCCCATGTTGGATGGTCAGCCCGCTGCACCCTAGAGCGACCGCAGGATCCACAGAGCACGCAGCTACCAGCATGCCATGATGCCCGCACTCCGGACCAGACCTCGGTTCAGAGGAGAATGCGCATCTTGCAGGCGCGGTTCCCATGCACTGGTCCCTTCCCTGGCACATCGCCGGCCTCGCACTTATCCTGGTGCATGAGCTGGATGCCATGCGCTGTCATGAGTGGCGCATCTTCCCCGGGCTTTCGATGCTCCCGGACAGGACCGGGCGCATGCTCTTCATCCTCCTGCACATCCCCTTGTTCTTCTTCCTGCTGATGGCCGTTACCGCTCCAGCCCCCGGCCCGGCGTTCATCGCCGGTCTGGACATCTTCCTGCTGGTGCACATGGGGCTGCACCTGCTCTTCCTGCTCCACCCGAAGAACGAGTTCAAGGACGTGTGGTCCTGGTCCATCATCTCCGGAGCGGCCTTGTGCGGAGCACTGGACCTGTTCATGGCGTGGTGAGCGGTGCCCCGAATACCGCGGACCAACGG
Source organism: Flavobacteriales bacterium (assembly GCA_040383865.1). Lineage (GTDB taxonomy): Bacteria > Bacteroidota > Bacteroidia > Flavobacteriales_F > PHOS-HE28 > PHOS-HE28. The sequence continues at coordinate 1,807 of JBEICT010000372.1, read as the reverse complement.
CTCCATTTCACCGCATGCGAACTGCATGCTCATGTGGCCATCACAGCGCCAGCCCGTTCACCGATCAGGGTCCGTATCCATTCACACCTTCGCCTGCACGGGCTGCTGGCAGGCGGCCAGCTGCGTGGCAATGTCACCTGTGCCGGCACCGTTGGTGACCGAGAGCTCCACCTTGCGCAGACCCTTGTCGGCGACCGCACAGGCGAACACACGGGCCACATCGGCGCGGGCCACCTTCATGCTGAACCGCAGCGGCGCATCGCCCGGGGTGATCGACAGGGGGCTCCGGCCTGCGGGCTTGTTGGTGAGCATGGACGCCCGGACGATGACGTACGGCAGCCCGGAGCTGCGAATGGCCTGCTCGGCCGCGATGCGCCAGCGGGAGATGCCGCGCTTGATGAGGTTGAGGACCCGCATGGGCAGCGTGCGGTGCTCCTTGCCCATGGTGTTCATGTACAGGAAGCGCCCGGTGATGCTTGCGGCACGGGCGGCCTCCAGCGCGGCGACCAGGCCGTCGTGGTCCACGGCCTTGATCAGCGCCTCGCCCGCGGGCCGGGGCGGCACCGCTGCGGTGAACACCACATCCCCCACATCCTGAAAAGCCGCCCTGAACGCGGCATCCGGCCGGGTCAGGTCCGCCACCACCAGTTCCACGCGGTCACCGAAGAGCGCGCGCGCCTTGGGGCCGTTCCGGGCCAGTACGCGCACGCTCCTGCCCTGCTCCAGCAAGGCGTTCACCACGTGCATCCCCGTTCCCGATGTGGCTCCGATCACCAATGTCCGTTCCATCGTGCATGTGCCGCCGGAAGTGGTCCGGCCTGCTGCGCAAAGGTCCACCGCCCTCGTTCACCTGGGCATTGACCTATGGTAAGGAAGCACCACCGGTGGCGATGTGCTTCCGGATGCGGGAGAGGCTCTCCGGCGTGATGCCCAGGTAGGAGGCCACCATGTACTGGGGCACGCGCTGCAGCACATCGGGCCGCTCCTTGAGCAGGTCGAGGTAGCGCTTCTCCGCCGGATCGCGGATCAGCGACACCATGCGCCGCGCCAGGTTGATCGCCGATCGCTCGGCCATGCGCTTGCCGAGGCGCATGAACCCGATGGAACGATCCTCCAGCGCGGCCAGGTCCGCACCCGCGATCAGCAACAAGCGCGTGGGTTCGAGCGCTTCGATGTACAAGGCGGATGGCACGTTGTCGAGCAGGCTGCCCATGTCCACCACGAAGGCCCGCTCGAACAGGAACTGCCGGGTGTGGTCGCGGCCATCGCTCAGCAGGTAGCTGCGCAGCGCACCGGCGCACACGAATCCCAGGTCCGTGCATGTTTCACCTTCCCGCAGGAAGAACCCACCCTTGGGCAGTTCCACCGTGCGGAACAAGTCGCTGGCCCGTGCGCGGTCAGGCTCGTACAGCGGTGCGATGCGTGCCAGGTGCTCGAACAGAAGCTCCAGGTCGTCCTTGTGCATGCCGGTCAAGATATCCGTTCCGTGCATCGTCGACCCGCGCGAGGGCGAGGCCGGCTCATCGCGCGCGCAGCACGGTGACGTAGCCCGAACGCCTGCCCCCGTCCTGGCCCTCCAGGGCCTCGAGGGTCCAGAAGTAGGTGCCGTCCGGTGCGTCCGCGCCGCTCCAGCCTTCGGTGACCGCATCGGTGGTGAACAGGGCCTGTCCCCATCGACTACGGATGGTGAGGCGCCACCGCCCCGGGAACTGCTCGAAGGGCCGGAAGCGGTCGTTCACCCCGTCGCCGTTGGGCGTGAACACGTTGGGCAGGGTGATCTCGCCGTTGCTCTCCACGCGGATCACGG
>JBEICT010000371.1:0-2618 GCA_040383865.1 Flavobacteriales bacterium | reverse complement strand
TGTCAAGGTCGATGAAATAAGTGGCCGGGAAAAGGGGGATATCGACGCTCGTACTATAGCTGGGGAAGAGTGTGTCCTCCACGGTCATCAGGCTTTGCGCTGCGGAACCGCCATTGTACAGGCCTACGACATTCTGGTAGGAAATGTCTCCGAGAAGAAGGTCCATGAGCCCATCGCCGTTCAGGTCCAGTTGGGTCAGTGTACTGCCCGCGTGTGCTTTCGGGCTTCCATCCTCTTCCGCGGACCGCGCGACGCCCCCGGGCTCAAGACCGATCTCCGGGTTGGGTACATTGAAGTTGCAGGGCGTGTTCAGCGCTACGGAGTTGTTGTTGAAGTTCTCGGTGAAGAAGCCCCAGCACTTGTTCCGCACTTCATACTTCAGACTGTCACATGTGCCGTAGAGCTCCATGCTCAGGTTGCGATGGAATTCCACATATGAGCCGAGAAGGCTGAAGGTCAGGATGTCCATGTCGCCATCGCCGTCCATATCGGCAATGCCGGGCAGGTCGACCTGGGAAATGAAGAGGTTGGCCACCGAGCCTGCGCCTGAGGGGGACACGTAATTGGAGTTCACCCGGAAGTTGACCAGCTCAAAGGCCGGGCCGGCCGGGGTGCTCACGTTCTTGTAAACTGAGAAACCGGCCTGCGAGTAGCTGAAGATGTCCTCCTTGCCATCGCAATTGTAGTCGCGCAGCAGCACCCAATCATGCAGTTCGCGGAACGGCCATACATCATCATAGGCCCGGGTCAGCTGGTAACCTTGTGTGCCTGTGGTGCTGGTCCGGAGCAGGGTCACCACTTTATTTCCAATGCGGTCGAACAGGAAAAGGTCTTTCAGCCCATCTCCGTTCAGGTCAATGGTCCCCGTTTGTGGGGAGTTCAGACCTCCGGCCCAGGCCAGGTCGAGGGTATTGCCCTGGTTGATGACCGGCACCGTGGGGTCGAAATGAAGGTCCCATTGGGCCTGCATGCCGATCGGTTCGATCAGCACCGCGAGAAGGAGTAAGCGCAAAGGCTGGCGTAGGTATTCGGACATGGTTCCAAGGCTGATCTTGCCGTCGATCGCACCCGTTATGGGGCGATGGAACAAAGATAGTCCGGCGCCATCTGCTGCCCGGCCTTTGGGGGTAGGCCAACAACGCTATATTTGCCGCCTCTTTGTTGAAAACCCTTCGTCATGCAGAATAGAGGCGCGCTTTGGATCTTCACCGTCCTGTTGGCGCTCGCGTGTGTTTACCAGTTGTCCTTCTCCGTGTTCACCTCCGGACTGGAGCGTAAGGCCAGCGCCGAGGCGAAGGTCCTGGCCCAGGCCGCTTCAGACTCCTTGACCGCACTTGGTCGAGGCGCCGAAGTGGATATACAGGCCCTGGAGCTCCAGTACGAGAACCAGTACCTCCGAGAACACGCCGGGGAGAAGGTGTATCCTGTGTTCGGATACTCTTACGCGGAGTGCAAGGAAAAGGAGATCAATCTGGGTCTCGACCTGAAGGGCGGCATGGCCGTTACCTTGGAGGTGAGCATCCCTGAGCTCGTTGAGAACCTCAGCGAGAACAGTACGGATCCTGCGTTCGTGGCCGCCATGGCCAATGCCCGTGCCCGCCAGACCAGCAGTGATGCCGACTTTATCACCCTGTTCGGTGAGGAGTTCGCGAAGGTCGAAGGCCATGGTCCCCTTTCGGCGATCTTCTATTCGCCTGATCGCAAGGACATGTTCGAGCGCGAAGGCAGCGATGAGGATTACCTCAACGCCCTGCGTCGTGAAGCCGAAAGCGCCCTGAACAACACGGAGCGCATCCTGCGTACCCGTATCGACAAGTTCGGTGTGGCCCAGCCCAGCATCCAGAAGCAGCAGTTCACCGGGCGCATCCAGATCGAACTGCCTGGTGTAAAGGACAAGGACCGCGTGCGTAAAGTGCTCCAAAGCACGGCCAACCTGGAGTTCTGGGAGACCTTTGATAACCGCGACATCTATGCCCAACTGGAGCAGGCGAACACCCGATTGGGAACGCTGCTGAACCCGGATGCCGCTGTCAGCACGCCTACTGCGGATAGTGCATCGGTGGATACCACGGCGGACGTTCAACCCGATACGCTGGCGACCGCCGCTGCAGATACCACGATAGCTGATACCACGGCCAACGACACCTTGGCGGCCGACACGACCGTGAAGGACCCGGAAGTGGAGCGCGCTGAGTTCATCAAGAAGAATCCCCTGTTCGCGGTGCTGACCCCGGCCTATGCCCCGGCCCGAGATGGTGGTTTCAATATCGCTCAAGGCCCGGTGGTAGGTAGCGCCCGTTTGGCCGATACCGCCCAAGTGAACAGGTATCTGCGCATGGAGACCCTGCGTACCACCCTGCCAGGTGATGCGAAACTGGCCTGGGCGGCGAAGCCGGAAGTGATGACCACCACCGACGGTGAGGTTGAAGTGTTGAACCTCTACGCACTGCGTGTTCCCCCGGGCGGCAAGCCCAAGTTGGACGGCGTGCCATTGTGGGTGCCGACCAGGACTTTGATATGAAGGGTTCTGTCGAAGTGCGCATGCAGATGAACGCCGAAGGCGCCCAGATCTGGAAGGTGATGACCGGCGACAACATCGGCAAGGCCGTTGCCATCGT
>JBEICT010000370.1:0-2642 GCA_040383865.1 Flavobacteriales bacterium | reverse complement strand
CAACGGCTCCAGCGCGGAAGGCGGCATGATCGGCATGTACAATGAGAACACCTACTTCAACGGGGTGCAGGAAACATTGGACATGCAGCTGAGCAGAATGGACAAGCTTGGCACCGAGCACACCTACAACCACTTCGCCGCAGGCTGGGCCGTGGCCGGTAATACACCCTTCACCTGGACCAAGCAGGTGGCCAGCAACTTCGGCGGCACCCGCAACGGCATGGTGATGCACTGGCCCAACGGCATCAAGGCCAAGGGCGAGGTGCGCTCGCAGTTCCACCACGTGGTGGACGTGGCCCCCACCGTGTATGCCGCTGTGGGCGTGCCCGCACCGCGCATGGTGAACGGCATCGAGCAGCGGCCCATCGAGGGCATCGCCATGAACTACACCTTCGATGACGCCAAGGCCGCCGACGCCCGGAAGACGCAGTACTTCGAGATGATCGGTAACCGCGCCATCTACCACGACGGCTGGTTCGCAGGGACGATCCACAAGGCCCCTTGGGAGGCCGCGCCACGCCGCCCGCTCACCGAGGACGTGTGGGAGCTCTACAACGTGAACGAGGACTTCAGCCAGGCCAATGACCTCGCCGCCAAAGAGCCCGCCAAACTGGAGGAGCTGAAGAAGCTGTTCATGGAGGAGGCCGTGTAATACCACGTGCTGCCCATCGATGACCGTTCCATCGAACGCTTCGACCCGATCATCGCCGGTCGGCCCGACCTGATGAACGGCCGCACCAAGCTGGTGCTCTATTCCGGCGCCAAGGGCATCCCCGAGAACGCCTTCATCAATGTGAAGAACACCTCCCTGAAGTTCACGGCCGAGGTGGAGGTGCCTGCCAAGGCCAGCGGCGTGATCCTGGCACAGGGTGGCGACTTCGGAGGCTGGAGCCTGTACATGCTCGACGGCCTGCTGTACTATACCTACAACTGGGTGGGGCTGGAGAACTATACGGTGCGCTCCACCAAACCCGTTGCGCCCGGCAAGCATACCGTGGTGCTCGATTTCAAGTATGATGGTGGACGCGGTGCGGGAGGCATGGCCACCCTGCTGGTGGACGGTGACAAAACAGGGGAAGGACGCATCGACAAGACGAATGCGAACACCTTTGGCATCGACGAGAGCGCCGATGTCGGCACCGACGAGAACACCCCGGTGGTGTTGACCTACAGGAAGCGCGAGACCTTCACCGGCCGGATCGCCAAGGTGACGGTGGAGACCTTCCCGGCCAGCGCCAAGAAGTGACGTGGACAACGCACGGCGCTTGTTGAACCGTGGCATCGGGGTCGGGCTCGTGGCTTTGGCCCTTGCCTCCTGCGGTGCTCCTGACCGTGCGCCGGACCTGGCGACCACGACCGAAGGGCGTGCAGCCTTACCCGACGAACGCCCTGAAGGCCAAGGCCCCGTGGGCATGGTCTGGGTCCCAGGCGGTGAGTTCTCCATGGGCAGTGATGATGCCGAATTGGCCTGGCCCGAAGAACAGCCTGCTCACCGCGTGCGGGTGCATGGTTTCTGGATGGATACCACCGAGGTGACCAACCGTCAGTTCGCAGCCTTTGTGGAAGCCACGGGCTACCTGACGGATGCCGAAAAGGCCCCGGTGCTCGAGGACATCATGGCCCAAGTGCCGCCCGGTACGCCACCGCCGAAGCCCGAGGACCTGGTGCCCGGTTCGCTGGTCTTCAACCCCGTGGGCAAGGCCCTGGGCGATTGCCGCGCGCTGGAATGGTGGAGCTGGACGCACGGTGCCGACTGGAGACACCCGGAAGGACCTGACAGCGACATCGCCGATCGCATGGACCACCCCGTGGTGCAGGTGAGCTGGAACGATGCCATGGCCTACTGCAACTGGGCCGGCAAACGCCTGCCCACCGAGGCCGAATGGGAGCGCGCCGCACGCGGCGGGGTGGACAACGCACCCTACGTCTGGGGCAGTGGTGCACCCACCGACACCCTGGTGAAATGCAACACCTGGCAGGGGCCCTTCCCGCAGGAGAACACCGCGGTGGACGGCTACGTGCGCAGTGCCCCTGTGGGCCGCTTCGCACCCAATGGGTTTGGGCTCTACGACATGGCCGGCAACGTTTGGGAGTGGTGTAGCGATTGGCTGGACGTGACGCTCTATCAGAAGCGAGCGGATGCACTGGTCGTGGATCCCCAGGGACCCGGGAAAAGCTTCGACCCCGAACGCCGATATGAACCGCTGCGCGCGCAACGTGGTGGCAGCTTCCTGTGCCATGACACCTATTGCTGGCGCTATCGGCCCAGTGCCCGCCAGGGTAGCACGCCCGAAAGCGGTATGAGCCACGTGGGCTTCCGCTGCGTACAGGATGCGACAATGACCCACTGACGCGGCCTCGGGCAGTACCTCGTCCTTCCCCGGTCGAATGCCAGCGCAAACACCATGCGCCGAGTTCAGCATACCAACCTTTCAGCGTGGACCTGGACCTCATCGAAGTGGGGCAGCCGGCCTCGGTCTGTAAGCCGGGGGAATCGGTACAAGACCCGGTCGCAGACTGTTGTTGCAGTTGAGGTCTTGTGCGACCCGCAGGCCGCACCCGTGAAGCAATTGTGCGGAAGCGATCCAAAGTCCTCGGTCGCGTTGTACCTTTCGTTCAATGGGATATTGCATAAAGCGCCT
>JBEICT010000369.1:0-2643 GCA_040383865.1 Flavobacteriales bacterium | reverse complement strand
TGGTCGCCCACGATGATGCTGGACACGCCAGCGGCCTTGTAGGCGCGCTGCGTGGCGGGCACCGGACCGTAGGCACCGGTCAGCTGGTTCTTCACCTTGTCCACTTCGCCGTTGAAGGCGTTGGTGGCGCCGATCAGCGTGTTGTTGCTGATGTTGTCGAGGTGACCGCGGTACTTCAACCACGTGCCGGCCATGCTGATGTGGTCCGTGGTGCACTTGCCTTTCGCCTTGATCAAAAGCAGGGCGCCGGTGATGTTCTTCCCGTTCCATGCGGCGAAGGGCTCCAGCAGTTGCAGGCGCTCGCTGTCGGGCTTCACCACCACGCTCACGGTGCTGCCATCGGCGGCCGGGGCCTTGTAGCCGGCATCCTCCACATCGAAGCCACGGGGGGGCAGCTCGATGCCTTTCGGCTCGTCGAGCTTCACGCTCTTGCCGTCCTCGTTGATCAGGGAATCGGTGAGCGGGTTAAAGGTGAGGTCACCGGCAATGGCCAGTGCGGTCACGATCTCCGGGCTGGCCACGAAGGCATGCGTGTTGGCGTTGCCGTCGTTGCGCTTTGCGAAGTTGCGGTTGAAGCTGGTGATGATGCTGTTCTTCCGGTTGGGGTCGTCGGTGTGGCGCGCCCACTGACCGATGCAGGGACCGCAGGCGTTGGCGAGCACCACGCCGCCCATGGCGTCGAAGGTCTTCAGGAGCCCATCGCGCTCGGCGGTGAAACGCACCACCTCACTACCGGGAGTGATGGTGAATTCGCTTTTCGCCTTCAGGTTCTTGTCGATGGCCTGCTGGGCGAGGCTGGCGCTGCGGGTAAGGTCCTCGTAGCTGCTGTTGGTGCAGGAGCCGATGAGTCCCACCTCCAACTTGGCGGGCCAGCCGTTCTCCTTCACGGCAGCGGCGAACTTGCTGATGGGCCAGGCCAGATCGGGGGTGAAGGGACCGTTCACATGCGGCTCCAAGGTGCTCAGGTCGATCTCGATCACCTGGTCGAAGTACTTCGAGGGGTCGGCATAGACCTCGGGGTCGCCCTGCAGGTGCTCCTTGATGCCATCGGCCAGCGCAGCCACCTCGGCACGACCGGTGCCCTTGAGGTAGCGGCTCATGCTGTCGTCGTAGCTGAAGGTGCTGGTGGTGGCCCCGATCTCGGCGCCCATGTTGGCAATGGTGCCCTTGCCGGTGCAGCTCATGCTCTCGGCGCCGGGCCCGAAATACTCCACGATCGCCCCGGTCCCACCCTTCACGGTGAGGATTCCGGCAACCTTCAGGATCACGTCCTTCGGGCTGGCCCATCCGCTGAGCTTACCGGTAAGCTTCACGCCGATCAACTTGGGCCATTTCAGCTCCCAGGCCAGTCCGCTCATCACATCGCACGCATCAGCACCACCGACGCCGATCGCGATCATGCCCAGGCCGCCGGCATTCACCGTATGGCTGTCCGTGCCGATCATCATGCCGCCCGGGAAAGCGTATTGCTCCAGCACCACCTGGTGGATGATGCCCGCACCGGGCTTCCAGAAGCCGATGCCGTACTTGTTGCTGATGCTCTCGAGGAAGTTGAAGACCTCGTTGCTCTTCAGCAGCGCTTCCTGTAGATCGGCCTTTGCACCCACCCGGGCCTGGATGAGGTGGTCGCAGTGCACGGTACTGGGAACGGCCACGGCCTTGCGTCCGGTAGTGCTGAACTGCAGCAGGGCCATCTGCGCGGTGGCATCCTGCATGGCCACGCGGTCCGGTGCGAAATCGACATAGTCCTTGCCGCGGTTGAACGCGGCCTTCGCGTCACCATCCCAGAGGTGCGCGTAAAGGATCTTCTCAGTAAGGGTGAGCGGGCGGCCGACAGCCTTGCGGGCGGCGGCAACACGGGCGGGATAGCGGCTGTACACCGCTTTGATCATGTCGAGGTCGAAGATCTGGCTCATGCGGGTTCCTGCGTTTGCGGGCGCAAAGGTAACCCACGGGCAAAAGCGGAGAACGCAAGGGGGCGGACCCAATGGCCCGCCCCCTCGTTCGCAGCGTGTTCAGTCCCAATTATGGCGAGTCGACCGATGCGGCCAGGTTGTTCATGGCCGCCTGGTTGTTGGCGCCACCGCCCATGGCCACGCTGTTGGTCAGAAGATCAAGTCCATTGAGCAGCACCTGTACATCCACCTTCATGGCCAGGGTCACCGTGCTACCCGAGGTTACATCGGTATGGATATGCACGTGTTTCTCGCGCAGCAGCGCATCCGTGGCGCAGTGATAGGTGAATGGGATATCCTCGGAATCGTCCACATCGCCATCCCCATTGCCATCAACGATACCTTCCATGTTCAGGAACTTGTACCCGGCCATGGGGTTCCAGCTCCAGTGCATGCCAGGCACATTGAGCGGATACGCGGCGGTGAGCGGATCCGCATGGTTCGTAGCACTATCAAGCCCAAGCGAGAAATTCACCATGTGCACGTGGCCGGGGGGCATGGTGCCCAGGGTGAAGACATTGCTCGTGGCCGAACCATCCACCAGCAGATAGGTGTCGTGGTACTCGGCCACCATGTTGCTGTCATCGTCCTCGAGATGCACATCGCTCACATAGAACTTGAGCGTGCTGAAACGGATGGCATGGCCGAGCCCGTCGGTATAATTGGCGGCCATATCAAAAGGACTGGT
>JBEICT010000368.1:0-2692 GCA_040383865.1 Flavobacteriales bacterium | reverse complement strand
GCTCACACCAATGAACCTGCTGCTCACCGCCGCGGCCATGGCCGTATTTTCCAAACTGGACCGACGCACGGTGCTTTTTGCCTTCGTGGTGGGCGCGCTCGGGTATTTCGTGGAAGTGCTTGGCGTGTGGACCGGTCGCGTTTTCGGTGAGTATGCCTACGGCGATGTGCTCGGCTTCAAACTGCTGAACGTACCTGTGCTGATCGGCCTCAACTGGAGCATGCTCGTGTTCGCCATCGGCGTGCCCTTGTCGCGCACTTCGCTGCCGGTGTGGGCGAAGGTGTTGGTCGGCAGCATCGCCATGGTGGCGTTGGACCTGCTCATCGAGCCCGTGGCCATCCACCTGGGCTTCTGGAACTGGGCACAGGGTACCATACCGCTTCAGAATTACCTCGCCTGGGGCTTGGTGAGCGCGGTGTTCTTCACCTTGTTCTTCCTGCTCCCCCTGCGGCGGGAGAATCCGGTGGCCCGCTACGTGCTCGCGGCGCAGGTGCTTTTCTTTGCAGGGCTCAACCTGGTGTTGGGCGCAGGTTGATGGAGCACTACTATTACCTCGGTCTCGACCTCTTCACGCTTTCCTTCCCGCTGCTGCGGAGCTTCGAGCCGCGCATCGCGTTCTGGAAGAAATGGCCGGGCCTTTTCACGGGCATCGCGGTCATGGCGGCCGTGTTCCTGGTGTGGGATGCCATTTTCACCGCCAACGGCGTGTGGGGCTTCAACCCGCGCTACCTCACCGGTCCCCGGTTCTTTCACCTGCCCATCGAGGAGTGGTTGTTCTTCCTCGTGGTGCCCTATGCCTGTGTCTTCCTGTACGAGGTGATGCGCTACTTCATCCGTCGCGACATCCTGGGCAACATCGCCAGGCCCTTCAGCATGGTGCTGATGACCGTTCTGCTCATCGTGGGTGTGTTGTACATCGACCACATCTACACCGCCATCACCTTCCTCTGCACAGCGGCCATGCTCGCCATCCACCTGTTCATCCTGAAGAGCACTTACCTGGGGCGGTTCTATGTGGGCTACGCCGTAAGCCTCATTCCCTTCTTCCTGGTGAACGGGATCCTCACGGGCTGGCTGTTGGATGAGCCCATCGTGTGGTACAACAATGCTGAGAACCTGGGCATCCGGATGAACACCATCCCGATCGAGGACAGCCAGTACCTGCTGTTCTTCCTGCTGCTCACCATCACCTTCTACGAGCGGCCGTTGAAGCGGGAGCATGGCGATCTGCCGCCGGTTGCGGGGTAATGGTCCGGGAACGGGTCGGTATCTTGGTGGTGTAATGCACCGCCCAATGGCCTTGCTCGTACAGCTCTTCACATCGCTGATGTTCTTCATGGCCGCGGGCATGTGCTTTGCTCAGCCGGTTGATGGGGAGGGTCCATGGGAGGGTGATGGACCTCCGCCCCATGTCCTGGTGCCCGTGCGGTCCGAAGAGAACGGGCTCGTCGGTTTCACGTCCGGTTCTGGGCGCTCCCTCGCACCGGTCTACGAGGAAGCAGGTTGGTTCGAGGCGGGTGTGGCGCCGGTGAAGTTGAATGGCAAATGGGGGTTGATCGATACGCTGGGGCGAACAGTCACCGTGATGAAGTACGATCTGCTCTCGAACAGCACCAACGGGATTGCGGTAGGCTATACGAGCGACGGAGCGCAGGTGTGCATCCTGCGAATGAAGGAACCGGAGGTCTGCGTGGCTTGGGAGGCCTATTGGGCCGCGTGGAAGCAGGAGCTTGAAGCAACCGTGCTGGCCGATAAGGTCTTGATCCTGCGAGTGCTGGAAATGCACCGCGATCCGGCCTCGCGGTTGAAGGAGATGACGCATCTGCAGCAGACCTATCAAGAGGTGATCCAGGTCCGGGATCGGGCCGTGGACCGGGTGCTCCGGAAATGATGCGCAGTTGTGGCGATAGGGGTCAGCGCTGATCCGCCTTCCACTGCCCATGCCAGCGCTTGAGCGCGGAGGCCGAGATCACCACGTACACCAGGTACAGCCCGGCGTACCAGTACATGCCGAGCAGTGCGTACAGCACGATGGCCACCGCATCGGCCACGATCCAGTAGGCCCAGTTCTCCAGCACCTTGCGTGCCAACATCCAGGTGGCCAGCAGGCTGAATGCCGTGGCGAACCCATCAAGGCCCGTGTAGCGCGCATCGGGTAGGAGCTTCAGCAGCGAAGCACCGGCAACAGCGAGCGCTCCACCACCAACAATGATGAGCAGGTGGAAACGCGTGCTCCGGCGGTTGATGGCCAGTTCACCCTTCCCTTCGTTGCCCCACGACCACCAGCCGTAGATACCCATGATCACATAGTAAGCGCTCAAGCCCACTTGCGCATACACGTGCTGGTGCATGAACAAGGCCACGCCCATGGCCGAAGCGGCGATGCCGAACAGCCAGCCCACACGCTTTTCGTAGAGCATGAGCAGTGTGTAGGCCAGGTTGCCCACGGCGGCCACCGCCTCAAGCACCTGCCAGGGGTCCACGGTCATGTGGGCGAAGGAACGAAGAAGCCGGCCTCCTTTCCGTTCAGATCGAACCGGAACGCTCCACAGGTGTACGGACAGCCAACTTCGCCCCCATGCTGCGCACCTCTCTGTTTGTTCTGGCCCTGTCCACCATCGGCCCTGCCTTCGCCCAAGTGCATCCGAGCCGATCCGCATCACCCGGCACGCACCTGCTCGAGGTGAACGGC
>JBEICT010000367.1:0-2696 GCA_040383865.1 Flavobacteriales bacterium | reverse complement strand
GGATCCGACACCGGGCAATGCAGGGAAGGCTAAGAACACAGTGCGTGCGGACTTTGGGTCGGCAATATAAGGTCGGACGTTGAAAGCGACCCCCAAGGTGCCTGGCTCTGGCTGAGGCTTATGCGTTGTATGGTTTCCGGTCCGCGATACTTCGCCCCAAGGTCAATTCATCGGCCTGGTCCAGGTCACTGCCCACGCTAATGCCCCTGGCGATCGTGGTGACCAGTATGCCGGCCTCCACCAGGCGACGGTTCAGGTAGAAGCCGGTGGTGTCGCCTTCCAACGTGCCCCCAAGGGCCAGCAGTACCTCGCGCACTCCTCCGGATCGCACGCGATCCATAAGCTGTGGTGTGTTCAGGTCGTCGGGGCCGACACCTTCCATGGGGTCGATCACTCCGCCCAACACATGATATAGACCCCGGAACTGGCGCGTGTTCTCAATGGCGATCACATCGCGAATGTCCTCCACTATACAGATCAGCCCTCCATCGCGGTGCGGGTCGCGGCAAATGGCACAGCGCGGTTCGTCGCTGATGTTGCAGCATACCTCGCAATATCGCACTTCATCGCGCATGCGGCGGATGGCCTCACTGAACCGGGCCACCTCCTGCGGTTCTCGGCGCAATAGGTCCAAGGCCAAACGCATGGCGGTACGCCGACCAATGCCTGGTAGCGTGGCCAGTTGGTCCACCGCATGTTCAAGCAGGGTCGAGGATAGGGACATGCTTCAAAGTTAGCAAGGGTGTTCCAGGCCTCAGTGATGCTCGATCCCTTTGGAAATGGCCAACGTTCAGTTCCGCTGGAAAATGTAGAAATCCGCGAAGGAGGAGGTAAAGGGGTCCCCGTTGTACGGATAGCGGTTGGGGATACGGGCGATCAATTGGAACTCCGGTGCGTTCGCTGCCACCCAATCCGTGAACTTCCGGTGCCGCACATGCGCTGAAGGACTGGCAAACTCGTTCTCGGTGCGGTTGGAGGAGTAGACGACCACGAATTTGCTCGAAGCCCGGAACAGGTCGCGCATGTGCGCGTTGTACACATCGTCCTCGATGAGGTGGTAGATCACATCGAGGCTGAGCGAGAGTTCGGCCTGTTCACCGGCATAGGCTCCCATGTCGCGGAATTCCTTGGTGTCATCGCTCTTGAAGAGAGCCCGGCACTTGTCCAATACGGTCGGACTTACATCGTAACCGGTATACTGCCCGAACCGGAAAAGGGCCAACTGGTTCCCATCGCCACAGCCCAGTTCGATCACCGAGCGGATGGCGTTCTGTTGAACGAGATCGTTCAGTACCTCGGCCTTGAACTCAGCGAACTTGGCATATGACCCGCTTCCCGAGTTGCCACCTTGGCTGTATCGCTCCTCCCAGTAATTGCCCGACGAGGTAAAGGTGGCCGGCATTGGAGCGGGCCGACGAATAAGACCAGCCAGCCTCCGCAGGAAGGGGATCTGTTTCAATACGCTCTTCATCGTTCCTCGTTCGTACCCTGCGACCTTCAGCCTTCGGTCCGACTTTGCTCTATCCCACCGCACCGGAAAATGATCCGCTCCGGGTCTCCATAAGATCGAACTACCTGCGGCGAATATAGCGGCTCATTCGTAGGTCGAAGGCGGGGGTAATTGGTCGGTAACGTTCTTTACGGAAGCTTGCGCAGGACAAAGCGTAGATCAACATGGAGCATGGACAACTTCTGCTGACATGACATGGAAGACATGTCCGGTGGCATTTCCTTCGTGCACATGTCACCACTGCTCGTCCTTGTCGTCATCATGTCCTACTTCTCAATGCTCTATGGCATCTCGGTGGTCACTTCCCGCGATGCTGGTAATAGTGCATTCTTCCTCGGCGAGCGACGGTCGCCTTGGTATGTCATCGCCTTTGGGATGATCGGGGCATCCTTGAGCGGCGTTACTTTCATCAGTGTGCCTGGCATGGTGGGTACCGATCAGTTCAGCTACCTCCAGATGGTGCTGGGCTACCTGCCTGGGTATGCAGTGATCGCCTTCGTGCTGATGCCGCTGTACTACCGGCTGCAGCTCACTTCCATCTATGGTTATCTCGGCGAACGCTTCGGGCGCAGTAGCTACCTCACCGGCGCCTGGTTCTTCCTGCTCAGCCGCAGCGTGGGTTCGGCGGCGCGGCTGTACCTGGTGGCCATCGTCCTGCAGTACCTGTTGTTCGATGCGTGGGGCATTCCCTTTGTAGTAACGGTGGTGATCACCATTGCGCTGATCTGGCTCTATACCCACAAGGGCGGCATGCGTACCATCATCTGGACGGATACCCTGCAGACCGCGTTCATGTTGCTGGCCGTGGGGCTTACCGTGGTGCTGCTGGGGCAGAAGCTGGGCTGGGGCATCGCCGAGACCTTCGCCCAGGTGAAGGCCAGCGACCTGAGCCGTGTGTTCTTCTTCGATGATCCCAAGCCAGGCACCTACTTCTGGAAGCAGTTCCTCGGCGGCATGTTCATCGCCATCGCAATGACCGGACTGGACCAGGACATGATGCAGAAGAACCTGAGCTGCCGCAGCATCGGCGAGGCGCAGAAGAACATGGTCTCCTTCAGCTTGGTGCTGGTGCTGGTGAACATGGTGTTCCTGACGCTGGGCGCCCTGCTGTTCCTGTATGTGGAGCGCTTCGGCATTGCCCTCCCCGCCAAGGCCGATCAGATATATCCCATGATCGCCACCGGTG
>JBEICT010000366.1:0-2725 GCA_040383865.1 Flavobacteriales bacterium | reverse complement strand
CGATGATGCGGGCCAGTTCGGTACGCAACCTACGCGCCAGCAGCACGCCGCGGGGCTGAAGGCCAATGATCGCCACACCGGAAAGATCACCGTGGTCCTCGATCAATTGATGGCACAGCCGGGTGATGGTGAGCCCGAAGGCCTTGGGATCGAGGATGGTGACCGGCTTCATCCGAATTGCCGGGGGCAGTTGCCACCGGTGCGGCGAAGATAGCGGCCGCCTTGGGATACGGTCCGCTTGTCGAACATCACGGGATACTCCCCATTTTCGCGGACCACCCAGCCATGACCGCCCTCTTCCCGGACAAACGAACAGCTTTGCTGATCACCGTGGCCGCACTGGGCTACTTCGTGGACATCTACGACCTGGTGCTCTTCAATGTGGTGAAGCGCGAAAGTCTTGAGTTCATCCTCGGAGCAGGCGACCCACGGATCAAGGACGTGGGCATCGACCTGTTCAACATGCAGATGTTGGGCATGCTGGTGGGTGGTATCCTCTGGGGCGTATGGGGCGATAAGAAGGGCCGGATCACAGTGCTCTTCGGAAGCATCCTGCTCTACTCGCTCGCCAACATTGCCAATGCGTTCACTTTCGACATCACCAGCTATGCCATCGTGCGGTTCATCGCCGGTGTGGGGCTCGCGGGCGAACTGGGCGCCGGCATCACGCTGATCACCGAATCGATGCCCAAGGGCAAGCGCGGTTACGGCACCATGGTGGTGGTCACCTTCGGTGCATTGGGGGCGGTGTTCGCCGATGAAGTAGTGAGCCGGGGAAAGGCGCTGGGTGCGGTGTTCGCACATGTCACCGGTCCCTTGATGGACTGGCAGGTAGCCTACCTGATGGGCGGCCTGATGGGCCTGGTATTGCTGGTGATGCGCGTGGGAGCCTTCGAGAGCGGCATGTTCCACCGGATGAAGGAAAGCACGGCCCGCAAAGGCGACCTGCGCATGCTCTTCAACGACCCGGACAGGCTGCTCCGATACCTTGGCTGCATCCTGATCGGAGTTCCGGTATGGTATGTGATCGGTGTGCTGGTGAACTTGAGCCAGGACGTGTTCGTGCCCCAGCTGGGCATCGATACCAGCATGCTCTCCCCCGAGGACCTCAAACGCATCAATGGCAAGGCCATCCGCTATGCCTACATCGGCCTCAGCATCGGCGACCTGCTGAGCGGCATCCTTTCGCAGGTGCTGCGCAGCCGCAAAAAGGTGATCTACGGCTACCTCACGGCCAACCTGGCCCTCACGCTGGTGTTCCTCTATGGCATGCAGGGGGCCAGCATACACACGTACAATTGGATGTGCCTGGCCTTGGGCACGGCCACGGGCTACTGGGTGATCTTCGTTACCGTGGCCAGCGAGCAGTTCGGCACCAACATCCGCAGTACCGTGGCCACCACCACACCCAACTTCGTTCGTGGCGCGGTGCTTCCCGTTACCAATGCCTTCAAGTTCCTGGCGGTGCCGGTGGGCAACCTTACCAGCGCGCTGGTGGTGGGCCTGGTCTGCATCGGTGCGGCCTTCTGGGCCACCAGCCGGGTGCACGAGACCTTCCACAAGGACATGGACTTCGTGGAGGAGTGATATAACGGCAATGGTCACCCCATTGGCACGGCCTACCCCTTCGGCAGCATTCACCTTGAGAACCCACCTTGCCCCTTCCCCCCGATATTCGCACCATGCTTAACCGTTCCGCATTGACCGCCTTGGCGACAGCCCTGCTGCTCGCCCCGGCCCTGCTCGCTCAAAAGGCACTTACCAACAAGGATATCTGGGCCAGTCCGCTGTTCAGCACCGAGTTCGTGGGAGGGCTGGCCAGCATGAAGGACGGCCTGCACTACACCTCGTTGGAAGAGGACAATGGAGAGGCCGTGATCGCCCAGTACGCCTATCGCACCGGCGACAAGGTGGCCAACTTGGTGCGTGGTGGCCAGTTGGTGCTACCCGGGGCCAAGGAACCCCTGGAGATCGAAGGCTACAGCTTCAGCGGCGATGAGCGGAAGCTGATGATCGAGACCGACCACGAGCCCATCTACCGCTACAGCTATTATGCCTACAACTACATCTTCGACCGTGCCTCCAAGTCCCTGGTGCCCCTGAGCGATGTGTCCAAGGCCAAGCAACGACTGGCCACCTTCAGCCCCGATGGCAACAAGGCCGCCTTCGTCCGCGACAACGACCTGTACGTGGTGGACCTCGCGACCATGAAAGAGACGCGCATCACGAACGACGGTGCTTGGAACAAGGTCCTGAACGGCGCCACGGACTGGGTGTACGAAGAGGAGTTCGCGTTGGTGCAGGGCTACGCCTGGAGCCCGAACGGCACCAAGCTCCTGTACCTGCGGAGTGACGAAAGCGCCGTCAAGGAGTTCGACCTCACCATGTACAAGGGCCAGCTCTACCCGAGCGAATACCGCTTCAAATACCCCAAGGCCGGCGAGACCAACAGCACTGTTCAACTGTTCGTGTACGACGTGGCCGCTGGCACCAACACGCCCGTACCCCTCGGCCCCGAGGGTGAACTCTACATCCCCCGCCTGGGCTGGACCGCCAACGACAACGTGCTCTGGTTCATGCGCATGAACCGCCTGCAGAACGAGAAGGTGATCGCCACCGTGGACCTTTCACAGCGTGGCCTCAACCTCATGCCCTCGCCGGTGTACATCGAGACCTGCGACACCTACGCCGAAGTGACCGACGACCTGCACTTCCTGGCCGATGG
>JBEICT010000365.1:0-2733 GCA_040383865.1 Flavobacteriales bacterium | reverse complement strand
CGGCACCTACCGTGGAGAAGTGGTGAAGAACGACATGTACGTATGGCGCCTCACCTACAAATTCTACACGGACGAACATGGCACCATCGGCATGGAACAGCAGCAGATGGGGCAGGTGCAGGTGCTGCGGTGATCAAAGGTGCAGGTCGAAGCGATCGGCCTCCATACCCACCGGGAACACGGTGCGGAAATCCTCCAATGCCTTGCGGTCAAGGGTGAAAGTGAGCATGCCATCAACACTTGGCTCCATGGCCGTGACCGCGCCGCGCGGATCGATCACTGCGGAATCGCCGGAGTAGAGATGACCATTGCCATCCTGCCCCACACGGTTCACACCCACCACATAGCACTGGTTCTCGATGGCACGTGCAATGAGCAACTGGCTCCACGGGTAGCGGCGCACTTCGGGCCAGTTGGCCACGTAGAGCGCAACGTCGTAATCACCACGATTGCGTGCGAACACAGGGAACCGTAGATCGAAGCAGATCTGAAGCAGTATCCGCCAGCCGCGCCACTCCACCACCACCCGTTTTGCCCCCGGTGTGAAATGGTCGGTCTCCTTGGCGAATCGGAACAGATGGCGCTTGTCGTAAGTGGTCACTTTGCCGTCCGGCGTAACGAACAGGCCGCGGTTGTATCGCTGTCCTTCCTCCTCGATGATCACACTTCCATAGAGCGCTGCATCAAGCAATTGCGACTGTTCCCGCATCCACTGCACAGTGCGCCCATGCATGCCCTCGGCCAGCTCGGCACTGCGCATGGTGAAGCCGGTGGTGAACATCTCGGGCAGCACCACCAGGTCAGTGGTACCCCGCAGTTCCTTGAACTTGGTGGCCAGGAGCGCACGGTTCTCCGGTGCATCCTCCCAGTGCAGATGGCTCTGCACCAACGTTACCCTCAGATCCTGCATAGCTTCTCAATAGCGGCGTCCAAGGTAGCGTCCTGCTTGGCGAAGCAGAAGCGTAGCAGCCGTTGTTCCGGCGGCGGCTCCTTGTAGAAGGGCGATAGCGGAATGGTGGCCACACCGAACTCCCTCGCCACGCGCTCAGCAAAGGCCCGGTCATCCTCGTTGCTTATCGCACTGTAGTCCGCGGTCTGGAAATACGAGCCTTCACACGGCAAGAGCTTGAAACGCGAGTTGCGCATTCCTTCAGCGAACCGGTCGCGCTTGGCCTGGTAAAAGGCAGGCACGTTCATGTAGTGCGATGGCTCTTGCATGTAGGCCGCCATGGCATGCTGCATCGGCGTGTTCGCGCTGAACACATTGAACTGGTGCACCTTGCGGAACTCGGCCATCAGCGCCTTCGGGGCCATGGCATAGCCCATTTTCCAACCGGTGGCGTGGAACACCTTGCCGAAGCTGAAGATCACGAAGGCCCGATCGCGTAGCTCGGGGTAATTGATCGCAGAGACGTGGGGTTCCCCGTCGAAGACCAGGTGCTCATAGACCTCATCGCTGAGCAGGATGATGTCGTTGCCGCGCAGCATATCGGCGATACGCTGCATGTCCGCATCGCGCAGAATGGTGCCTGCCGGGTTGTGGGGCGTGTTGATCATCAGCATGCGTGTGCGGGGCGTGATGGCCGCCTTCACCGCGTCCGCATCGAACTTCATGTCACTGCCCAACCGCACGTGGACCGGCTTGCCGCCGAAGAGCTCCACCGTGGGAGCGTAGCAATCGTACGCGGGATCGATGATGATCACTTCATCGCCGGGATGCACCACCGCCCCGATCGCCGTGAAGATGGCCTGTGTACCACCCGATGTTACCGTGACCTCCGTCTCAGGGTCGTAACTGAAGCCATAGAGCCGCCGCGCCTTGGCCGCGATGGCCTCACGCAACGCGGGCAGGCCGGGCATGGGCGCATACTGGTTGTGTCCAGCGCGCATTGCCTTCTCGACCAGGTCGATGAGCTTCCCGTCGATCGGGAAATCGGGGAAGCCCTGGCTGAGGTTGATGGCACCGCACTCGTGAGCGAGCCTGCTCATCACCGTGAAGATGGTGGTGCCAACGTGGGGGAGCTTAGACGTGATGGGCATGGACCGCGAAGCTAATCCCTGGGGCATTCGACCGATCGACCGTATGCGATGACCGACCACCCCCTAGGGCCATGCATTGCCCTATGTTCGCAGGACCTAAGTAGGAACATCGGATGAAAGCTCAGATCGGGGACATCACCGTCGCATACACCATCGAGGGGCATGGGCCGTGGGTCACGCTCTCTCATTCACTGGCCGCATCATCCGTCATCTGGGAAGCGCAGGTGGCCGCATTACGCGAGCACTTCACAGTGCTCACCTACGATACGCGAGGACATGGCGGCACCACCTCCACGGCAGGCCCCTACACACTGAAGCAACTGGCCCGGGACGCCCTGGGCCTGTTGGACCATCTGGGAATTGAACGCACACACTGGATAGGGCTCTCCATGGGTGGCATGATCGGGCAGGTACTCGCCATCCAAAGCCCAACGAGACTGGACCGGGTGGTGCTCGCTGACACGACCGCACGGCTCCCTGCGAATCTGGCACGTACCTGGACTGAACGCGGACAGGCAGCGCTGGAGACCGGCATGTCCGTTCTTGTGGAGCCCACGCTGGGTCGATGGTTCACCGATGCCTTCCGTCATCGCGAGCAGGAACTCATGGCGCGGATCGGCGCCATCATCGCAAGCACCCCCCCCGAAGGCTATGCGGGCTGTTGCGCAGCCGTTGCCCAAGTTGATACCGTGG
>JBEICT010000364.1:0-2743 GCA_040383865.1 Flavobacteriales bacterium | reverse complement strand
GTCGCTGGCGGTGACCGTGAAGGTCTGTGCTGCGCTGGGAGTGCCCTCGTTGGTGCTGAAGCCGGTGAGGCTGGTGGGCACGGGTGTAGCGATCGTGGCGGTGCTTACGCTCTGCTCGATCCCTGCGAAGGTCACGTTGTCCAAGCGCCACGTACCACCGGTGGCGGCCGTGTTCACGTTGTTGGCCTGACGGAACTGGCCAGTGGCCGCATAGTGCGCGGCGAGCACCCGCACGCCGAAGGTGGGGTTGTTGTTGGCACCGGTGATGGCGGAGAAGTCGATGGTGCGACGGCCCCAGGAGTCGGAGACGTTGGTGCCCACCGGATCACCGGCATCCACGCGGCCGTTGTCGATCGCACCGCGGCTAGCGCAGGCGCTGCTGTAGTTGCTACCGTTCAGGTCCAGGTTGGTCCAGGTGCTGCCATCCAGGGTGTACTGGATGCGCGCAGTGCGCGTAGCGGTGTTGGAGAGGCGCTGATCGTAGGACAAGGTGATGTTCTCGTAGCCTACAGTGGAGGTGCGGTACTCCACGCCAGAGGATTCGTTGGTGGCTCCGGGGTTGGCGGTGCCGATGGCCCAGGCCGTGGTTCCGGTGGTCTGTGCGCAGCCCGTGGAGCTGCCGGTGGCCGTGGATGCGCCGGTCATGCTGCCCACCAAAGCGGAGGAGCCCGTACCGATGTTCGGCGTGGGCGTAGCCGCTGTGCCCTGCAGGGGCTCATAGGTCCATACGGCGATGTTCTCAGGCACCGGAGGTGCGTTGATGCGGAAGGTGCTCACAGTTCCGCTGATCTCATTGCCCAAGATCAAGAAGGGCATTCCATCAGGGCTGTCGGCGGCGCTCACGAACTTGATGTCCTCGGGACCCAGGTCCAGTGCGGTGCCCGCTGCGGCATCACCGGCGAAGTTGCGGTTGTTCAGGTACTGGACGAAGACCGGTGCGGTAGGCACGCTCACATCATAGACCATGATGCCGCCGATGCGCTCCAGACCGATGAAGGCGTAGGTGCTGCCGTAGACATTGGCCACTACGACGGCTTCGGGCTCGGGGCCCTTGTCGTCGCTGCGGGTGTCGAAGGTGCCGTTCGCGCTGTTGTTGCTGTTGAAGTTGGTGGGGTTGGCCGCAGAGGTGATCTGCTCCAGCTGATCACCGCTGTCCCACACGATGGCACCGTTCGCATCGCGGATGGTGAAGGAGCGTGAACCGAACACGTGGATCTCCTCGAACTCGGGATCGGCATCCAGGTTACCGGAGTAGATGGTGGCGTTGAGGCGACCGAGGTTGGCGTTCAGCTTCAGCGTGGCGGCGCTGGGGAACACTACGGGATCCAACACGTAGGCTGCGTTGCCGATGCGGCGGGGTTCCACGAAGGTGCCCCACTCACGGGCGTCCCCTTCGTTGGCATAGGCCACGTAGGTCTGTCCACCGATGGTGAATGCGTCGATGGCATCAGGCATGTAGAGGCCCTTCACCGGCCAGTTGGCGATGTTGATGCTGGCTGGACTGTCGCTGGCATCAATACCGTTGCCGGGCAGGCTGTGGTCCTTCGTGCCGAGGGCGGTGATCTGCTCGATGGTGTTCGTCGCGAGATCGATGCGCACCACGGCGTTGTTCTCCTGGCAGGCCACGAAGGCCTTCTGCGAATCATCGCTCACGGTGATGTACTCGGGCTCCATGTCCTGGGCCACCGTGGCACCGGGGCCGAAGATGCGCACACCGGGCAGCATCATGGGCGTGTAGGCGGTGAAGTCGATGGAGGTGACGTTGGCACCGGTCACCGAGGCTATACCACCGGTGATATCGATCACGCTGATGGTCCCTTGTGGATCGATGGTGTAGGTGTCGTTCGGTTCGCCTTCGTTGGCCACCAGGACCTTCTGACCGTTGGGAGTAACGGTTACGTGATCGGGCTGCGCACCCACGGTCACCTGGCTGAGCAGGGTACCGTTGGCATCGAAGAACACCACTTTACCGGGATCGGTCTTGGGGCTGGCCTCGGCGGCCACGGCTATACCTCCGGGCACCACGGAAAGGCTGTTGGCCACGGCACCGTAAGTGGCCATATTGATGGTGAAGGCGAGTGTCAGCGATGCCGGGTTGCTGGCGTTCAGGGCCACCACCTGGTTGAGCTGCGCGTTCACGAAGAAGATACGATCGCTCACGGGATCGAAGCTCACGATCTCCGCGGCGGCCGTGTTGTAGCTACCGGTAGCGTAGGTACCCAGGTGGCTGATACTGACCTGGCCGAAGGCAAGGGCGGCAAGGCTGAGCAGGCCCAAGGCCAGGCCGAAACCGAGGGTGCGGTCCTGCATGCGCAAGGCCGTAGCAGGTGCCACGGGCACATCACGGACCTCTGCGGTCCATGATCGGAAGAAGCTTTCAAGTAGGTTCATGGGGGAAGGGCTGTGGTGTTGTTCGGCTGCGAAGATTCCAGGCGCCTCTTACTTCCATGAGGCCCCAATGCTATGATTGGACGAACTGATCGTACGAATCGTATTGAGTCAGTATGAACCCTACGATAAGGCCCAAAAGGAAAGCGCCCGCCAAAAGGCGGGCGCTCTCGCATGGATCATCCGAAGGACGACTTACTTGCTGATCACCAGGCGCTCGGTGTAGCGCTTGCTACCGGCAGTGATGTTCACCATGTACAGGCCGCTGGCCATCTCGTTCAGTTCCAACACCTGGTATACCATGCCATCGTTCACAGCGATGGTACGGCTGCTTACCACGGCACCGGTCAGATCG
>JBEICT010000363.1:0-2761 GCA_040383865.1 Flavobacteriales bacterium | reverse complement strand
CCGATCAGTGCTACGTGGGCCAGAAGTTCAATGGGAATGATAAGACCGACCTGGTTTTCCAGTGGAGCGATAATGCGCAGCAGTCAGGTCCCTATTCACCGGACTATCTGCGTTTTGTCTTCACAAGTAACTATGTGAGCACCGATGCTACTGGTGCTCGAAGTCTTGAAGGCCTCGAAGGACTGCGCCTTTTCCCCAACTCAAATCAGAGCATTTTCGTAGGGATCGGGGA
This sequence comes from Flavobacteriales bacterium, assembly GCA_040383865.1. Classification (GTDB taxonomy): domain Bacteria; phylum Bacteroidota; class Bacteroidia; order Flavobacteriales_F; family PHOS-HE28; genus PHOS-HE28. Next base: position 2,529 of record JBEICT010000363.1, on the reverse strand, counting down.
TTGGTACAAGGCCACGGTTGATAGTGGTGGAGTGCATGTGAACCCGCGTGAGCGACTTGATCTTCTGGACCGTACCATACGCATCCGTCAATTGATCCCTGACTACAACAACGATACCCTAAGCCGAGTGGTCATGGTAGATAGTACGGGTCGCTTGCATTGGCGCCGTCTTAACTCTTTCATATCCTCGGATTGCGACTGGGTTGTGCAGACGCCAGAGCCACATGTTTCCAGTGTTTACAATGGGGGCGCGTGTGATTGGAATGAGAAGCACGGCGTAGGTGTGGGCCTAATTGTTCCCAAGATGAAGCTTCATGTAAGGCATGTGAATGATGCTTTGCTTTCGCCAACAGCTGTTTTTGGAGAGTCCTATTTTGATGTACCGCAAGCCCCAGGTGTAGCAGTTCAAGGCGTCCACGGCCGTGCCAGCAGCACTCTGCTCACGGGCCCGCTTATGCAGCAACGAGCCTATGGGGTAATGGGTGAGTCATTCGGCAGCCGCTCAACTGTGGGCGTCTTCGGTTTTGCGGATATCACCGCAGCTTCAGAAGGACAGGCCACGGAGAACTATGGGGTGATGGGCCTGGCTTTGGCCAATGGCAACACGGACCATTGTGTCGGTGTGTTCGGGCGCGCATCTGGTGCCACGGATCCCATGGATGATTGGGCAGGCTGGTTCGAGGTCAATGTGAACATCCAGGGTGGTGATCTGTACATCAACGAGGTGTTCCAGCTATCCGATGCGGGCCTGAAGACCAATATCCAAGATGCAACTTCGCTGCTGGGTGTGATCAGCTCGCTCCAGCCGAAGTCGTATCAGTTCAATGCCGAAGCGGTACAGGGAATGAACCTGCCAGAAGGAGACCGCGTCGGGCTCATTGCACAGGAAGTGGAGGAGGTGCTTCCAGAGCTTGTACAGGAGGTCCGCGTACCGGCCAAGTATGACACGCTGGGTACCATGGTCCAGGAAGCGCACACCTACAAGACCGTCAACTATGTGGCCCTGATCCCGTATTTGATCGGTGCTGTACAGGAGCTTTCTGCCCAGAACGCTATCATGCAGGAGCAACTCGCCGCCTGCTGCGCCAACCCCACCGTGCCTGCCGATGGCAAGGCTATGGGCAGTGAGGAGGAGACCCTTCAAGGTGATGCGCGCAGTCTGCTCATCCAGCCCAATCCGTTCAACGAGCAAACCACCCTGAGCTACACCCTGGAGCGCAGCGGCCGTGCCCAGCTTTTGGTGAACAGCGCCGATGGCAAACAACTGAAGGCCCTGTACGAGGCCGTGCAAGAGGCCGGCCAATACCAATACACCTGGAACAACGACGATCTGGTGCCCGGTGTGTACTACGTAACCCTCCTCCTCGATGGCGAGCCTTTGGTGAAGAAGGCCGTGAAGGTGGCGCGGTAACCCTATTGCGATCTGCTGAAGCCCCGCCGTTGGAACGACCCGACGGTGGGGCTTCTTTCTTTCGGTCATCGCCCCTTCCGCCCACACTCCCCATCTTCACGGCGCCGTATGAAACGCACCTTCCTCACCAACCTGGCCTTGCTGCTGGTGCTGAACCTGCTGGTGAAGCCCTTCTACATCCTGGGCATCGATGCCGGGGTGCAGGATGCCGTGGGGGCCGAGGGCTATGGGGTGTATGCGGCGCTGCTCAGTCTCAGCTTCCTGCTCAATATCGTGCTGGACCTGGGCATCACCAACTTCAACACGCGCCACATTGCCCAGCACACGCACCTCATGGGCAAGACCCTCGGGGGCCTGGCGGGCATGCGGTTCGCGCTGGTGGGGGGCTATGCGTTGCTCACCGTGGGCACCGGCCTTGCCTTGGGCTACCGGGGCGCGCAGTTGGGCATGCTCGGCTGGTTGGTGCTCAACCAGGCGCTGGCGGCCACCTTGTTGTACCTGCGCAGCAACATCGCCGGCGCACAACGCTACCGGCAGGACAGCCTGCTCAGCGTGCTGGACCGCATCCTGCTGATCGGTGTGGTGGGCTGGCTGTTGTGGGGGCGTGCCGGTGAAGGGGCTTTCCGCATCGAATGGTTCGTGTGGGCACAGACCGGTGCCTATGCCGTGGCCACGCTGGTGGCGTTGCTGCTGGTGCTCCGGCTCAGCGGTCCCGTGCGCCTTTCCGTGCGGCCCACCTTCAGCCTGGTGGTGCTGCGCCAGAGCTTCCCCTACGCGTTGCTGATCCTGCTGATGACGCTCTACTACCGCATCGATACCCTGATGCTGGAACGTTTGCTGCCCGATGGCGCGTTGCAGGCGGGCATCTACGCGCAGGGCTTCCGTTTCGTGGAGGCCTTGAACATGTTGGGCTACCTCTTCGCCGGACTGCTGCTGCCCATCTTCAGTCGCATGTTGCGGGCACACGAGGATGTGGCGCCCCTTACGCTGCTGGCCTGGCGCCTGCTGCTGGCGGGCTCGCTGGCGGTGGCGGCCTTCGGTGCGCTCAACGCGGGCGCCGTGCTCGATCTGCGTTACAGCGAGGACACTTCCACGGCGGCCACGCCCTTTGCGCTGCT
>JBEICT010000362.1:0-2770 GCA_040383865.1 Flavobacteriales bacterium | reverse complement strand
CCGGTGCTCGATGCCGCTGGTAACGTGGTGGGCAAGGTGACATCCGGTACGCAAAGTCCCACCCTGCAAAAGCCCATCGGAATGGCCTATGTGCCCACGGCCATGGCCGCCGAAGGAAGTGACCTGTGGATCGATATCCGCGGCAAAGCGCTGAAAGGCAAAGTGGTGAAACTGCCTTTCCTCAACCGGTCCTGAAGCATGGAGCAGGTCAGCCGTAACGCCGATTATCCCTACCGGGTGGAGGTCTGCTTTATGCCGGGCCAGTATCCGCTTTACGCCCAGGACATGGGCATTGTGGTGGTGATCGATGTGCTGCGGGCGACGAGCGCAATGGTGGCCGCTTTCGAACACGGGGTGGACCGGATCATTCCTGTCAGCACCATTGAGGAAGCCCGGCAGTACATCGGCAGGCCGGGATTTATCGCAGCCGCCGAGCGCAATGGTGAGGTGGTGGATGGTTTCGCCTTCGGCAACTCCCCGTTGGCCTACGTGGGGCAGGACCTCAGCGGGCAGACCATCGTGATGACCACCACCAATGGCACCAAAGCGATCAACCTCGCCAAGGATGCCCGCACGCTGGTGATCGGATCATTCCTGAACCTCACCGCCCTGAGCGATTGGTTGGTGAAGCAGGACGACAACATCCTGCTGCTCTGCTCGGGATGGAAGGACAAGTTCAATCTCGAGGATTCGGTGTTCGCCGGTGCGGTGATGGACCGCCTGCTGGAAAGCGGCAAGTTCGGTGTGGAGGAGGATTCAAGCATCGCGGCCAAGTACATGTACATGGCGGCCCGCGACAATTTCATGAGTATTCTGAAGGCCGCGCCACGCCGCCGCCGCATCGAGCAGTTGCACCTGTTGCCCGATGTGAAGTACTGCCTGACACCCGATCAGAGCACCAAGATCCCCGTGTTGCGGGAAGGTGAGCTCGTTTGTATGTGATGAGCCGTTCTATTGGCACCGCATTTCGAACGGCTGCTGTAGGCCTGGGCCTGCTGTTGCTGCTTGCTGTTTCGCCGGTCGATGTGGTGGAACCTGCCAATGCATGGGGCTTCTACGGCCACAAGCGCATCAACCGGATGGCCTGCTTTACGCTGCCCCCGGAGATGTTCCCGTTCTTCAAACGCCACATCGATTTCATCAGCGACCATGCGGTGGATCCCGACCGCAGGCGCTATGCGGTGGAAGGGGAGGCCCAAAGGCATTACATCGACATCGACCACTACCGCCATCATGGTCATGACCCCTTCGAGCACGTTCCGCGCCGCTGGAAGGACGCCGTGGCCAAACTGAGCGAGGACACCCTGCAGGCCTACGGCATCGTGCCCTGGCACATCGAGGTCATGTACTTCCGGCTGGTGCAGGCCTTCCAACGTGGCGATGTGGACCGGATCCTGCGAAATGCCACCGAACTGGGTCACTACATCGGCGACGCCCATGTGCCCCTGCATACCACGGAGAACTACAATGGCCAATTGACCAACCAGCACGGCATCCATGCGTTCTGGGAATCGCGCATACCCGAACTGAGCGCCGAGAACTATGACCACCTGGTGGGTCGTGCCGTGTATTTGAGCAAGCCTCTTGACGCTGCGTGGGACGCCGTATTTGCCAGTCATCTACTTGTGGACAGTGTGCTCGGGATCGAACGGGAGTTGAGCCTGACCTATCCAGAGGACCGCAAGTACGTGTTCGAGGACCGCGGTCGATCGGGCATGCGCATGTATTCCCGGGAGTTCACGGCCGCCTACGAAGAGGCCATGAAAGGCATGGTGGAGCGCCGCATGAACGCATCCATCATCTCATTGGGCTCGTTCTGGTACTCCGCCTGGGTGGACGCAGGCCAGCCCGACCTTGCACGCATCGAGGACAAGGAGGTCAGTGATAGTCTGAAGGCCGTTCTGAAGGCCGAGGAGGAGCTGTATAAGCTGGGCCGGGGCCATGGCCGCGACCATCCGGAATAGTCCCGTTCAGGACTTCGCTGCGGCTGCCTTTTTGCGGGCCATCGGATCTTCAGGCATGGTGCCGAAAATGTGGTCCCAGAAGGGCGAGCTCACACCAAAAGCACCGGTATCCCCCACATAGTGGTGCAGGTTGTGGTGCTTCCAGATCACGCCCAGGAAGTTCTTGGGCGGGTTGTACACGTGAATGGCATAATGCGCAAGCAGGTAACTGGCATATCCCACCATGAAGCCACCACCGAAGGCCAGGCCCGGCATGCCCATGGCCAGGATGTAGAGGCCAATGAACATGGCCGCCACAAGGGCGCTCATCAACGGGGGCAGGGCCAGTCGCTTCTTGTCACGTGGATGGTCGTGGTGCACACCATGGAAGATGTACTGGACACGTGCCTTGCGCGGGCTATCGGTCTCCATGTGGTAGAAGTACCGATGCACGAGGTATTCCACCAACGTAAAGAAGAACATGCCCACCAGGAAAAGCACAATGGAGGTGACCACCGGTTGGTCGAACCGGAATAAGGAGAGCAGTAGCGCAGCTATTCCCGTTCCATAGAACATCGTCAATGGGAAGGCGATGTGCGTCTTGGTCAGGGCCTCTAACACCGGGCTCTTGAAGATGCGTCCACTATCGTTGATGTTCTTTACCGACATGGTGAGCTGTCCTTGAATGCGGCCACAAAAGTAACCCGATGATGGCAGTGATGAACACGCATGCCGTCCTCATTCATGAGCATTCGTTCCGAGGCCTTACATTTGCCGCCGCTTCGCAAGGAGCTTTCGGGCTATTAGCTCAGCTGGTTCAGAGCACT
>JBEICT010000361.1:0-2771 GCA_040383865.1 Flavobacteriales bacterium | reverse complement strand
GCGATCCTTATGAGCATACTAGCCTTTAAGGTATTCAACTACAAGGGTTTCCAGGACTTCTTGAACAGCTGAAGCCGTTCCTCTGAAGGATCCAGTGCATTCAAGCGATAAACCCCAACCGCCAGGAAGACCCGCACCGCTCTTGCCTTGCTCCTGATCGGCACCGCGATCATCACATCCGGAGGACTGTTCAAGATCATGCACTGGCCTTCGGCCAACATCCAACTGGTGTTGGGTACCCTGATGCAAGTGGCGGCCTTGCTGGCGCTCGCTGCCAAGGTGCGCCAAGGCGGCGATCTGAACCAATTGCTGGAGAAGTGATCGTTGGGGATCGGTCAACTGTGACCGACCGGATCAGTAGGTGCGCATGGCCACAACTGCGCCCTGCTCATCGAGCGACTCCCCACGTTGGATCAGGCCATCGCTATAGCTCAGTCGGCCAACGATCATATTGGCATGGTTGCGGAAAAGCCACACCCCTTGTCGCTGACCATGGCTGAAGCTGGCCTGCGTCATCAGCACACCTGTATCGTTGTACTGCCGCCAGACGCCATCACGCTTGCCGTTCAAGAAGCAGCCCATCTCCTTCACCCTCCCGTTCTCGTGGTAGGTGATGAAGTGGACCCGTACTCCCTCGCTGTAGCGTGTGGCCTTCAACGTGCCGTCCGGCCAATGCTCCTGGGCAAGGATCTCCTGTCCATGAGCAGCCTGGGCAAGGAGCAGGATGAGGGAGATGAGGACGAGGCGCATGGCGTTCGCTTTGGGAACTGATACGCCCAAAGGTACCACTATGTTCACTCTTGGTTAACATGGATCTAACATTGATCCATGCACCGGCCGTTGTTGATGGCCCAGAAGACCCGCGAAGCCCTCTTCAGAACGACAGCCGGCCCTGCTGTTCCATGGCCAAACGCAACTGCCCCACCTCCTTGCGGAGCTCCACCACGCTGCGGGCCAGATCATCGCGGCTCATGTTGGGTTCGGGCAGCTCGGCGCTGATGAAATGCACGAACTTCCAGATCTCCAGCACATTGGTCACAGGCACCTCATAAGGCGCATACAGCGGGTTGGTGCTGCACAGCAGCAGGGTGCCTTTCTCCTTCAGTTGGTTGTAGGCCACCTTGAACACGATGCCATCATCCTTGGTGACCACGATGTAAGGTTGTCCGTCGCGGATGGTCTGCCAGTTCTGCACATACTCGCCGGTCACCCACGACCCATCGGCCACGGGAGGCATGCTGTCGCCACTGATCTGGAAGGTACGGTACTTGCGGTCGCGCGCCAGAAAGGGCATCTGGAAGGTGGGCAGGATGCTGATGTACTCCGGATCGGCGTAGCCCAGCGCGTAGCCGGCCTTGGCCTTCTCGGGCACCAGTTCCACGTTCTCGCGGTCGTCCTTGTCCACCGTGGTGGCCAGCACGCGCAACCTGCGACCGCTAAGGTCAAGGTCGCCCCCGCGCTCCAGGATACCGAGCTGGCTTTCGCTGAGCGCCGTGAGGTCGTCCTTGAGCAGCTTGTCGATGCTCACCTTGAAGTACTCGCTCATGCGCACCAGCAATTCGAACGAGGGTTCGGCGGTGCCGTTCTCGTAGCCGCTGTAGCTGGAGCGCTTCACATCGAGCGCGATGGCGGTTTCCTCCTGGGAGCGGCCGCGGCGCTGGCGCAGGAGCTTGAGGTTCGATCCGAAGACGAGGCTTGCCATGGTGAGGGAGTGTCTTATGACTGTTGAAGGACTGTCTTATCCTACGTGGTGGTGATCAAGCTTCGGCTGGTTTGAAGCCGACAGCGCCTTCGCAAAGGCGCAGCCTGGTTGCCAGGGTTTCCATCATAGTGCTGACCAGTTATCTGACGAGCAAATGTAATGACTAAATTGTCGGATGCAAATTGTCAGCTATTTCGTCAACGCAAGCATATGGATGAGGGGGCGGATCGGAGGATCGGATAATGGCAATGCCTGTTGCCGATAGGATACGGGGATCGGCAGCGTCGACCCTCCGGATCGACCTGCCAGCGTTGGTGATGGCGGCGAGAGAATGAAAAATGTAGAATGTAGAATGATCAACGGCGAACGAACCATCCTCCACCTGGACCTCAATACCTTCTTCGTGAGCGTGGAACGGCTGGAGAACCCGAAGCTGAACGGGAGACCCGTGCTGATCGGCAGCGACAGCGACCGCGGCGTGGTGGCCAGTTGCAGCTACGAGGCGCGGGCCTTCGGGGTGCGCAGCGCGATGCCGATGAAGATGGCCAAGCAGTTGTGCCCGGAGGCGATCATCCTGCGCGGCGACAGCGGAGCGTACCTGAAGAAGAGCGATGAGGTGACGGAGATCATCCGCGCGAACGTGCCGCTGTTCGAGAAGAGCAGCGTGGACGAATTCTACGTGGACCTGAGCGGCACCGACAAATTCCACGGCAGCAGGAAGCTGGCGGTGGAGCTGCGGCAGAAGATCATCAAGGATAGCGGGCTGCCGAATTCGTTCGGGCTGAGCATCAACAAGACGGTGAGCAAGGTGGCCACCGGCGAGGCGAAGAACGGCGCGGGCGAGTGGTATGTGGAGCGCGGCACGGAGAAACCCTTCCTGGCGCCGATGCCCATTGAGCGCATCCCCGGCGTGGGCGAGAAGACCGCGCACCTGTTGCGCAGCATGGGCGTGGCGAAGATCCACACGCTACAAGAGCTGCAGGTGGACCTGATGCACCGGTTGTTGGGCGAGCACGGGCCTGTGCGGTGGCGCAAGGCCAACGGCATCGATGATAGTCCGTTGATCGCG
>JBEICT010000360.1:0-2779 GCA_040383865.1 Flavobacteriales bacterium | reverse complement strand
CCAGAGGTGCCGACATAGGTGGTTGACAACAGCGGTGCACCCGAAGGATGGAACCGGGCAATGAATCCATCAGTGCCACCATTGTTTCCGGAGAATGCCGGTGAGCCCGCGCTCGGGAGGTCGGTGCTGGTGGTACCGCCGGTAATGTACACCTCGCCCGTGCTGGAGGTCTGCACGCCGAAACCCGCATCCACTCCTGTGCCTCCGTAGTAGGTGGCCCAGAGGATGTTGGAAAGGAAGAGGTCCATACGGAACACGTAGGCATCAATACCACCACCGGCCAGGTCGGTCTGTATGGCATCGGGGGTGGTGAAGAGGCCGTTGCTGGAAGTACTGGTCACCACCACAGGGCGTTCTTCCAGGTCCAGGATGATCTCGCCCCTGAAGGGGTCGCCATAGTTACGGTTGGTGGGCACCACTTGATTGAGCCCATCATTCCCGGTACCACCCACGAAGGTGCTGCCGATCAGACCAGTGGCCGTGCTGTTCAAGTGCACCACCACGATATCGCAGCCGGTGGTGTAACTGAACCCGTAGGAGGTCACCGCAAAGGGAGGATTGGTCCCTCCATTGAAGCCATTGTCCCAACAACCCGACGTGGTGGGGAAATCGCTCGAGTTCGAGGTGCCCAGGATGTATAGCTCGTCGCTACTGCTCACCACCATGCTGTGAGGCACCTCGTTGGATGAACCGCCGATGTACGTGCTCCAGACCAGCGTATTGCCCGAAGGCGTGAACTTGGAGACCGCGATGTCGTTCTCTCCGCCGCCATAGACACCCTGTACAACGCCCAATGTGACGGGATAGCCGCTGCTTCGCACCATGCCACCGCCATAGAGGTGGCCGCTGGCATCATAGGTGGCCGTGAACCCGAAATTGTCTCCGGTGCTGCCGCTATAGCTGCTGAAGACGACGGTGGGGTCGATCACCAAGCGGGCCGCACGATCGTACCCTTTGGGGAATGCATAGTACACCTCTTCGCCATCCAGAACGTATTCGCAAGGCACTGGAACACGCTGTCCACCATGCTCGGTCCAGGCCACTGGTCGTTGCTCGATCACTGTGCCGGCCGTCGTGGTCACATACACAAGTCCATCGCGTACTTCCACCCTGTCCTGCCCTTCGAAACGTAATCGGATCAGCGAAGCATCTGCACCGGGAGCCAACACCCAATCGTACTTGAGGCCGCCTGTACCTGCAATGTGCATATCGATGCCCGGATAGATCCCCAAGAGCTCCACGCCAGCGTGCACTGCGACCTGAGAGGCCCACCGTGCCGGGTCATTGCCCAGGAAGTAGTTAACGTAGTGCGGCCGGGTGCCAACGCCCCTATGCTCCAGCGCACGGCCGCCCACAAAATGCACCCGATAGGCATGCTCGCGCCACGGATCGTGCGCAGAACCCGGGGCACTGGCATGTTGCGGGCCTCCGCTCTGAAGCACGTGCGTAAAGGCCGATCGCTCCACGAAAACCGCCCCTCCGGCCGTGCGAGCACGATAAAGCACCTGATCGGGCCATTGACCCTTGTTCACATGGAACTCGAGCCCCCCGGACCCATGATCATGTTCGTGTCCATGGGCCAACGAGATCAAAGGGGTACACGTTACGAATGCGGCAAGGATGGAAATCAGTCTCATGGCACCGCCAAGATAATCACTGGCGCATATGGTCGACAGCCCGAACGGCGCCATACGGAACAACAAAGGCGGCATGGCCGCCCTTGTTACTGCTGGACCCTGAGCGGATCAGCGGAGCAAGGTCACATGTCCTGTCCGGGTGCCTTCGGGCTCGTTGGAACATTCGTCCTTGAAGCTGATGATGTAGAAGTAGGTGCCGTCAGGCACGGCCGAGGACCCATTGTCCAAGCCCCCGCGCCAACCACGGTCCACACTGGTACTGGCGAACACCGATTGCCCCCATCGATTAAAGACCTCCATACTGAACTGCTTCAGCCCTGGCGCATCCACCTTGAACTCATCGTTCAACCCGTCGCCATTGGGCGTAAAGACGTTCGGGATAAAGTTGATGCCATCCGTCGGCGGAATACGCACCACATCGACCGTATCTCGGAAGGTGCAGCCGTTCGCATCGACCGCAGCGAACCAGTACGTGCCTTCCTCACCGGGAATGGAGACCTGGGAAGAGCCGGTGCTCCAGAGGATCTGGCTGACGGGCACGCCTGGGGACAAGGTCACTTCATCCCCGGCACACACACGCTGATCGGCCAAGGGGGCTGGCAACGGAATGGCCACCACCTCGATGCTGCTGCTACCGGTGCAGAGGCCATCGGTCACGGTGATCGAGTACACGCCCACTTCATTCACCGTAATGATCTGCGCTTGCTCTCCGGTCGACCAGTCGTAGCTGTCGTAGCCGCCACCCCCATTCAGTGCAGCCGTCCCTCCTGGACAAAGCGGCACCGGTGATGCCAGCACATACTCAATGGTGGCAGGCGGTATCTCAATGGTCTGAGCCAATGTGCCTGTTGCGTTGCAAAGGCCATCGGTCACAGTGAGCACGACCTCATAAATCCCCGGCAATGCGTAGGAGTGGAAAGGAGCCTGCTGGGTGGATGTGCCCCCATCGCCAAAGGCCCATGAGATCGAGGTGCCGCCCACGCTGGTATTGGTCAGTTGCACGCCATAGCCATCGCAACTGCTCAGAGGTACAGCGTCGAACGAAGGGTTGAGCTGCGCCGGGTCGAGGATATTGATGTCGGTATAGGCTGTGTCGCTGCTATTGCAGGACGTGCTGTCCCATCCGATCAGCATGATGGTAT
>JBEICT010000359.1:0-2785 GCA_040383865.1 Flavobacteriales bacterium | reverse complement strand
GGGGCCTATGCGCTGAACGCGAACACCGGCGAGTGGGAACTGGCCGGACAATTGCTGGGAGGAGAGACCCGCCCGATACCACGGAACAGTAGGGCCGTGAGCGAATACAACCGCACGCTGCGCAGACTGCAAGCCCCACCCGACAGCCTCACCTTCAATGAACGACAGGCCTCGCCGGACTACTGCTACATGAGCCGTTGCACACCGACGCGGAAGCCGTACGAGTATGACGACGGGGAGTTCATTTCGCCCTATGCCGAGAAACAGATACCGGCCGTACACCTCACGTTGGACAAGCAGTACTCGCGCAAACACAAGGTGATCGCGTTCGATGTGCACAGTGGCGCACAGCGGCATCCTGAAATGCGCGCCTTCGACAACCGCGTGCGCTGGATCTACCAAGGCCCCATGGACCGCAAGACCTTCAGGCGAACGGTGGTTCGCAAGCACTACTATCAGGATATTGCTTTCCAGGCCACAGGAGATGCTACCGGGGAGATCCGCCTGAAGGACCGCGGTCAGTGGTCCGCACTACCGGTTGAGCTGCGCGACCTGCACGAAAAGGAAGATGCGACAATGGAAAAGGTGAATGCGGCCATGGCCCAGTACGAGAATAGACTGGAACGAAAGCGCAGGAGCTTCGACCGCGAGGTGGCGCGCAACGTGGAACGCACCAACAGAAGGCGCGACCGCTTGCTCGCGGAGGCCTACACCAAGGCTCAACGCTACATGGATAGCACCGAGAAGGCGATGGGCCAACAGGAATTCGACCAGTATGCGTTGCTGGCCCAAGTCAACACCAACATCGGTAACCAGCGCGACAACGCGTACATCTATTCGCGACGCCCGACGTTCGCCATGCCCGGCTTCGGCATCTGGAACTGCGACCGCATGGTGCCCATCCCACTGATCGAAGTGCCCGTACAGGTATTGGCGGAGGACGGCAGGACCATGCCATGGGTGAAGGCTTACGGTGTGCCTGCGCGTGGCCGGGCCGTGATCACTTATTGGAACAATGAAGGCAAACCCGTTCAGCCCATGCGTCTGAGCCCCAACGTGGAGCGGATCATCTTCGTTGATGCGGACCGGCGGATGATGGTAGCCGACGTTCCGGGCGGTGTGCGCAATGCGAAACAACGACTGGTGCTGAAGGCCGGACAGTTGGCCCAGCCCAGCGACGTTTCCCTGCTTTCGCAACTGGCTCAAGGCTTTTGAACGACGGCCCGTCGCGGGCCGCACGCACGCTCACCGGATCGTATCTTCACCACATGCGATCGCTCGTAACCGTTGTGCTGATCGGTTGGCTGCGTCTTCATGGCCAGCAATGGATGCAGCTTCCGGACTTTCCCGGTAATGCGCGCGATGATGCGGCCGTGTTCACCCTTGCGGACCAGATCCATGTGGGCACTGGCATGGACCAGGGATTCCAGCTGACCAACGACTGGTATTCCTTCTCCCTGTCCTCGCAGACCTGGACCCCTGCTGTGGCATTACCGGCAACAGGCAGGCAATACTGCAGTGGCTTTACGCTGGAAGAATTCGGATTCCTGTTCGGCGGTGTGGATGCGAACGGCCCGTTGAATGAACTCTGGCAGTTCGATGCATCCACCGACCAGTGGACACCCCGGGCGGCATTGCCAGCACCGGGCAGATACGCGAGCGCGGTGATCATAGGGGACAATGTGGCCTACATCTGCGGCGGTCTTTTAGCCGGAGGAGTAGCCACCAACGAGGTGTGGCGCTACGACCGCATTACCAATACCTGGTCGCCACGCGCCCCCATGCCTGGACCAGCAAGGCACCGGGCCAGCAGCATGTATAACATGGTGGTAGGCGGTGCGGATGCCACCGGCCAGGCACTGAATGATGTGCTTGCCTACGACGAGACCGCCGATGCCTGGAGCGTGCGGCCCTCCCTACCTGCGCCCCGCTATGGTTCATCGAGTGCCGAGAACCTGCTGCTCTGCGGGGCCAGTTCAAGCTCCCAGTACTACAGCGGGGTGTTCGTCATGGACCTCAACTCGGGGAACTGGAATGGCACATTGCTTCCCGACTTCCCGGGCGGACCGCGCAAAGGCGGTATCGCCGCCGTGGATGTCAACATCGCTGACGTCGGGATCATCTTCTATGGCCTCGGGGTGGATGCCACTGCGCGCCACAACGATTGGTGGATGCTGACCTATGCGACCGGCATGGATGACCCGAGCGATCGCAACACAACGGTGTACCCGGTGCCAGCAACTGCACAGATCATGGTCACACTCCCGCTGAGCTGGACGGTCTACGAATTCCGGATCATGGACAACACCGGGCGGACATTGGCGAAAGGCCGGGGCACGGCCGGTAACGCTATCGATGTTGGCACCTTGCCGGCCGGCCGATACGAGCTTCGCGTGGCCCGTGACGGCGAACAGCTGCGCGCACCATTCATCAAACTACCCTGATGCACTTCCTCTCGCCCGAACTGGAGCACTACGCCGAGCTGAACACAGGTCCCGAACCAGCCTATTTGCGGGAATTGGCGCAAGAAACGCGCACCACGGTCGACATGCCGGTGATGCTGAGCGGACACCTGCAGGGCCGCTTCCTAAGCATGATCAGCAAGCTGCTGGCACCACGACTGATCCTGGACATTGGCACCTTCACCGGCTACAGCGCATTGTGCATGGCGGAAGGCCTGGCACCGGAGGGGGTGTTGCATACCATCGACATCAAGACACCTTTGGCGTCGCTGGTGGACCGCTACGTGCGCAAGGCGGGCTTCCACCGGCACATCCAACAACAT
>JBEICT010000358.1:0-2787 GCA_040383865.1 Flavobacteriales bacterium | reverse complement strand
TCGACACCGCCGAGGTCCACGAACACGCCGTAGCTGGTGATGTTCTTCACGGTACCCTCGAGCACCTGGCCTTTCTCCAGGCCGCCGATGATCTGCTTCTTCTGGGCTTCCAGTTCGGCCTCGATCAGCGCCTTGTGGCTCACCACCACGTTCTTGAACTCCTGGTTGATCTTCACGACCTTGAACTCCATGTTCTTGCCTACGAACTGGTCGTAGTCGCGAATGGGCTTCACGTCGATCTGGCTGCCGGGCAGGAAGGCCTCGATGCCGAACACGTCCACGATGAGACCGCCTTTCGTGCGGCACTTCACGTAGCCCGTGATGATCTCGTTGGTCTCCATGGCATGGTTCACCTTGCCCCAGGCATTGTGCACACGAGCGGTCTTGTGGCTCACCACCATCTGACCACCCTTGTCCTCCTGCTTCTCGATGTAGACCTCCACCTGGTCACCGATCTTCAGATCGGGCTTGTAGCGGAACTCGCTGATGGGGACCACACCCTCGGACTTGTAGCCGGTCTTGATCACCCCCTCCTTCTTGGTCTGACCGACGACGGTGCCCATGAGCACTTCCTTCTCGGAAATGCTGCTGAGGGTGTCCTCGTAGGCCTTCTCCATGCGCTCCCGATCGGAAGCGGAAAGGGCCTTCTTGTCGTCCTCCACAGTGGCCCAATCGAAATCGGCGGGCGGCTCGGCGAGGGTGACCTTGTTGTTCTCTACTGTCGACATTGACGGTGCACTTACTTGTATCCCGGACCAAGGGGCCACCGACCGGGAGGGTTTGGTTGGCCCACGGTGTCCCTGCGTGAGCTTCCTGCTAAGGCCAGCCGTCCGGCTGATCCGAAAAAGGACCGCAAAAGTAGGGAAAGAAGCTGATCTTCAAGCTCTTGAATATGGAACCAGGAAAATGGGGACATGTGGGGGTCGCTCGCGGGCCACAAGTCCAGTGAACAGCTTGGCTACCTTTGGCGTTCATTCCCCGCCTGAGACCTTGAGCCTCAGCCAATTGCACCTTACCACGCACTCCCTTTCCCACCTTCCCCCTTGCGCTCCTTCACCATCCCCACCCATTACCGCAGCGACCTCATTGGCCGCTTGAAGGCCTACCGCAAGGCACAGGACCCCAAGAAAAAGGACCTCAGCCCCACCCTGCTCGACCTGGGTGCGGTGCGCTTCGTGTTCGCCCGCCACTTCGGCTTCTGTTATGGGGTGGAGAACGCCATCGAGATCAGCTACCGGGCCCTGGAGGAGAACCCCGGCAAGCGCATCTTCCTGCTGAGCCAGATGATCCACAACCCGGCCGTGAACGACGACCTCACCAGCAGGGGCATGCGCTTCATCCAGGATACACACGGGCAGATGCTCATGGACTGGAGCGAGATCACGGCGGATGATATCGTGATCATTCCCGCCTTCGGCACCACATTGGAGACCGAGGCGAAGCTGAAGACCATCGGGATCGACCCACTGAAGTACAACACCACCTGCCCCTTCGTGGAGAAGGTGTGGAACCGCAGTGCCCAGCTGGGCCAGAATGACTACACCGTGGTGATCCACGGCAAGGCGGCCCACGAGGAGACCCGCGCCACCTTCAGCCACACGGCGCAAGGGGCACCGGCCGTGATCGTGAAGGACATGGCCGAGGCGCAGGAGCTGGGCCGCATCATCACCGGTGAACTGCCCGCCGCGCGTTTCCACGAGCTGTTCGGATCACGGAGCACAGCGGGCTTCGACCCCGCAAAGGACCTTGCCCGCATCGGCGTGGTGAACCAGACCACCATGCTGGCCACCGAGACCCAGGCCATCGCCGACCACCTGAAGCAGGTGATGGTGCGCAAGCATGGCGAGGCGGACATCAAGGCCCACTTCGCCGATACGCGCGACACGCTCTGCTACGCCACCAACGACAACCAGGACGCCACCAACGAACTGCTGAAGGCCGAGGCCGACCTGGCGCTGGTGGTGGGCGGCTACAACAGCAGCAATACCAGCCATCTGGTGGAACTGCTGGAGCACAAGTTCCCCACCTACTACATCAAGGATGAGGGCGAGATCCTGAGCGCGGAGAGGATCCAGCACTTCAACTACCCGGAGCACAAGCTGGAGAGCACGAACAACTGGCTCCCTGAGAAGCGTCCGCTCACCATCATCCTCACCAGCGGTGCAAGCTGCCCGGATACTTTGCTGGATAAGGTAATGCTGAAGGTACTGGGCTTTGTGGAGGGGGTGAAGGATCCGGTAGAGGTGGTGGAGGGAATCACGAACATATAGTGTTCAAATGGCAGAAAGGATAAAGAATGCCAAGCAGGTCGCACGGCGCTGTATTATCCTGTATGCGATCGTGGCTGCTGGTTACGACCATGACCGAAACAAGATCGTCGAGTGGTTGAAGTCGGAACGACTATGGCAATTCACAAGCCCAAGGGAGCAAGCGTTCTTGACCTCAAAACGACCTTCAAAGCAGCAGGTAATTGATGCTACCTGGAGAGTAGAAGCACTTGCCTCCTTATCATGGGCAATTAATGCAACCATCAAACCTGACTTGGGAAAGGAGGTAGAGCTTTCCAATATTGTGGGTAAGCTTCCCCGATTGTTCACGGATACTCAAGCCTTCATAAGTAACGCCTCAATTCTATCGAACGAAGAATTGAATCGAGAGCACGACGCCGTAGACCATGCTCATTGGCGGATAAGAGATGCACGCAGGACTAAAAAGCCTGAGCCTAGTGATCTGGCATGTGAGGCAATACCCGAAAGACATAAAGCTCTGAACTGGCTCCTCGGATGG
>JBEICT010000357.1:0-2788 GCA_040383865.1 Flavobacteriales bacterium | reverse complement strand
GAGAACTTCAGGTCATCGAACCACCCCTTCACGGTGGTTATGTTCGCGAGGTACAGGGGAAGTGCTTCCCCGAGAGTCAATGTACCGTGCCGAACATGCGAAATAAAGGCCAGTGTGGTGACAAGCACGAGCAGCGGCAGGATGCGTGCGGCCCGCCAGATGAAATAGGCTCGCCAGGCACGGCCTTGCATGGCCAAATACCTGTCGGTGATAAGGTATCCGCTTAGGACAAAAAAGGGGCCCAGTGCGAGGTAACCCGCATGGAATAAACCCTGAAGGACAGGATGGTCCAATGCCACTATGGAAGGCCCATGGTGGTGCAGGAACACACCCATGGCACATACTGCCCTCAAGCCGTCAAACGCATGCAGCCTGGAGGTTGCGGACGTGGACGCCATGCGGCTCATCGTGGTCCTACCCCTCCACCAGCTCGATATCGAAATCCACCAGTTCCACGAACTGCTGGATGCGTTCGTCGATATCCTCACGGGTGATCTCCACCAAGCGCTCGATGCCGAACTTTTCGCAGGTGAAGCTGGCCAGGGCACTGCCCACGATGATGGCGCGCTTCAGGTTGTCGAAGCTGTGGTCCTGGGTGCGGGCCAGGAACCCGATGAAACCGCCAGCGAACGTATCGCCAGCACCGGTGGGATCGATCACGTCCTCGAGCGGTAGCGCCGGGGCGAAGAACACGCGACCTTGCCCGAACAGCAATGCGCCGTGCTCCCCCTTTTTCACCACCAGGTATTTCGGCCCCATGGCCAGGATCTTGGTGGCCGCCTTCACCAGGCTATGCTCGCCGCTGAGCTGACGCGCCTCCGCATCGTTGATCGTGAGGATATCCACCCGTGCGATCACCTCCTTCAACTTCTCCATGGCGCTGTCCATCCAGAAATTCATGGTGTCCATGGCCACCAACGCCGGGCGCTGCTCCATTTGGTCCAGCACTTTGCCTTGCACGGCGGGGTCCAAGTTGCCCAGCATGACGTAAGGAGCCTTCCGGTATTCGGCGGGCAACTTGGGGTCCAGCTCCAACAGGACGTTCAGCCGGGTCTCCAGGGTATCGCGGCTGTTCATATCGTAATGGTAGCGACCGGCCCAGAAGAAGCTCTCCTTGCCCTTGAGCACCTCCAAGCCGTCAAGGTTCACGCCGCGGTCGCGGAGCTGTTGCATAACGGGTTCCGGGAAATCGTCGCCCACCACGCTCACCAGACCCATTTTGTCCAGGAACACGGAGGCGGCGAGGGAGATATAGGTGGCGGCACCACCAACGGTCTTCTCGGCCACGCCGAACGGGGTCTCGATGCGGTCGAATGCGACGGTGCCTACGGTGATGAGCTGCATGGTGAGGTGGCTGTTCTGGGCGGCAAAGATGCGGTCTTGGCCGCGATCAAGGCCCAAGGCGTTTGCATGTATGGCAATAGTCCCTACTTTTGCCGTCCCTTAACGGGGAAATTCCCTGGTAGCTCAGCCGGTTAGAGCACCTGACTGTTAATCAGGGGGTCGCTGGTTCAAGTCCAGCCCGGGGAGCGAAAGCCTCAGCAGCAGCTGGGGCTTTTTCGTTGGGGCATGAGCGGATGTGGAAGAACTGCGGGGACCTGCAGAACGTGCCAGGCCCGTTGAAAGCCCTGCGCCGGGACCGATAGTGAGCCCTCATTCCCCGGCCTCTGTGCCTTCGCTCGCATCATAACGGAAGAGGTAACCAGGCGAGCCTCCGTAGGTGGCCATCTCGGCTTTGCTGGCCGGGGCGAAGCGGAACCGGGTTTGCGCCGTTCCAGCCGTGATCAAAGCCCGTGTCACACGTTCGCGACGCGACACCTCCAGCTCGCGCCAGGAGCGCAGGACCTCATCCGGCCCGATCACACGCCTGCAACGTTCGGGCGCCGCCAGGTCTTTCGTACCGGGCGACCGTCCATCCAACCAGCGCACGAAACTGCTGTCCTGTGCCGACAATCGGCTCACCCGTAGGCTGTCCTCGCCGCCTATAACCCCCACATTAGGGTATAGGAATCGGGTCCTTGCCATGAAGAATGCCAATTGGCCCGACTCCGCCAGACTGTCTGCCAAGGGAACAAGCTCCACGACGAGCTCGGGTCTGGCGGCCAGGGCCTTGGTCAACTCGTTCAATCCATGGACCTGCGGTTTCTCCAGAGCGGTCTGGAGCTCCCTGAAGCGGACCTGCTCCAGATCGCGTTCATCCACGCCTTGGAACAACCGGGAGATCATCTTCGCGGGTGCCGTAACGGCTTTCACCACCAGGTTCTTCAATACCTGCCATACGATCGGCCACACCCTGAACTGAGGATCGTTCAGGTCGCCCTTCACTGGTACATCCAGCTTGATCACGCCTTTTGCATCCTTCAACAGACCCGCGGCCAGACGCAACGGCAGCACATAGATGTCAGGCGCGTGCTGATCCATGCGCTTGCCGAATTTCAGACGGTCGATATACAGCTGGTTCCTGGAATCGATCCGTCCATTCCGGATGCTGGTCCAGCTTTCGTAACGCACCATGCCGTCCACCGCCGGATGCGCCGCATACCAATGCACATAGGGGTCCAGATGATTCATCATCAGACTGTCCACCGTCACGTGCAGGTCCACGTTGCGCAGGTCCTTGGGGTCGAAGTCCGCACTGGCCCGCACCTTGCCCACATGGTTCAGCGTGGCCGTGGCGGTCACCGGGGCCGATCCGCTTTCCATCGTGAAGCGTTGCGCGCGCATTTCGATATCCGTTATCTCATACTTCAACGGCCTGGGAATGGAGTGGTCCTCGAAAAGCACACGG
>JBEICT010000356.1:0-2790 GCA_040383865.1 Flavobacteriales bacterium | reverse complement strand
CGCCGCAGTATTTGGAGCAGCAGGCCCGCGCCTTCATCAAGGCCGCGCAGGAACGCCCGGAGATCGGTCGCGCCATGACCTTGTACCGCAGTGCCATCCCCCAGAAAAGCATCCAGGTGGACAAGGACCGCGTGGAGAAACTGGGACTCCGGCTCGATGATGTGAACCAGACCATCGCGGCCTACCTCGGTGGCAACTTCGTGAACAACTTCAACCAGTTCGGCCGCCAGTACCGCACCTACCTGATGGCCGATGCCCAGTACCGCATGAGCCCCGCTGCGCTGAACGATTTCTTCGTGCGCGGCGCGGACGGCAGCATGATCCCACTGGGTGCCGTGGCCACCGTGAAGGACACCGTGGGTCCGCAATACACCAACCGCTTCAACCTGTACCGCAGCGCCGAGATCATGGGCGCACCCGCACCGGGCTACACCAGTGCGCAGGCGTTGGATGCCTTGGAGGAAGTGGCCAAGGCCACGCTTCCCGCGGACATCGGCTATGCTTGGAGCAACATGAGCTACCAGGAGAAAGCGGCCGCCGGACAAGGCGGCACCGTGTTCGCCATGGCGCTGCTCTTCGTGTTCCTGATCCTGGCCGCGCAGTATGAAAGTTGGAAACTGCCCTTCAGCGTGCTGCTGGGAACACCCTGGGCCGTGATGGGCGCCATGCTGGGGCTGTGGATCATGCGCATGTTCAGCGAGAGCTACGTGAACAACGTGTTCGCGCAGATCGGCCTGGTGATGCTCATCGGTCTGAACGCCAAGAACGCCATCCTCATCGTGGAATTCGCCAAGATGAAGATGGAGGAAGGCGAAGAGGTGCTGAAGGCCGCGCTCGATGGCGCCAAGCTCCGCTTCCGCCCGATCCTGATGACCAGTCTCGCCTTCATCCTGGGCGTGACACCGCTGATCACCGCCGTGGGTGCCGGTGCCGAAGCCCGCAAGGTGATGGGCATGGCCGTGTTCGCCGGCATGATCGTGGCCACCACCATCGGCGTGATCGTGATCCCCAGCCTCTTCGTGCTGATCGAACGCAAGAAAAAGCAGGCTCCTTCGACAGGCTCAGGGCAGACTCCTTCGACAGGCTCAGGGCAGAAGGACGACGCAAGCAACCCCGCCACCGCATGATGCGCCGGAAGAACATCCTTGTTGCGACCCTGACCCTGGTGGCGCTCAGCGGTTGCATGGTGGGCCCCAAGTACCAGCAGAAGGCCGCCGATCCGAAGGTCACCTACAGTGGTGCGCTCAACACCGACACCACCGACCTGGTGAAGTGGACGCAGTTCTACGACGACCCCGCGCTCGTGAAGCTGATCCAGACCACGCTGGACAGCAACCGCACCCTCTGGCTCACCGCCGCGCGTGTGGAAGAGGCCCGCCTGCTGGCCGGTGCCGTCAAGGCCGACCTGTACCCGCAGATCGGCTTCTCGGCCACGGGCGGTGGTGGCAGCGCAGGCGCCGATGCGCGGCGTCAGGGCAGCGGTGTGGACGGCGGCTTCTTCGAAGTGATGGGCCGTGTGAACTGGGAGATCGATATCTGGGGCCGCATTCGCCACAGTTCGCGCGCGGCACAGGCGCAGTACTTCCAACAACAGTACTTCCGCCATGCCGTGCAGGTGAGCCTGGTGGCCGAAGTGGCCTCCAATTACTTCCTGCTGCGCGACCTGGACAACCGCCTCGTCATCGCCCGTCGTACCCTGGGCTCCCGGCGCGAGAACACCCGCATCATCACGGCCCGCTTCGACGAGGGCTACACCAGCGAGGTGGACAAGCTGCAGGCCATCCAACAGGAACAGGTGGCCGCGGCCGCCATCCCCAACATCGAGCGGCAGATCCGGCAAGTGGAGAACGCGCTGCGCGTGCTGCAAGGCCTGGGACCAGGCCCCATTGAACGCGGGCGACCCAACACCGAGCAGCAGCTCGCCGCAGAACCCATCCCCATGGGCCTGCCCAGCCAGTTGCTTGAGCGCAGGCCGGATGTCATTGCGGCCGAGTTCGAGCTGAAGCGCCTCACCGAACGCGCTGGTGCTTCCGTGGCCGAGCGCTTCCCCACCCTCTCGCTCACCGGTGTGCTGGGCTTCGCCAGTCCGGAGCTGGGCACCCTGATCAGTGGCGATGGGGCCGTGGCGAACGGCTTCGGCCAGCTGGCAGGCCCCATTTTCCAATGGAACCAGCGACGCAACATCGCCGAGGCCGCCAAGCAGCGCATCCTCATCGCGGCCGCCGAGCGCGACCAGACCGTCTTCAACGCCTTTGTGGACGTGGACAACAGCCTGGAGTTCTACCGCACCTACACCGCCGAGAACGCCGCCCGAATGACGCAGGTGGAGGCCGCCCGCAAGGCCTTGGAGCTTTCCATGGCCCGCTACAACTACGGCTACACGAGCTATCTGGAAGTGATCATCGCGGAGAACAACCTCTTCGGAGCCGAGCTCGAGGAGAGCGCCACCCGCGGACAGCGCCTGAACAGCGTGGTGAGCCTGTTCCGCGCGTTGGGCGGTGGATGGTAGGCATTGACGCCTTTACGACCCACCGATCGTGAAGGCCACGCAACGGACACCCACCAACCACGAACGCTTGATGTAGCTGGCCAGCAGGGTGCCCTCGGCCTCCCAGCTTTTAATGATCTCCTGTTCCTTCGGCAGCAGCCGCAGGCGGGTCTCGTCGTCGATGCCTTGAAGCAGTATATCGATCATGAATGTCCGCATGGGCTGGGCTGTCCGTTGTTGGGCTATGCAGCAAACGTACGCAAAGCCCAAGGCTGGGCAGGGTCTTCCGCCGTACGGCGGGG
>JBEICT010000355.1:0-2793 GCA_040383865.1 Flavobacteriales bacterium | reverse complement strand
TTCTTCAGCAGCTTCTTCAGCAGGCGGACATCCAGCGCGCTTTGGACCATCGCGTTCATGTAGTCCTTCTTGCCGATCCGGCTCCAGTCCACACATCGCTTCAAGCGCTTCTTCAGGATCAGGTCCAACCAGATCCGCGTACTGCGGCCGTTACCTTCCATGAAGGGGTGGGCCACGTTCATCTCCACGTACTTGGCCACGATCTGGTCGAAGCTGTCCTCGGGCATCGCGTCGATATGCTGCAGGGTGGCCCCGAGGAAGTGCGAGGTGGCGAACTGGAAGCCGCCTTTGGAGATGTTCTTCTGCCGGATCTGCCCCGCGAAAGGATAGAGGCCCCCGAAGAGGTAGGCGTGGATCTGCTGGAGGCCTTTGCCGGTGCCCACCTCGATGCTGTCGATGAGACCGCCTTCAAAGAGCGCGTACGCCTTCGTCCGGCTCTTGCCGTCCACGCTTTCCTCGCTATGGGTGAACCATTGAATGAAGCGGTTCGCCTTCTTGCTCGGGAACTCCTTTCCCAAGGCGATGATGCCATCGTGGTCCAGCACATCAGTGAGGCGCTTCTTGCCGTCCGGGGCGAGAAGTTTCAACTGGGTAGTGGCACTAACCACTTCGCTGTTCTCGCGCTTCAGTTTGGCCTTGAGGTACTTCCAATAGTTGCGGGTCTTCTCGTAGTCGTCCTGGTCGGTCAGCACGGCCACGATGTCCAGCACACTGAACCACCACTTGGCCTGCGCTTCATCCCAAACGGCGCGCACCTCCCGATCGTCAAAGAAGCGGATGGAGATCTTGGTCATGTGGGTCCGTGGCGGGTGCGCAGCCATCCGGGATAGGCCAAGATACGTGGTGCACGTGCTGTCCATGTCCGCGGTGCCCCGCAGAACACCCACCCCGTGAGCAGCTGGCGCAAACACATGCTGTCCTCACTCCCGGCCTACGGTCGCGCAATGCCCGCACCTTCCACCGCCGTCGGCACTGTGGCGGCCACATCGGTGGCGGGGTCGTTCACGATGCGGCGTTTCTCCACCAGGTCGGGCACCTTGTCCAGCGCACCGATGGGTTCGATGCCCATGGCGGCGAGCCGCTCCAGCAGTTCGGCGAGCACCTCCTCGCGGCGCAGGCGCCAGGTGGAGGCGAAGCAGCGCCAGAAGGTCCAGCCGGCGCGCTCCAAGATGCGCTGCCGGGCCATGTCGTGCGGCCAGCGGTCGGGGCCGTGGAACTCGTCGCCGTCGCATTCGATCGCCAGGCGCAGGTCGCCGGTGCCCTCCACCACCAGGTCGATGCGGTATGCGCCCGCCTTCACCTGCGGCATCACGCGGTAGCCACGCTCCACCAACGCGGTGAACACCTGCCGCTCGAAGCCCGACTCGCAGCGCTCGATCAGCACCGCGGCCTCCTCCTTGTCGGTGACCAGGGGCTTGTCGAAGTGCTGCAGCAGCGTCATGCGCAGGTCCTTGTCCGAAAGGTGGCCGGCCTCCACGGAGCGCACCAGGTACATGCGGTCGCGCGCGCGGCTGGCCGCCACGTTGAAGCGCTGCTCGAACACGTTGCCCGAGAGCGCCTTGCAGCTGGCGGGGTCCGCCACCAGGGAGAGGAACATGATGTCGCGCTCGCTGCCCTGGAAGGTGCGCGCATCGCCGCACTCGAAGCGCCGGCGGATGAGCTCGGCCGCATCGCACCGCTCACGCACGATGCTGTCGATGTACTTGGCCTGCTCCATGCCCAGCAGCGAGACCACCCCGAGGGTGCGGCCCGCCATGCGCTCGTCGGCGAGCAGGGCGTTGATCTCCGCGGCGATGAAGGCGGCCTCCGCCGGGTTGCGGTCGCGGTGGTCGCGCGATCCGCCGTCCACGAACACGTCCACCAGCGGCGGATCGATGCGCTCGCTGCCCTTGGGTATGCGCAGCGGCTGGATGGCGCCCTTGTAGAAGAAGCGGTTGGAGTAGGCGATGATGGGCGGCACGCAGCGGAAGTGCTCGCGCAGCATCACCTGGTGCGCGGCGAACACGCGCGCGGACAGGTCGTAGAGCGACTTCTCCGGCGTCATCTCCTCCTTGAAGGCCTGTCCCGCCAGGAAGCGGTCGCGCAATTCCTGGATGCGCTGCGAGGCGATGAAGCCGCCATCGGGCGACACCTGCTTGTCATCGCCCACCACCAGGATCTTGCGGCCGCGCAGGATGGCGGGCAGCGCCCACAGGTTGGACTGGCTGGCCTCGTCCACGATCACCAGGTCGAAGGTGCCGATGTCCGCCGGCATGGACTCGGAGACCTTCGCGTGGCTCATGATCCAGCAGGGCACGGCGTCGGTGGCGCTGGTCATGTGGTGGCGGGCATCGCGGCGGTACCGCGTGGCGTTGGGCCCGGTGCCCTGGCCGATGCGGCGGATGGCGTTGGCATAGCCCTGCAGGGCCTGTAGCACGCGCGGCGAGGCCTTGCGCTTGGTCTCGAGCCACGCGGACCGCGCCACCAGTTCCTTGTACAGCACGGCGAGCTTCTCCTCCAGTTCGCGGCGGCGTGCCGAGAGGGTGATGAGCTCGGCGCGCGCCTCGATGCGGTCCAGGTGGCATTTCACGCGCGCCCAGGTCCACGCGCGGCGCCAGTCCGCCGGCAGCGCGGTGTCCTCGCCGTGCGCCGGCACAGGCACCGTGCGCAGGCGTGCGGCCAGTCGCGGGGCGCCGGCCTGCTCCATGCGTGCGGCCAGCGCGCGCACCTCGGCGAGCTGTGGCGCCAGGGCGTGCACGCGCCGCAGTTCGGCCAGCAGGCGGGCGTATTCCGCCGCGGCCCGCTCGGTGGGCA
>JBEICT010000354.1:0-2801 GCA_040383865.1 Flavobacteriales bacterium | reverse complement strand
GGCCCCGTAGTTCAATTGGATAGAATGACAGATTCCGGTTCTGTTGGTTGCAGGTTCGAATCCTGCCGGGGTCACAGGGAAGCGTCCGAAAGGGCGCTTTTCCTATTCCAAGGTACCTGTAGGGCGGGCGCTTCCGTTCTTTGCCCCATGCGGCTCGATAAATTCCTCTGGTGCGTGCGCCTCTTCAAGACGCGGAGCCTCGCCACGGATGCCATGCGCCGCGAACAAGTGCAGCTGAACGGACGCACGGTAAAGCCCTCGGCCGAAGTGAAGGTGGGTGACACGTTCGCACTGCGTGAACCACCCATCTGGCGAAGTTGGGAGATCATCGTGCTACCGGCCTCACGCGTGGGCGCCAGGCTGGTGCCCGAGCTGATCGAAGAACGCACCTCGTTCGAAGACCTGGAGAAGCGCGAACTGGCCCGACTGGTGAAGCAACAACATCGCTCCCCCGGTGAAGGAAGACCTACTAAACGGGACCGCCGCGATATGGACCGCTTCACGAGCGAGTGACATCGTATCGGTCGAATTCACCAACTTCATCCAACCGGACCCATCACCATGCAACTCATCATCCGCCTCATCATTTCCACCATCGCTGTGCTCGTGACCGACCTGCTCCTGCGCGGCGTGCATGCCGATGATTTCGTGACCGGCCTGCTGGTGGCGGTGGTACTCGGTCTGCTGAACACGTTCCTGAAGCCACTGTTCATCCTGCTCACCCTGCCGGTCACGCTGATCACCATGGGCTTGTTCCTTCTGGTCATCAACGCGGGCATGGTGATGCTGGCCGCACGCATCGTCCCCGGTTTCGTTGTGGAGAGCTTCTGGTGGGCGCTTGGATTCAGTATCGTGCTCAGTATCGTACAGGGGTTCCTGCAAGGCTTGGACCGCCCACGTGACGGCGGACGACCCGCCTGACGAAAAAGGCCGGCCCCATTGGACCGGCCTTCCCACTTGCTTATGCCGAACGTTCGGGTCAGTTGTCGCCATCCAGCAGACGGCCAAGCCCCCCGAGCACGCTTCCCTCCTCCTTGCCCCTGCCGCCCGCACGCGGAGCAGCTGCGATGATATTGTCCGCCAGGCGGCTGAAGGGTAGCGATTGGATCCACACGTGGCCCGGGCCCCGAAGAGTGGCAAAGAATAGACCTTCCCCCCCGAACAATGTGTTCTTGATGCCCCCCACGAACTGGATGTCGTAGTCAACGTCCTGGGTCATGGCCACCAGACAACCCGTGTCCACGCGCAGGGTCTCACCCGGCCTCAAGTCGCGTTGCACCGTGGTACCTCCGGCATGGATATACACCTGGCCGTCGCCTTCGAGTTTCTGCATAATGAACCCTTCGCCACCAAAAAGCCCGGCACCGATCCGCTTCTGGAACTCGATGCCGATGCTAACACCCTTGGCCGCCGCCAGAAAGCTATCCTTCTGGCAGACCAGCTTGCCTTGAAAGTCGCGCAGGTCCAGTGCCATGATCTTGCCGGGATAGGCCGCAGCGAACCAGGCCGTACGCCGCTCCTGGGCCATGTTCGTGTAGGAGGTCATGAACAGGCTTTCACCTGTGAGCACCCGTTTGCCTGCACTGAGCATTTTGCCGAGGAAGCCCTGCTCCTGCCCACGTCCATCACCGAAAATGGTCTGCATCTGGATGCCGTCATCCATCATCATCAGCGTGCCGGCCTCGGCAACGACGGTCTCCATCGGGTCCAGCGTGATCTCCACGCATTGCATGTCATCACCGACAATGCGGTGGTCAAGTTCGTGTGCTTGGCGGCTCATGGCGCTTGTTGTTCAGTTGAATGGCACAAAGCTATCCACCGGGCGAGGCCTGTCGTGCGCCGCCCAAGGCGTAATTTGGCCGCTCCTGTAGACCCTGTCAACCCGCCCTTGATGCCGATCCTTAAACCCAGCCCGGCCGCCCCCAAGACACTGGACACGCAGATCCTTTTGCGTGCCTGGGAACTGATGTGCACGGCCAAGGCCATGACCGAGACCTACGAAGAGCATTTCAAGCTGACCAGCAAGTACGTGCATGCCACCAGCCGCGGGCACGAGGCCATCCAACTGGCACTGGGCATGCAACTGAAGCCGCAGGACTTCGTTGCTCCCTATTACCGGGACGACAGCATCCTTCTCGGCATTGGCATGGAGCCCTACGAACTGATGCTGCAGTTGTTGGCCAAGCGGGACGATCCCTTCAGTGGTGGGCGCACGTATTATGGCCACCCCAGTTTGCGGCGGGAGGGCATGCCGCGCATACCGCACCAGAGCAGCGCCACTGGCATGCAGGCCATTCCCACGACAGGGATCGCCATGGGCCTGTGGTACAAAGAGCAGGCGGGCATTGCCCACGACCTGAATGGATCCGAGGACCAGGGAGCGCCCGTTGTGGTATGTTCGCTCGGCGATGCTTCCGTGACCGAGGGTGAAGTGGCCGAAGCGCTGCAGATGGCCGTGCTGAAGAAGTTGCCCATCATCTACCTCGTGCAGGACAACGAATGGGACATCAGTGCCAGCGCCGACGAGATCCGCGTGGCCGATGCCAGTGAGTATGCAAAAGGCTTCCCCGGCCTCGAGGTGCGCAAAGTGGATGGGGCTGACCTTATTGAGAGCTACAATACGCTGAACGAGGTGATCGGCCTCGTGCGCAAGGAGCGTCGCCCTTTCCTGGTGCATGCGAAGGTGCCTCTGTTGAACCACCACACCAGCGGTGTACGCATGGAATTCTACCGCCGCGAGGAGGACCTGGCCGAACATCGCAAGCGCGACCACGTCCCCCGATTCCTACAGCAATGCCTGG
>JBEICT010000353.1:0-2808 GCA_040383865.1 Flavobacteriales bacterium | reverse complement strand
GCCTTCTTCTTGGCCGTGGCCTGGTCCATGCTCTCACCCAGTGCGTTGGCACGGAACACCTTGTTGTCGGTGAAGTACTCGGGACCTGAGCAAAGCACTTTCACTTCCGTCTCGCCATCGGGCGGTGCGGCGGCAGCGGCGGCCTTCTTCTTGCTCTTGCAGGCGGTCATGGCACCGGACAGCATCAGCGCGGTCATCAGCACCGTGATGGTACGGGAGGTGTTCAGGGTTTTCATGGGTTTGTGGACGTTGATGTTGTCTCTGGTTCTCTGCTTTCCAATTGCGTGCCAAACTACGCAAAGCCCCGTCAATGCTATTGAAGGGCGTTCATTACTGCGGGCACCAGGTCCTTGCGCACCTCTTGCACCGCCTTTTTGTAGGCATCCATGCCGGCCTTGTCGTAGGCCAGTTGCACGCCCTTGATGGCCTGTTTTCCGCCTTCATGCACCACATCCCCGGACCTCCGGTCGCGGAAGCTGAAGGTGACATCGAGGAACGCGGTGTAGAATCCATTGGACTCCCCACCCTGGCGTGTGCTCGAGGTGAGCGTCAGCAGCATATCGCTGTCGCTTTCCTTATCCACGAAACGGAAGCCGTTCCGGGTCATTTCCTCACGCAAGGCCGTGGACACTCCGGCATCGCCAACAGGCTGCCCCAGATTGGTCTCGTTCGCACGCATGAACACCTTGGGCATTTGCAAGGCGATCGCCGCCCGTTTCTCGGGAACAGTGAGGCTGGCGAGCAGGGCTTTCACCAGTGGTGGTTCGAGCTCCTTGCTGGCCAGTCCCACCACATCCAGCCGGACCACCACCTCCTGGCCATTGGCCCGGGGATCGATCCGCTGCACGGTGGTGCGAAGACGGCCCTCGGCATCTGTGCTTTTCATTTCCGTCACCTTGCCCGTGCTTCCCGGGTATTCGATCACCAGTGGCAACTGTACCAGGTCCCGCAGCCCATTGCCATTGCGGTACTGGGCGCTGACCAGCAGCTCACGACGGAAATGGTTGGTGTAGTTCAGCTCACAACGCTCGGGCAGAATGGCCAGCTGTACTCCGCTGGAAAGCTTCTGCAGGTCGTTGTAGAGCTCGTTCACCAGCGGCACCTGGCGGCCGTCCAGTTCAACCACATCGTTCTCGCCCCAATACTCCTTCATGGCGATGAGCGCACGCAGGTCATTATCGAAGGCGCTCCGAAGATCACCTGCGGCAAGGGCTGCCTTTGAACGGCCATGCAGGTCCAGCGCACTGGCAATGGAACGCGCCTTGCGCTCGGCCTTGATGCGCGCGTGTTCGGCCTTCGACAGCCGGTAGTAGGTGTAGTATTCGGTGCCGTTCTCCCAGGCACCCACCAGTTCGAAACCTTCGATGTGCTCGCGGGTGCTGGTGCGTATCGTGCTGCTGAAGGTCTCGTCGAAGGTGGTGCGCCGATCGAGCGTCTGCAACAGACTGTTGCCTTCCACCACCACGCTGATCTCACTGGCCAGATCGTTCAATGCGTTCTTCTTGGCCGTCTCCTGGAAATCGGGGCGCGCCTTGCTGGCAAGACCGATACCAATGTAGTAGGCACTGCTGACAGGACGGCTCCTAACCCACTCCGGTTTGGACAGCTCCGGATCAGGCACAGGTGCGATCACCACTTCCTGATTGCCTTTGCAGGAGGCCAGTACGACCACCAAGGCGATGAGCAGATGGCGCATCATGGCAACTTGGCGCTTAGCTCCTGTTGGATCACCGAGGCCACCGAGGTGGAGGCCCCGCGCAACACTTCGTTGCTCAACGTGGCCACGGTCTTCATCTCACGTGGAGCGGAAAGCAGACCACGCAGGTCACGGCGGGCCTTGTCCGTGGGGTCCACCACCCCATTACGGTTGGGGAACAGGCTGTCGCGGTTGCCGTCATACGTGGCATAGTAGACATGGTCCTCGGCCTGGCGTTCCACCACCTTGCTCACCAACACCTCACCGGTCTCCAGCGATACCAAACGGTAGTTGAAGGTGAGGAACACCTTGTTCTCCTGATAATACTCGCTGTAGCGCACAGGCTTGTAGTTGGTCACGAAGTACTTCTCCCCGGTCTCCTTGTTGATCTGTTCAACCCTGTAAGCCTCGAAACCATCCTTCGTGCTGCGCCGCAGCTGGCCGGCCTCCTCCCGGTGATCGGTCACCTGCCCGATCAGCACGGCCTGGGCGCCCATCAGGTTGCCCACGCGAACCGCGGTCTGCTCGTCCACCACGCCACTGAGGCTCAAGCGTTGCTCTTCCAGTATACGCTCCAGGTTCTCGCGGTCCACCACCTTCAGGAAGGGATCATTGGTCTCGGTGAGCGAGGTCATGGCATAGGCCTGCACCTTGGCCGCGATCTCCTTTCGACCCGAAGCAGCAGTGAAGGGTAGCACAGCAATGGTGTATTGTCCTTTGGTCAAGGCCTCGCTTCGTAGCGCGGACGCATCCTTGTAGGCCGCATCCTTCTGCACCACACGGTCCAGCTCGTCATATGCCTTGCGGTAACGACCGGCCTCCAGATCCACCTTGCCCGCACGATATAGGGGTTCCAAGTAGGCAACGCTTTGCAGACCGCTGGCATCCTTGTAATTGGGCTCCAGCTTCGCGATCTTGGAAAAGGTGGCCTCTGCAGCCTTGAAGTCCTGACGCTCCAGTTGCGCCTGGCCTTCGGTATAAAGTTCCACGAGGTATTCCCCCTTTACCCGCTCGAAATCAGAACGATAATGATCGGGCACTTCCAATTGCACGCCAAGGCGCTGTACCCGTTCCTGGTAATTCTTGGCATCCAGGTAGGCGGCCACGGCATC
>JBEICT010000352.1:0-2818 GCA_040383865.1 Flavobacteriales bacterium | reverse complement strand
CCTGTGAGCCGATGCCACAGCCCAGGTTGGCCACGAAGTCGTTGAAGCGGTACACCTTCCGGTGCGCGAACGCGCTCCACGCCAGCTCCGCGCCCAACAGCACGAAGAAGAGGGGAATGGCCAGCGCGATGTAGTCCATGGATGCAGCGAAATTACGGGGCGGGCGGGGCGGACTTGTATTCACCCAAGCCCTCACTCCCACCAAGTATCTTCGCCGTCCGCAATTTTCCGAACCCCATCCACCTTCGCCGAGCCCCGGATGAACTCCGGGGACGGCGGATCGACTTAGTAACATGCGCATCTCCTGGAACTGGCTCACGCAATACGTTGAACCCGGCCTTACGCCCCAGCAGGCGGCGGCCATCCTCACCAGCACCGGGCTGGAGTGCGAGAGCGTGGAGCTGCACGAGCCCATCAAGGGCATGCTGGCCGGTGTGGTGGTGGGCCATGTGCTGGAGTGCCGCAAGCACCCCGATGCCGACCGCCTCAGCGTGACGCTGGTGGACCTGGGCAGCGGCGAGCCCGTGCAGATCGTGTGCGGCGCCCCCAACGTGGCGGCCGGGCAGAAGGTGCTGGTGGCCACCGTGGGTGCCAACCTGTGCATGACCGACGGCACCTGCATCATCATCAGGACGAGCAAGATCCGCGGGCAGGAGAGCCATGGCATGATCTGCGCCGAGGACGAACTGGGCCTCGGTCAAAGCCACGACGGCATCCTGGTGCTGGACCCCACCGCCGTGGTGGGCACGCCCGCCGCGCAGCACCTGGGCCTGCACAGCGACCATGTGCTGGAGATCGGCCTCACGCCCAACCGCACCGATGCCCTGGGCCATGTGGGCGTGGCGCGCGACCTCATCGCCGCCCAGAACCACCGCACCGGCGCCTCGCTGGAACTGAAACTGCCCGATGTGTCGGCCTTTGCGCAGGACGACGAGGCGCGCACCGTGCCCGTGGAGGTGCAGGATGCCAAGGCCTGTCCGCGCTACGCGGGTCTCACGCTCACCGGCATCCGCGTGGGCCCCTCGCCGAAGTGGCTGCAGGACCGCCTCCTGGCCATCGGCCTGAAGCCCATCAACAACGTGGTGGACGTGACCAACTACGTGCAGCACGAGCTGGGCCAGCCCCTCCACGCCTTCGATGCCGACCAGCTGGAAGGCGGCCGCATCGTGGTGCGCAAGGCGGCCGCGGGCGAGCCCTTCCTCACCCTCGATGAGAAGGAGCGCATCTTGGATGCCGATGACCTGGTGATCGCCGATGCCACGAAGCCCGCCTGCATTGCGGGGGTCTTCGGTGGCCTGCGCAGTGGTGTTTCCGTGGCCACGACCTCCGTGTTCCTGGAGAGCGCGTGCTTCGAGGCCTCCACCATCCGCCGCACGGCCCGCCGCCACGCGCTGAACACCGATGCCTCGTTCCGCTTCGAGCGCGGCGTGGACCCCGAGATCACCGTGTATGCGCTGAAGCGCGCGGCCCTGCTGCTGAAGGAGGTGGCCGGTGCACGGATCAGCTCGCCCATCACCGACATCGACCACACGGCGAAGCACCGTTCGGAAGTACACCTCAAGTTCGCCGACCTCGAGCGCCTCGCCGGTCTGCACATCCCCGCCGATCAGGTGGTGCGCATCCTGGAGCTGCTGGACTTCCGCATCCGTGAGCGCAACACGCAGGGCCTGCACGTGCAGGTGCCCGCCTACCGCGTGGACGTGCATCGCCCGGCCGATGTGGTGGAGGAGGTGCTGCGCATCCACGGCTACGACCACGTGCCGCTGCCGAAGCACCTGCAGCTACCACCGGTATTGCATGAAGCGCTCACCTTGGAAACACTGCGTATGCAAGTGGGCCAGCACCTCGCTGCCCGCGGGTTGCGCGAGGTGATGACGCCTTCGCTGGTGAGCGGCGAGCGCGTGGTGAAAGGCGGCACGCACACCGCCGAGCAGTTGATCTCCCTCGCCAACGCCCTCAGCGCCGAGCTGGATGTGCTGCGTCCCACCATGCTGCCCGGCCTGCTCGGTGCCCTGGCCTACAACCTGAACCGCCAGCAGCGCGACCTGCGCTTCTTCGAGCGGGGACGCACCTACACCAAGGAGGGCGAGCGCATGGTGGAGCGTGAAACGCTGGGCTTGGTGATCACCGGACGACGCGAGCGCGAGAGCTGGCGCAGTACCACCGAAAAGGTGGATCTCTTCGATCTGAAGGAGGAGCTGGAAGTGCTGATGGAGCGCCTCGGCCTCACGGCCCTGGTTCATTGGGAACCGCTCGGGCATGCCCTGTTGGAGCAGGCCTGCACGGTGCTGGTGAAGGGTCGTGAAGTGGGCACCATTGGCGCCGTGCGGAAGTCCGCGCTGAAGGCTGCGGATGTGAACCAGCCCGTCCTTTTCGCCGAGATGGACGAGCAGGCCTTGCTGGATGCCTGTCGTGCGCAGGCCGTGGGCTTCACCGAGGTGCCGCGCTTCCCCAGCGTGCGCCGCGACCTCAGTCTGCTGCTGGAGCAGGGCGTGCGTTTCGAGCAACTGCGCAAGCTGGCCTTCAACGCCGAGCGCAAGCTGCTCCGCGAGGTGGACCTTTTCGATGTGTACCAGGGCGACAAGCTGCCGGCGGGCAAAAAGAGCTACGCGCTCAGCTTCATGCTACAGGATGCCGAGAAGACACTGACCGACGAACAGGTGGACAAGGCCATGGGCCGCATCCGCCAGGCGTTCGAGAAGGAAGTAGGCGCAGAGCTCCGCGGCTGATCACTTCGTGCGCCAGCGCTCCACCGTGGCGAGCGCATCGGCCTTGCCTTTCACGGCGACCAGTTCGGCACCGTCCTCGGGGTCGTAGT
>JBEICT010000351.1:0-2820 GCA_040383865.1 Flavobacteriales bacterium | reverse complement strand
GGGCTGCGCCGGCGCCTCTTTCGGCCATCCTGCGTTGCTCAACCCTTACAGAGCGTCCAGCTATGCGCGGGTTTCGCGCCTTGGCTGGCCAAAAGATCCATCCGGCTCGCTTCCAAAAACTATTTTGAGATGGCTTCTGGTACGGTGGGGGATGTGCGTTGGAGGAAGGAGAACATGTCAAGAAGTGTTTACAACAGGATGACGCCGCAGGGGCGAAAGAGTTGCCGCGGGTAGTGGGGTTTAACAGCTGTTGTGAGGTTGGGCAGAGGGCCATCGGTGGAATGCCAGGTGCCTTTGCGCGCATGGCCCCCGCTGCGCCCGGTAGGAAGGTGTCGCCGAGGTCGGTCGCGGAAGCCCCATATCTTACACACGCTCCGGACCCTAACGCTTACGTACCATGACCTCCCTGCGACCCCTTCTTGCCCTTTCTTTCCTGATGCCCCTGGCGGCCAGCGCACAGCTCACCTGCGCCAATGCCGTGGCCGTGGACCTGGGCACGCACACCGCACCGGCCGTTACCGGCACGGCACCGGCCCCCATTTGCGCAGGGCCCACCGATGGCGCCAGCGCGGGGCTGTGGTACAGCTTCACCCCGGCCGCCGATATGGTGGGGACCGTGAGCAGCTACGTAACGGGCTTCCCGTACATCGACACGCGCCTGCATGTGTACACCGGCACGTGTGGCGCCCTGCTGTGCCACGCCGGCGGCGATGATGAAGGGCCGGGCTACACCTCCATTGCCACCTTCAGCGTAACGGCCGGCACCACCTACCTGCTGGCCTGGGACAGCTACTGGTCCGGCAGCAGCTTCACCTTCACGGTGCAGGAATCGTGGGTGCCCGACAACGTGGTGCTCTTTACCAACACCCCCGTGCCGGGCATTGGCGGCGTGCAAGGCGCTGTGGACATGAACGACGATGGCCGGGACGACCTGGTGACGCCCGGTAGCAACAACTTCCTGGTGGCCCATCAGGGCGATGCGGGCACGTACCCCATTACCATCTACCCCACCTCAACGGCGGTGAACACCGCTTCGTGGAGCTTCGCCGTGGGTGATTGGGACAGCAACGGCCACCGCGACCTGCTCTATGGCGGCGGCAGTGGGGCCACCTTCATGACGGCCAATGCCACTGGTTCGGCCTACACGCAGTTCAGCCCCACGCAGTACATCTTCTGCCAGCGCACCAACTTCGTGGACCTGAACAACGATGGCCACCTGGACGCCTTCTCCTGCCACGATGTGGATGCCAACGTGGCCTTCATCAACAACGGCGCCGGCCAGTTGGTCTTCACGCAGGGCGGCTACGGCACCACCTGTGGCAACTACGGCAGCATCTTCACGGACATTGACAACAACGGCAGCATGGACCTCTTCGTGGCCAAGTGCGGCTGCGATCCGGCGGACCTGCTGATGCTGAACAACGGCACTGGCGCGTTTGCCAACACCGCGCCCGCACTGGGCCTGGCCGATGGCCACCAGAGCTGGAGCAGCGCCTGGGGCGACTTCGATAACGATGGCGACATGGACGTGCTGATCGGCGCCAGCAGCAGCGTGGTGCATAAGCTGCAGTACAACAATGGCGATGGCACCTTCACCGATGCGCCCCCCGGCAACGGCATGGACCTGTGGAGCGGCCAGAGCATCGAGTGGACCGCGCACGACTTCAACAACGATGGCTGGATCGACATCCTGGGCGGTTTTGCGATGCACTACAACAACGGCGACGGCACCTTCAGCCACGACCCCAATGCACCCGGCAACGGCCCCATTGGCGACCTGAACAACGATGGCTTCCTGGACATTGCCAGTGGCGATGGGTTCCGGCGCAACGGCGGCAACGCCAATAACTGGATCCGCATCAACCCGCGTGGCACGCTCAGCAATCGCGATGCCATCGGGGCGCGCGTCACCATCACCAGTGCGCTGGGCACGCAGATCCGCGACATCCGCAGCGGCGATGGCTTCTCGCACATGAGCTTTATCGGTGCACACTTCGGCCTGGGTGCCGATACCGAGGTGCAGGAGGTGAGCATCCGTTGGCCCAATGGCACCGTGGAGACCTTCACCGACCTCGCCATCAATACCACCCACCTGATCGTGCAGGACATCACCACCGGTGTGGCCGGCTCTGCGGCCACGGAGGTGTCCGTGGCCCCCAATCCGGTGCTGGATGTGATCACCCTTACGGGCGTGGACCCCAACAGCCCCTACGAGGTGGTGGAGGCCAGCGGCCGCACCGTGCAGGCCGGCCGTGCCGTTGGTGGCCGTGTGGCCGTGCACGCCCTGAGCCCCGGTGCCTACATGCTCCGCATTACCCGTGCTGACGGCGTGTACACCACGCGGTTCGTGAAGCAATAGGGGCGGAGGTGTGAGGCCTGGTCACGGCCGCGGTCAGTGATCTCCACCTCAGCAGGGTCTTCCGAGGAACGAGGAGACCCTGCTGCACGGGGTGCACGGGCGCGTAATGGAGACCAGGCCACGACCGGGGCGCAGGGTGCCTTTCAGGAGGCCCTGGTGGGGTTCAGGTTCAGGTCTCCGAAGGGACCTTGCCGCTCTTCGCCGTTGATGCCGCAGGGTCCACTGCGTGAGAACCTGCGGAGGCTTGGGGCGGCTCGCTACCGTCAAGGTCCGGCGTGGCCGATATCCTGGACACGAACCAGATCGTCCCCTTTGTTCTCCAGATCCTCGTCGCCCACAGGATCCCGATCACCAGCCCCAGGACCACGATCGATACGCCAATGACTAAGCGTGTTGGGCTGGGGTCTGGAAGATAGACCGCAGCACCGATCAGCACCCCGATCAGCAAGGGCGAAGCGACG
>JBEICT010000350.1:0-2841 GCA_040383865.1 Flavobacteriales bacterium | reverse complement strand
GATCACCGCGCTCACGCCACCACTGGTGAAGTTGTTCCGGTTGTCGATGATGCGGTCGCCACCAACGGTGCGCAGGATGTATCCGCCACCAGCTATGCCATCACCACCCGCATCGAACACACGGAGCACATAACAACCATTGGGCACACAGGTAAGGTCGGTGACCGTGGCATTGGAGGGATAGGTACCTCCACCGCTCTGGATGATCACGTTGTCACCCTGGCGACGGATCTCCCAGGTGACCTGCGAGCCATTGGCATCGGTGCGTACCTCGAATACCAGTTCATGCACGCAAGGCAGACCGGTATTCAGGATATCATCCACACGATCGTTCACCTCCTCGATACGGGTATCAAGACTGGCAGGCGTTTCGGCCAAAGCATATGCGCTGGTCGTGTGGAAGCTCTTCATGAACTCGGCGA
Source organism: Flavobacteriales bacterium (assembly GCA_040383865.1). Classification (GTDB taxonomy): domain Bacteria; phylum Bacteroidota; class Bacteroidia; order Flavobacteriales_F; family PHOS-HE28; genus PHOS-HE28. The sequence goes on along the minus strand of JBEICT010000350.1, from coordinate 2,419 downwards.
AGGCATCCTGTTCGCTACCGGGGCTTGCGAAGTTGGCCACACCAGGTCCGGCAGGCGGCAGGGTGTTCAGGTCCACACGCCCAGTACCAAGGGTATTGAAGGGATAACCATCACCACCACCGGCCAGGAAGTTCAGCGTCACCACCCGGAAGGTGCGGGCCGGGTTGCCATGCAGCATGCCGTTCATCACCAGCGTGTCGACGGTGATGCCGGTGCTATCCGTGATCACTGCATTGAGGATGCGAGCGTTGGCAGGCAAGGTCTCGTTGTAGCTGAAGCGCACACCGCTCACCTGTGGGAAGCGACCGGGTGTAGCGCCGGGGACGGTCTGTGCCACACCGTGCTCCAGGATGGTGCGCAGATTGGCGGCGGTGAGGGTAAGGGCGCTTAGCAGGTTGTTGAAGCGGAGGGAGTTCTCGATGTCGAGCTGGCTGATGTCGCCCTGCTGCTTGCCCGCGATCGGGTTGGCCGCTGGAGGATCAAGGCTCACGGAACCACCAACTGCGTTCACCACTCCGATGGCGCTGCGGATGCCTCCACCGTTCTTGATGCTAATGGTGACACTGGGGTCGTAGCGGCGGGCCATCCACTTGTTGGCATCGGCGCTCACGTTGCCCAGGTTGGTCTCCTCGGTCCTTACGAAGTTGCGACGACCTTCCAAGAACACGTCGGTGCGACCAAAGAGGTTGCCGTCCTTGGCGATGATCACGTTCCTAACGGCATCGCAAAGGTTCTTAACCTCCTGGCCTTTGCTGCCAGGCGTGAAGCCGGCTGCCAGGCTACCCCAGGCATCGATGACACCCTGATCGTCGGCGGCATAAGCACCGCTGATGGCCGGGTTGATGCTGGCCGGGAGGATGTCACCGTTGGCGTCGAAGTCGACCACGAGGCGGCCCACGTACTTGTACTCGCTCGTGGTGTTGATGATGGCGATGGGCTTGCCGTCAAGTCCGGTCGTGAGGAAGGGATAGGTCTCAGCGGCCACATCCCCTGTGCGCAGGCGGTCGGTGGCATCGGCCATCAGGGTGTGCGACCCGCCGGCGATGATCACGTCCACGCCGTTGAGCAGCAGTGCGAGCTGCTTCTCCAAGGTGATCTGTTGAAGGTGGCTCAGGAGGATGATCTTGCTGATGCCCTCCAGGTTGCGCAGGTCGTCGATCACCGGCTGCACAATGGCGGCCAGTGCCGGCATGTCGTTGGTGCTGGGACCGATGATCGTGGTGGCACCCGGCGAGGAGATGCTGGCCAGCACCTGGGTGGTGATGCCCACCACACCGATCTTCTCCCCGTTCACGGTGATGATGGTGCTGGGGGCGAGCTTCTTGGTGTTGTTGATGACCGATGCGGCCTGCGTGGGGTTGCTGCGGAAGAAGGTGTACTGCTCACGCGTGTTGGTGAACAGACTGCTCAGGTTGGCGTCGCCGCTGAAGTTGAGGTTGCTGCTCAGGTAGGGGAACTGCGCACCGAACCAGCGGATGTTCGTGCCGCTGTTCACACCACCGATGATGTTGCGCAGTTCGGTCGTGCCCAGGTCGAACTCGTGGTTGCCCAATACGCTCGCCTGGATGCCCAGGATGTTCATGATGGTGATGTCCACCCGGCCGATGGCGGCGCGCAGGTCGTTGTTGGCGAAGGGGGTGCCGCCGTAGTAGGTGATGTAGGCGTTGCGCAGGGGCGTCTGCAGGCTGGGGTCCTCACCAGCGCTCATGAAGGGGCCGGGCAGGAAGTTGTCGCCGCTGCTCAGGGTCACCGAGTTGACGTAGTCGCCCTCCAGCTTGTCCACGATGGCGGCGAAGCGGGGCGCGTCATCCGTGGCAGGCACGCCGGCCTCGAAGTCGCTGGCATGCAGGATCTGCAAGGTGTACGGCGGAATGACAGCGCCGGTGAAGCTCACGTTGTCGAAGCGCCAGGTCCCACCCGTTGCGACGGTGCCCACGCTGTTCGCCTGGCGGAATTCGCCGGTGGTGTTGTAGTGCGCGGCCAGGATGCGGACACCGAAGTTGGGGTTGTTGTTGGCGCCGGTGATGCCGGAGAAGTTGATCACCCGACGGCCCCAGGAGTCGGAGACATTGGTGCCTGCCGGATCCGACGCATCGATGCGGCCACCGTCCAGCCCACCGCGGTTGGCGCAGGCACTGTTCACGTAGTTGCCCGCGTTCAGGTCGAGGTTGATCCAGGTGCTGCCATTCAGCGTGTACTGGATGCGGGCCGTGCGCGTGGCGGAGTTGGAGAGGCGGTGATCGTAAGAGAATACAATGCTCTCATGACCCACGGTGGAGGTGCGGAACTCGACACCCGACGACTCGTTCGTGGCGCCGGGGCTGGCCGTGCCGATGGCCCAGGCCGTGGTGCCGGTCACCTGCAAGCAACCCGTGGTGCTGCCTGTGGAGGTACCCGCGCCGGTCATGCTGCCCACGAT
>JBEICT010000349.1:0-2847 GCA_040383865.1 Flavobacteriales bacterium | reverse complement strand
TATCGGCAGATGGATGAATTGCTGGAGTTGGCCAGGGAACTTGGCATGAAGGTGAACCTGACCACCAATGGCACCTTTCCGAAGCGCTCCGTGGAGGATTGGGCGCAGCGCATCGTACCGGTCACTTCGGATGTGAAGATCTCGTGGAACGGCGCGACCAAGGAAACGGCGGAATCCGTGATGAAGGGCCTGAAGTTCGAGCAGGCGGTCGGGAACGTGGAGCGCGTCATCCGGGCGCGCGATGAACATCATGCGGAGAGCGTCCATTACTGCCGGGTGACCTTCCAGCTCACCTTCATGCAGAACAACATGCATGAGCTGCCTGCCATCATCGCGCTGGCGGCTCGGCTGGGTGTGGACCGCGTGAAAGGCCATCACCTCTGGGCCCATTTCGAGGAGATACAGCACTTGAGCTTCAAGTCATCGGCAGCCGCCATTGAGCGCTGGAACGCCATCGTGGAGTTGGCCGTGGCAGCTGCGGAGAAACACCTGCGACCGGATGGAACACCGATCCTGCTGGAGAACATCACACCATTGCTGCCCAAGAACGGTCATGCGGTTCCGGATGATCACGTGTGTCCCTTCCTGGGCAAGGAGCTTTGGATCTCCGCCACTGGCGACATATCGCCCTGCTGTGCACCCGATGACCTTCGGAGGTCCTTGGGTGAATTCGGAAACGTGAGCGAGCGGAACCTCGCCGAGGTAGTGGCCGATGAGGCATACCAAGGCCTGCTGCTGGACTACCGTGACCGCCCGCTTTGTCGCACATGCAACATGCGGAAGCCATGCTGAAGGTGCTCCTTTTCGGCAATCTCGGCGCAGGCAAGAGCCATCTGGCCGAACGGATACTGCTGCGGTTCCCCGCCTTTGAGCTGCACTCCATAGATGCCTATCGCAGGCAGCACGGTGATGGGTCCATGGAGGCTGAGCGTTCGGCAAAGGACAGCTTCATCCGTGCGGTGGTCAGAGGCAAGCGCCAGCTCATCGAAGCCACGGGCCTTGGCGAGACGGGCATCCTGCTCGCAGAACGGCTGGTGGCTTTCAATGAACCGGAGCTTGTGGTGCTGCTGACCACGCCATTGGGCGTGTGCATGGCGAGACTCAATGATCGCATCTGGGATGTCCCTTATCCCGCACCACCAGCAGACGCCTTCGAGCTGGCCCGGCGCACGGATGCGCTGTTACAAGCCGGGGAAGTCGATGTCCTCTGGGGAAAGATACCCCGCACCACCATGATCAAGGGGGACTGTTCCGATGAGCGGTCCATGAACGAACTATTGGAACGGATCACACAACACCTCGAAGCATGAAGCAGCACCAGATCATCAAGGAAGTCCAACAAACCATCATGGGCATGGACGGCTTGGATGCCGCCATTCTCTACGGCTCCTTTGCACGGGGCGATGCCACCCCGAATTCGGATATCGACCTGGGCTTGCTCGTGAGCCCCCATTTTCGGGAAGATGACCTGATCCGGCTAATGGACAATCTCCATATCCGTCCGGACCACGTGATGCCCGTCGCCATGCGCGGAAAAGTGGTCGCCTGGTTCAACGGGATGCACGTCAAATTGGAAATGGCCTTACACCGGGACCTCGCCAGCTTTGGGCGTGATCTGGCAGGGTCGGCAATACCGGACGAACGCCTGCAGGAGGCCATCTTGTTCGACCGAAGCGGAACCGTCTTACACGAGTTGCCGCGCTTGCAGAAGACCGGCTATCGCCGCCATTCGATAGAGGAGCTCGTGCAGAAGTTCGTTTACGAGTTCGACAACCTGTCCACGTTCCATCGCCGAAGTGATGGTTACAGGGCCTTGTACTTCCACCAGATCGCGCTGCACTGTGTAGTACAACTCATGAACATACAGGCCAACGGCGATCGCTACCAGTTCCTGCCCCGCAACCTGCTGGTGAACATCACGGACAAGGATCGGCGAAAGCGCATCTATGCACTGAACGGTTCCATGTACCTACCCGAAATGGATGGGAAGAAGCGGGCACTGCTCGATATGTTCTATGCCACACTCTCAGAGTTGGAGTATCCCGGCTTGGAGGAAGTACGCCGCGTCCTGGAGAGCATGTACGAGAGGGACCGCTATTGGAACCTGAGGGCCGTGGGCACCCACTCACCGTTGATCCGTTGGCCGAACCTGCTGCGGAGCAGTCTACCTGCGCTCATGGAGCCGGACCGGCTTTCGGAGTTGTTGCAGCGGAATGCCATCCACACCGTGATCGACCTGCGCGCGCCCCGCGAACTGGAGGAGCACCCGTATCCCGAAGATGTACTGGCCATGGTCCGCTACGTACGTGCACCCTTCGACCCATGGGCCCAGCCCGATTGGTTCAAGGAACCTGCCTACCAGCAAGGCGGTAACCAGGAGATCGCGTATCGCTTCTTCGCGTTGGGGTGTCGGCCGAGCATAAAAGCGATCGTGGAGGCGCTATGCTCGGTGCCCGAAGACGGCGGAGTTGTGATCCATTGCCATGCCGGGAAGGACAGGACCGGCATCGTATGCAGCTTGCTGCACCTGCTTTCCGGTGCTGATCTGGATGTGGTCCTCACCGACTACCTCGCAAGTGAGTCGGATACCTATGCCCACAACCTGCAGGTCGTGCTCGATATCGTCGAGCAGGAAGGAGGCGTAGTGGGCTATCTCAGCAATTGCGGCATTGCCGATGTCCGGATAGAAGAACTCAAACACCGTCTGGTCAATGGCTGAGCGATTGGAAACCCTTTTCACCGGATACTGGCGCTACCTCGCAGTGCGGGCAGCGTGCAAGCTGGACCTGTTCGAGCACATCGCTTCAGGTTCAGGGAGCGTCGAAGACCTTGCGCGAACTACGGGAT
>JBEICT010000348.1:0-2848 GCA_040383865.1 Flavobacteriales bacterium | reverse complement strand
GTTCTTGGACGATGCGTTACGTTCCGCTTGAGGCAAACTAGTGCTGGCCTTGCCGGTGGCCGCGGTCGTGGTCTTCGTCGCGGAAGTCTGCGTTGTGGATGTGCTCTTTGCCGTGGATCCCGAAGAAGCGGTGGTCGATGTACGCGTGCTGTTAGCGACAACAGAAGTGGAAGACGTTGTGGTCGTGTTCGCTTCTGTGTTTTGCGACGGGATTTCCGATGACGAAGAAGAGGACGTTGCGACGCCGTTGATGCGTTCCGAAGGATCAGGCTCTGTTGATGCCTTGTCCTTGTTCTGTTCGATGGTCGCGGCAGCCAATGGCTTTGCGAAGACCTCCGCATCGCGAAGCATCCACCAGGCGGCAGTGCCCACCATCAGCAGGGCGGCCGCGCCCAGGATCCAGAAGCCGCCGCGTTTCCGGCCGCGTTGTGCGGCGATGGCCTGCTCGGCCTGCAGCCAGTGCGCCTCCTCGAAGGGGAACGCCTGTTCGTTCAGCTTGCGCCGGGCCAGCTCGTCGAATTCGTTGTCGAGGTTCATCGGATGGCGGTCTTTGCAGTGGTCTGTACGGCCAACTGGGCAATGGCCTGTTGCAGGGTTTGGCGCGCGTTGGACACGTGCCATTTCGAGGTGCCTTCGCTGATGCCCAGCATCTGCGCGATCTCCTGGTGGCCGAAGCCGTCGATGGCGAAGAGATTGAAGACCTTGCGCGACATGTCCGGCACGCGTTGCAGCAGCTCCGCGAAGGCATCGGCCTCCATGTGGCGCAGGTAGTCGTTCACTTCCACCAGCGTGGAGTCATCCAGCGAGGCGTCCAGGTTTTCGCTGGCCTTTCGCTGGCGGTCCTTGCGGTATTCGTCGATCACCGTGTTGATCATGATGCGGCGGGTCCATAGCTCGAAGGGCACCTCCGGGCGTCGTTTGTCCAAACTGGTCAGGATCTTCAGGAAGCCCTGGTTCATGCGGGCCACGGCGTCCTGTTTGTTGCGTTCATAGCGGCAGCAGATGGCCATCATCTGGCCATACAGCGCCCGGTACAGTTCGTACTGTGCCTTGGGCTCCTCGCGGATGCAGCGCGCTATGAGGGTGTCGGGTATCATGCCGTTGTGCCGAAGGGCACCCGCCATGAAGCGGGTGCCCTTCAGCCTCAGGGTCGTGGTCAGTTCTTCACGAAGCGGAAGCTCATGGTCTCGTTGCCGTTACCCATGCGCAGCATGTACATGCCGGTGGGAAGCGCACCGGTGGCGACCTCCAGTTGGTTGGTGCCGTCGGCGATCATGGCGTTCGCGACCAGCACTACGCGGCCGTTCACATCGATCACGCTCATGGGCAGGTTGCCACGCAGGCTGGTGTTGAAGCGGATGTTCAGCACATCGTTCACCGGGTTGGGCCACAAGCGCGTTTCCGTGAATGCAGGTCGATCGGCGATGCCGGTGGGCTGCTGGCTCACAACGCGGATGGTGAAGCCATTGCGGGCAGCCTGCTCCACCGGGGCCATGCCATCGTACAGTCCGCTGCCATCAATGCTCACGCTGTCGCAGATGGTGCTGGTGCAGCCTGCTGCGTCTGTCAGGGTGAGGCAGAGCTGGTAGGGGCCGCTCTGGGCGTAGACGTGCGTGGGGTAAGGGTCGGTGCTGGAGGTGCCGTCGCCGAAGTTCCACAGGAACTGGAAGGGGCTGGTGCCGCTGCTCAGGTTCCACACCCACAGTTCGTAGGGGATGGGCGTCACCTCGCCGCTCAGGCTGTCGCCCTCGTAGGCCTGGAGCACCCAGAAACCGGCCTGGCATTGCGTATTGTTGAAGGGGATGCACGCACAGTTCGCGTCCCACGTGCCGGCGGTGCCGTTGGCCGGGTTGCCGCAGGGTGCTCCGGGCACGTTGGGCCCGTTGGCGATCTGCAGGCAATCGAAATAGAGCGAACTGTCAACCAGCATGCCGTTCACGTCAAACACCAAGGTGTCGCAGGTCTGACTGGTGCAATCCGCGGTGACCATGTTGAGGCAGGCAGGCCAAATGCCCGGGCCGGAAAAGGTGTAGGTGGTCTCGAAGGCGGTGACCGCGGTGGAGGGGAAGTCCCACATGTACGCGAAGGGCCCGGTGCCCCCGCTGGAGCAGTTGGTGAAGGCGGCCATGAAGGGAATGGGATCGCCGCTCCCATCGGTGGCCTGTGCGGCGGTGAAGCACGCGGTGCAATTCCCGCTTGCCGATGCGCACTGGCACTGGGCGTTCCAAGTGCCTGCGGCACCGCCCACGGTAACGCAGGGGGTCCCGGGCAGAGCGGTGCCGCCAATTACCCCCAGGCAGTCCGGCCCGGACGACGCCCCGCAATCCAACCACACGAGCACGTGCGCGGAATCACCGCCGAGCGTGTTGATCTGGTAGTCCACGGTATCGGTGAGCACTACGCCGGAGCAAGGCACCGCTACGACAAGCGAGCCGCTGAAGCTGTCCATGAGGAGGTCCAAGCTGGCAGAGCAGGAGCCCGAACCCCCTTGCCAGAAGGCGAAGTCGATATCCTGGGCCGGAAGGGTTCCCGACAGGGTCTGGAGATTGCCGGTGGCATTGGCGGGGCAGCCTGCCAGACTGACGGTCACCGTGACCTGGAATGGCGGCAGGGGTTGGGCATGCACGCTGCCGCCGACCACGACGGTGGCAGCCACAAGCAGGGATCGAAGTGTGTGTCGCATGGAGTTGAGGTTGTTCGTTCGGTCTTCACTCCCCTACACGCAGCCGAACGCTGTGGGGTTGGGTGCGACCGAAAACTAATCCATCTGCCACCCCCGAACGCAGGAGCGCCCCGCATTGCTGCGAGGCGCTCCTGGAAGGATCGGACGGCGGATCAATCCGCTTTC
>JBEICT010000347.1:0-2859 GCA_040383865.1 Flavobacteriales bacterium | reverse complement strand
GTTATAGAGCAACGTGTTGTTGATGCCCAGGCGGGCCGTGAAGGTGCCGGTGGTCTCCAGCAGGAAGGAGACGGCCAGGGGCACCAACACCCAGCGCAGCGGCGATACCCACCACCGCGGCACCAGCAGGCAGGCCACCAGGGCGAAGCCCACCGAGGCCACCACTGCCAGATGCCGTATGAGCGCGATGGTCTCCAGGGACATGCCCACGAACATACGGCACAGGCCTTTGCATTAGTGGCTCTGCGGACCATCGTTCACGGAATGCAACACCAGGTCTTGTGCGACATGCATTCATGCAGTGCATCCGGATGGCACAGGAGGTAATGCCCACTTCGCTCAACAGGTGGTCCGTGGCTTTGCCCCTGAGGTGGGGAACTTGAACTTTTCTCCCGCACAGTTCACCGGACAGGGTGCGCCCAGGTCAGCGGCCTTGGCCTTGAAGGGGTGCTGGATGTCGATGGTATCGTCCAGGACAATGTCCACCGGCACCCAGGCCACACCGTGGAAGTACCCTTTCTCGTTGTACTGCCCTCCGCCCAAGTCTTCCCTCAACGTTGCTTCGGCATAGGGCTCGATCAGAAGCATGGATGTTCCACTGAGGTCGTTGTGCGCGATCAGCAGCGCGAGTTCCTGCTCGTACGGGAACACCATGGCGCGCCGGTCGCTGGCGGCATCGTAGGCTGTCCAAGAACCTCCGGGCTCGTGCATGATGAAGGTCTTGGACGCATACCGGTCACCGGGACCACCGCTCGCATACCACTTCGTATGGCCGGTGGCGTCGTAGACCATGCCACCCTGGCCATCCACCGTGTAGCCATCATCGGTCGCTGCATACGTGTACTTACCATCGTTCTCATCATAGGACAAGCACACCACCTGGATGAAGGCATCGTACTCTCCATTGGTCAGCAGCCCATGATGCACGATGACCGCATGCTCGCCCTTCACGCCCGGTGCGCCAGCACAGGCCTGTTCGGCAGCGGCCACGGCGTTCTGCAGTGCATTCACCGTGACCTGCAACGCGGGGTTGCGGGGCTCGAATGGCTTCTTGGAGCCCGAGGTCGTTTGCTGCACATACTTCGGGAAGTCCGCTCGCACGCAGGTCATCTCATGTGCTCTTGCTGCCTGCATCTCGATCTTGATCTCATGCAATCCCTTCTCATTTTGGATAAGGGTATCCTGTGCGGCACCTTGCTCCGGCGTTCCGGCACCACCACCGCAGCCAACGTGCAGTGCGGCGAACAGCAGGAGCATGAATGTGTGGGTCCTGCCGATCGAATGAGGGTTGCGTTCTTGGGTCATTGGTACATGGGTTTGTGCGACCAAACTAAGCCCATGTCCAGGGGCTCAACAAGGTGAAAAAGACGTGGGTGGGTGGCGTGGAAAAGACGTTAGTGAAGTGGGTCTGGTGAGGGTTGTTTTGCCATGGTATCCGGAACGATCCGGAACAGAACACATCTCCTAAACAACCTTCACAATGCCCGCACTGAAAAAGCTCAATCACATTTTCGCCGGTGTAAAGTTCATCGGGAATTTCATGAACAGGCCGATCGAACTTGGACAGATCGTCCAATGGTCGGATGGGCAGCATCTGATCATGGGTAATCTGGCCGACTTTGTACCTGGGTTCACGTGGACCGGAAAGATCGAAAAGAGTACTTCGGCTTTCTTCAAGTTGACCCAGGAATCGACCGTTGACGTAGCCCTTGGTGGCCAGGCGAACGCCCCTGTTGGCAAAGCGGAGGTCGAACTCAAGTTCGGCGCGAAGAACAGCGCGTTCGTTGCACTTAACGATGTCGAGTCCACGGCCATCAAGCTCGGGCTCGTGCAGGACGATCTGAATGCCCTGTGGCATGAACGCCGATGGGACAGGGCCAACAACAGGAACAAGTTCTTCCTGGTCAGCGAGGTCATGACAGCTGCATCAGGTACGGTCGTTTACAGTGCCGAACGGAAGAACACCGTTGTCCTGAAGGCCGAGAATGATGCACCCGTGACCTCCTTGAAGGCTCTCGGCAGTGGGCGCTTCGAGTATGTCTCGAACACCAAGTCCACCCTGGAGATCATCTCGCCCATGGCCATAACACCCCTGTATCGTGCGGTCTCATTGAGGTCCAATGGCTTGTTCGACCTTGTCGGTGCCTAGCATGGACAGGTGTTCGCCCCGATCCAAACTCCAAGATCATGACCATCATATTTTCTGGGACACATCCAGCTGTGCGCGCAGCGGTGGAACGTACGAACACGCTCCTAAGGGATCCGGATCTTTATGCACGGATAAGGAGGCATCCGGCATTCGAAATGTCCACGGCTACACCAGCCCAGATCGCTGATCTCATGGAGCGATCGGAATGCTCGGTCAATGTTGTGTTGTACAGGAGCAAATGGCCTTGGAGCAAGGCGCTCGCTTTTGAGGATGACCGGTTTCCCAACACCGTGTTCCTGAACGAACGACGGCTGAACAGGTCGCTTGGGTCCATTTGTGCCACGCTCATTCATGAATGCGTGCACGCCTTGGACTCTACCGCCGCAGATCTCCGCTTTGGACACGGTAACAACGACCCGAACGGGAAAGAGAACACAGCGCCCTATTGGATCGGCGACCTTGCTGAGGAAATGGTGGACGGACAACCATCGGCACATGTCCAGCTCATGGCTGATATGTCTACTGAATGGGGATAGGTCGTTCGCGACGATCGGATAGGCACCACATGTTTCTTCACGAGCGGTAAGGGACGTCATCGTTCCGGCTGCTTCCTAACAAGGCCCTGCTCAGCGGGGCCTTGTTAGTTCACCACTGAATAACCCCCCTCACCCCGCGTTCGCCACCGTGGCCAGCGCCAGTATCGCCGTCAT
>JBEICT010000346.1:0-2867 GCA_040383865.1 Flavobacteriales bacterium | reverse complement strand
GGGGTGAACCATCCATGTCCGCATCATTCCTGGGCTAGTCTAATGAACCTAGCTACGGAAATAATCCTCGGTTATGTTGAATGAACTTTGGTATGACTTTTTTGCCACCTGACTTTCCATAGTCAAACCAGTAGAATGTAAGGACCTGTTCGCCAAACTGGCACAACGCCCGGCCAGTTACGATCCATCAAGGCCCTTCCAGACCTGGTTGTTCAGTGTGGCCAACAACATGTGCAAGAACGCGTACCGTCATGAAGAGGTGGTACGTGCTGCGGCCCGCGAGCTGCGCCACGGCGTGGACCGGGAGGAGGCGCGCGACGGCATTGATGTGGACCATGAGCGGTTCCGCGGTCGGCTGGACCAGGAGCTTGCCCGGTTGGACCCCGACCACAAGGCCACCTTCGTGATGCGGTACCACGAGGACATGGCCATCAAGGAGATCGCCGCTGTGTTCGGTTGTTCCGAAGGCACGGTAAAGAGCCGCTTGTTCTATACCCTTAAAAAACTGGCCGAGCGCATGAAAGAGTTCGACCCCAACGCCCTGCACCATGGAAAGGCGTGAACAATACGATCCCGAGGACATCGAGAGCCTGCTCTACGAGCGCTCCTTCGATGAACTGCTCGAAGAGGAACGGGCCTACGTCCTGCGGCACTTGAGCGGTCGCGCGGAATACGAGGCCATGCGCACGCTGCTGCTCGAGCTGCGCACCAACGATGCCCAAGCGCCCCCATTGGAGCCTTTGCCCAGCGTTCGTGCGAACGTCATGGAGGCGTTCCGGGCGCAGCGTCAACCGCAATGGCGCATCTGGCTGAACAGTATCGGCGGTGTGCTGGTGCCGCGTGAACTCCCTTCGTTGTGGCGTCCTGCACTGGCCTTTGCGTCACTGGCGCTATTGATCGTGGTGGCCGTATGGTTCATCCAGGGCGATGGAGCATCCACCGGGAGCGCACTGGCAGAGCTGAAGGAACAGGAAGCCCCGGCGGTACGTTCGACAGAGCCTGAGGCCACGCTTGACACCGCACAGGAAGCTGGCGCCAGCACGGATGCCGAAGCGAACACGCAGGTGATGCTTGCCGAAGTACGCAACGAGGACAATGCCCCGTCAGAAGCGGAGAGCATGGTCGAAATGATCTCCTTGGAACCCGTGGACAATGCGGATATCGTGGCCGAGCCTGCAGAGGAACCTAAGAAGGAAAAGGTGGCCATAGTGACCAGTGACAACAGCAAGCAGGAAGCCGATGCTGTTCCGTCCTACACCAACGCACCTGCAACAGGCCGCGTGATCCAATTCGAAGAACTTTCGAGGAACCAGACCGTGGCCAATACAGAGGTGAAGGCCATCACCACGAAAACCCGTGCGAAGGTCGCTTCCTCCCCATCTGCCGGACGCAATCTGGCACAGGACAGGGAATTGACGAGCCTGCTCGCGGCCGGCTGGTAGACCTAGTCGATGGAGAACTGCTGCGTGATGTCCAGATCACGAGCACGCACCGTGATGGTATGGGTGCCGCGGGGGAATGCCCCTTTGTCCAATCGACGGACCAGTTCACCGGTCATGGCCTTGCCTTCCTCCCGATAGAGCGTTCGGCCGTCGGCATCGCGCACTTCCAGGACCACATTACCGATCTTCCGATCGCTGTTCACCTGCACCTGAATGAAGGCAGAAGAGCGCGTACACTCCACCCGTACGGAGGAACCTTCGCCAGGAGCATTCGCTTGTACCGGCGTGGCCAGAAACAGCCCGGCCGCGAGGGTCAAGGTGTAGAACGAGCGTTCACAGGAGCACCTCATGCAGAACAAAGGTAGTGCGTGCAAATGAAGGATCCAAATCCGTATAGAGAAGGCCATCAAGGCAGCACCAGCTCGTGACCGGCATCCACAAGGGCATCGAGGTCGGTGAACCGCACGGCATAGTTGAACCCGTTGAACACGCTCCAGCCGCCGTAGCTCCCATCCTTACGCAGTGCGAGAAAACCCACCTGCATGCCTGTGGGATCGGGCAGCTTGCGCAGGATACGTTGCACGGCCTCGCGACACGCATCCGTGGGGTCCCAGCCGGCCCGCATGAGCTCCACCACGGTGTGGCTGCCGGCGTTCCGGATGACCAGCTCGCCCACCCCGGTCGCACAAGCGGCGCCCACCTCACCATCCACGAAAAGGCCTGCACCAATGATCGGCGAATCACCCACCCGGCCATGCACCTTGAAGGCCATGCCGCTCGTGGTGCAGCTTCCGGCCAGCCTTCCCTGTGCATCCATGGCCACCATGCCGATGGTATCGTGGTTCTCCACGTTGGCCACGGGTACGTACTCTCCTTTCTTCAGCCATTCGGTCCACGCCTTGCGCACTTCAGGGATCTCCACATCACGGGGCGAGAACCCGTTCTCCAGCGCCCATCGTTCCGCCCCAGCGCCCACCAACATCACGTGTGGTGTGCGCTCCATGACCGCCCTGGCAATGCTGACCGGGTGCTCGAACCGTTGCACGAAGGCAACGGCACCAGCACGTCCGTTGTGGTCCTGGATACAGGCGTCGAGCGTTACATGGCCATCGCGGTCAGGCATTCCGCCCAGACCCACGCTGCGATTGGTGAGGTCGCTCTCGATCACGCCCACACCCTGCTCTACCGCATCGAGCACACTGCCACCGCCTTGCAGCACAGACCAGGCCTTGGCATTGGCCGGCATGCCGTGGTCCCACGTGCTCAGGACAATGGCACCCTTCGCTTGTGCTGAAGCGCCGCTTGATCTCTTCGGCCCGGTGCTCGCCCCATCATTCTTACCCACACACCCGGTGACCAGTGCAGCCGTTCCGGCCACCCCCAGCTTGATGAACTCCCTGCGATCGCTCATATCGTTGGGAAAGG
>JBEICT010000345.1:0-2887 GCA_040383865.1 Flavobacteriales bacterium | reverse complement strand
CTGGGCCGATGGTCGTTCAGCTACAGTACCCGGGCATGCTCATCGGGTCCGTAATGGCCGTGATCACCGGCGGATCGTTCAAGATCATGCACTGGCCTGGTGCCAATCTGCTCTTGCTGCTGGGACTTTCGATCTGCGCAGCGTGGTTCCTGATCCCCCAGCTACGAAAACCGGCAGAAGCCTAATGGGTGAACGCCGTTGCACCAAATGAAAAAGCCCCTCGAAGGTCCGAGGGGCTTTTTCATTGCGAACGATCCTATCGTTTCACCTCATACACCACAACCACCTCATCCGGCAGCGTGGTATCCACCACACAGGTGTGGTAGACCTCTCCGTCCTCGTCGCGGTCCAGCACGTTGCCGGCCACGGTGAGGGCCCGGTATACGGGGATAATGGGTGTGGAGGAGGTCAAGCGACGCGGCGGAGTTGGAAGGGCTTCACGGTGGAGGTCTCTCCATCAAGCACCATCAGGTAATACTCCTCGCCGTCGAGGTCGGTGATGCGGACCCGCGTCACGGGGCCGTTCACCTCGCCGGTCTTCACGATGTGGCCGTTGCTATCGCAGATATCGAACAGCGCGTCGTGGGTACCGGGTTCGTAGTCGAACATGAGCAGGCGCTCGATCTGATCGATGCGCAGGCGGATGTGATGGTTGGTGTTCTCCATGGCAGGGGTGGTTGGGCGTTTCTACGCCGGGCAAGCCCCTGGGGTTGCAAAACCCAAGGGCCCGATCCACATTGCTGCGGACCGGGCCCCACCACCAAACCAAGAACAAGAAGCTGTCGGGAGCTCAGCTCCCCTGATCGATGAAGATCCAGAACCGATCGGGGCGCTGGACCGGATGTGTTGAAGTGTACATGGCTGCGAGGGGTTTTAGGAGCGTTGGTGACCCCAAACTACTCCGGTAAGAAACCCATGAAAAGCGCCGAACGAGCAACGGCCGTACCTGACGAACCTTCGGTAACGCGACCAACCGCCCGCACCGGGACGACCAGGCAATGCTGCAACACCCCATCCGCCGATGCCCCTTTCGGAACGACCGTTGGCTGGCCGGAACACCGTGCGTGACGCCCATCGTTTATCTTTTCGCCAAACCGACCGACCCATGGCCCTGCGCGTACTGATCGTGGATGATGAAGCCGATGCACGGGACAACCTCCGACTGATGCTGGAGGAGTATTGTCCTGAGGTGGAAGTGATCGGCCAGGCGGCCAGTGCGCCAGAGGCACGCCAAAAGATCCAGGAGCTGCAGCCCAACGGCTTGTTCCTCGATATCAAGATGCCCGGCGAGGACGGTTTCCAACTGCTGGCCTCCATCGCAGAGCTTGACCTGCCCGTAGTGTTCACCACGGCGTATGATGAATACGCGCTCAAGGCCTTCAAGCAGAACGCGCTCGACTACCTCGAAAAGCCCATCGATCACGAGCAGTTGCAGCGTGCGGTCAAGAAGATGCAGAAGCTGACCGACGAGCTTGGTGGTACGCAGCCATCAGCCATAGCGGCGTTGATGAAGGACCCGGCATCGCCGCTCAGTTCACGCGTGGCGATCCCGGGTCGCGATGGACTGATCCTCCTTAAGCACGAGGACATCCTTTACCTGGAGGCGAACGACAGCTACACCACGATCCACCTGCTGGACGGCAAGCGTTCCGTTAGCAGCAAACACATCCGCGTGTTCGAGAACAACCTGGATCCGAAGACCTTCTTCCGGGTGCACAAGTCGTTCATTATCAACCTCGGCCACCTGAAGGGGTTCAACCGCACCGAGGGCAACATGGCCGTGCTGGACAACGGCACACTCATACCCGTATCGCGGCGCAGGCTTCCCGATTTCCTGGGCCTGATCAACACGTTCTGAACCACGACCATCGTGTTGCGGTCCCTTGTCCGTTCCGTGGTCGTTGTACTGGTCTCCCAGACCAGTGCATTCGGGCAACAGCACGCGTTCCGGCAGTACACGCCGAAGGATGGTCTGGCGCAAAGCCAGGTGCGGTGCATGGCCCAGGCCGGCGACGGCTACCTCTGGTTCGGGACACTGGGCGGCGCCAGTCGCTTCGACGGAAGCGAGTTCGTGAACTACGCCATGCAGGAAGGGCTGCCCGATCCCCATGTGAGCGCCATGGCGGTGGATACCGGGGGAAAGCTGTGGATGGGGGCCGGAAATGCGCTGGTACGTGTTGAAGGACAACACCTGCGTCACGAACGACTTTCGACCCAGGCACGCATCATGGGCATTGCGCCGGACGGTCGTGGGGGGCTGTACGTGGCCACTGATGGTGGCGGACTGTTCCACCGGACCAGGAGCGGCATCGGACCCACAGCACGATACCCCGCCGATACGGCCGCCCACATCCGCTCGCTCCTTCGTTTGCGCGATGGCCGCCTGCTGGTCGGCCTGCGGAACGGAATGCTCATTGGCGGGACCGATGGCTTCCGATCAGTACCTATTGGAGATGGAGAGGTCACGGTGAGCGCCTTGTGCGAGGGCCCCGATGGCAGTTGGTGGGTGGGCACCATCGGCCGTGGGGTGTACCGCATCCACCCCAATGGACGCATCGAAGCCTATGACGAGGAGCGCGGGCTGCTCATGAACAGTGTACGATGCCTGTTGATGGACTCGCAGGGGCGGCTCTGGATCGGGACCAAACTGGGCTTGAACATGGTGGACGGCGAGGGGCACATGCGTGTGTTCACCATACACCAAGGCCTGCCCAACGATAACATCAACTGCGCGTTCGAGGACCACGATGGAGGGCTCTGGTTCGGAACAGATGGCGCCGGTGTTCTACGCTATGCCGGCGACCGCTTCGTGACCTTCACCGTGAAGGAAGGCCTGTGCAGCGACCTGATCATGGCCATGGTCCGGGACTCCCTTGGCGACCTCTGG
>JBEICT010000344.1:0-2923 GCA_040383865.1 Flavobacteriales bacterium | reverse complement strand
GCCTCTGCCTTGGATGCCGGATCGATATTCGCCTGCTGACGGCGCAGGTCTCTGCGTCCAGTAGGCGTGGGAAAGGCGATCAGCGGCCGAGCTCGATGCGGTGAGAGCGATCAAGCGCTGGTGCCTCTCCTCCGCACGCGACAAGAACGACGACGACCGTAAGTGCCCCTTGGAGGCTGCAAGGGCCGACTCGGACGGCACTGAATCCTCTGACCAGCTAGGTCCCAGCGCCTGCCCCTTCTTCCTCGCCGGCTTGGCAAGCGCGAAGGAGATTGGCTGGGCGCGCCCGGTAGGCAGAATCGACTTCGCTGGTGGCGTGCCGGCCCCGGCCTGGCGGCGGCCAGCTTCGTCTCCAGGCGAATCCCCTTCACCACATAGCAGTGCCTCCGACTGTGTTCTTTGCGCGAAACATTTGGGCAGGGATGAGGGGAAGGCAGGGTCAGCTGCTAGCACGAAAGAACCCTGCCCGCCTGTATAAAATCCGTCGCCAATATGGTCACTTCCTCGTTCGTGCCGAGAACGATGCTCGCCCGCAATAATATTATCTGAACAGTAGCTGCTATCTCCAGACCAGCGTCCAGGGCCACGTCCAGGACGGCATCGCCCTTGGCCGCGATCTGAAGCTCGTGGTCGCGCCCATCGATGATGACCTTGACGTTGGACATGCCTGAGAAATCCGTGGAAGA
Source organism: Flavobacteriales bacterium (assembly GCA_040383865.1). Classification (GTDB taxonomy): domain Bacteria; phylum Bacteroidota; class Bacteroidia; order Flavobacteriales_F; family PHOS-HE28; genus PHOS-HE28. The sequence goes on along the minus strand of JBEICT010000344.1, from coordinate 2,237 downwards.
ACCGGGGGAATGATCCGCTTCCTTTTTCGCCTCCGTGGAGACCGGTGTAGTGAACAGCTCAATGTGAACGTGCTTCTTATCCACACCGGAAGCCTCCAAGGCCTCGCTCACATTCACCATCATCTGCTCGGGCCCACAGATGAAGAATTCCTTGTCGAGCCCATCGGAAACGAAACGGGCCAGCAACTGACGGGCCTTGTCGTTGGTGATGCGGCCATTGAACAGCGCATCCTCATCCTTGCCCTTGCTGAGGATGTGATGTACTGCCAGCCGCTCGCCATACTGCGACTTAAGTTCCTGCAACCTTGCGCGAAAGATGATCCGATCGGTATCGGTGTTCCCGTAGAACAACGTGAACCGGCTGTTCGGCTCAGAGCGCAGCACGGTCTTGAGGATGCTGAGGATGGGGGTGATGCCGCTACCTGCGGCGAAGGACACGAAATGGCGGGCACGCGATGCTTCGAGCGGGGTGGTGAAACTACCCATCGGCGTCATCAACTCGATCCGCATCCCGGGCTTGAGCTTCTCCACGAGCTGGGTGCTCGCTCTTCCACCGGGCACCTTCTTCACGGCGATCCGGAACCCACCTTCGTCCAGCGGTGAGCTACAGATGCTGTATGAACGACGTAATTCCTCCCCGTTCACGGTAAGCTTCAAGGTGATATACTGACCATGGGAGAACTGGAAATCACCCCGTAGCTCAGCAGGTACCCGGAAACCGACCACGATCGCGTCAGAGGTCTCCTGGCGAACACTTTCAACTTCAAGGGAATGGAACCGGGCCATGCGTTGGGTTGTCATTGGGGCGGCGAAAATAGGGGTCTGTTCCGGAGCCGGACCTGACGTGAACCACGAAGCCACCCGGATCGTTCATTCCTGACCGGGATCAGTTGCACTCCACTGCCCCCCTCTATCTTAGCCACCCAAGAGAAAGCCATGACAGACGTGAAGAACCTGGAAGACATCTTCCAAGCCAAGATCGACGCCGAGCAGAAGATCGAGCCGAAGGATTGGATGCCCGATGCCTACCGCAAGAACCTGATCCGCCAGATCAGCCAGCACGCGCACAGCGAAGTGGTGGGCATGCTGCCCGAAGGCAACTGGATCACCCGCGCGCCCAGCCTGAAGCGCAAAGCCATCCTCCTGGCCAAGGTGCAGGATGAGGCCGGTCACGGCCTCTACCTGTACAGCGCCGTGGAGACCATGGGCACCAGCCGCGAACAGACCATCGACGACCTGCTGAGCGGCAAGGCCAAGTACAGCAGCATCTTCAACTACCCTACCCTCACCTGGGCCGACATCGGTGCAGTGGGTTGGTTGGTGGACGGAGCCGCCATCATGAACCAGGTGATGCTCTGCCGCACCAGCTACGGCCCCTACGCCCGTGCCATGGTGCGCATCTGCAAGGAGGAAAGTTTCCACCAACGCCAGGGCTACGAGATCATGGCCGTGCTGGCCAAGGGCAGTCCTGAGCAGAAGGAAATGGCGCAGGATGCCTTGAACCGCTGGTGGTGGCCCAGTCTCATGATGTTCGGTCCCACGGATGCGAACAGCCCGCACAGCGCGCAGAGCATGAAGTGGAAGATCAAGCGCCAGAGCAACGATGAACTGCGCCAGACCTTCATCGATCGCACCGTTCAGCAGGCAGAGGTGATCGGCCTGAGCATTCCCGATCCCGACCTGAAGTGGAACGAAGCCACCCAGCACTACGACTGGGGCACCATCGACTGGACCGAATTCAACAACGTGGTGGCCGGCAATGGTCCCTGCAACAAGGAACGCCTGGCAGCACGCAACAAAGCCCACAATGAAGGTACCTGGGTACGTGAAGCAGCCGTGGCCTACGCCGCGAAGAAAGCCAAGCGCAAAGCCGCATAAACCTGGATCGAAGTAGCGTCGACCCACCGGGTCGACCTACCAATGTTACCACCGGAAACCAATGAGCAACAACCCCAACAACTGGCCCCTCTGGGAGATCTTCATCCAGAGCAAACGCGGCTTGGAGCACAAGCACGTGGGCAGCCTGCACGCCGCGGACCCGCAGATGGCCATTGAGAACGCCCGCGACGTGTACACGCGCCGCCAGGAAGGGCAGAGCATCTGGGTGGTACCGGCCGAGGCCATCAGCGCCAGCCAGCCTGATGACGCCGCCATGCTCTTCGACCCCGCCGACGACAAGACCTACCGGCACCCGACCTTTTACACCATGCCCGAGGGGGCGAAGTACATCTGATCCG
>JBEICT010000343.1:0-2928 GCA_040383865.1 Flavobacteriales bacterium | reverse complement strand
TCTCCAGCATCAGCACCGTGCGGCGCAGGGTCTTCAGGCGGCGTGCAAGGTCGTTCATCGCACGGCAAAGTTCGATCTTCGGATAACACCGGTACTTCATCGCCAATGCCATACCATTCCGCGGAAGTGGTCTTCCGGATACCGCGCACAGCCTCGTCGCCTCATCCACCCGTTCTCCCGGTCCATCCGCCTCATGGCCCTTCCGGTCGGTTTTCCTGATGCCCATCATGTCCGCGAACGCTCCGATCGGCCTGCTTTGCAAAGGCGATCAGACCGCCCATCCCATGTACATCCGCACCTTCACCATCGCCCTTGCCGCGGCCTGGCTCACCTCTTTGCACGGTCAGGTCACCGTGGATTGGGTCCAGGACGGCGGCCTTTCGCTCGCCCTTGATGCGCAGAACAACGTGTTCACGGTGCGTTATGACGCCAACCTCGGGGGCGACATCACCCTCACGAAACGCACGCCCGATGGCGACCTGGTCTGGAATGCCAGCTACGACCAAACGAGCACCACGCGTTTTGACCGTGCCACCTGGGTGGCCACCGATCCACAGGGCAATGCCTTTGTGAGCGGTACGGTGATGAGCGGCTTCAGCAACCCGGTGAACGCGAACAGCCTGTTGATGAAGTTCGCACCGGATGGCGGTTTGATTTGGCGGGAAGAGTATGCCGGCGACTTCGATGGGTCCTCCACGCGCAAGTGCCTGGTGGACCTGGCCGGTTCCGCCTACGTGCTGGGCCTCGGCACCGGACCGAACGGGCAGGTGACCACTGTACGCAAGTTCGCGGCCGATGGAACCACGCTATGGCAGTGGTTCGATGTGGGTATCGGTGCGCCCTTCAACATCAAGTTCACGCCGGATAGTGCGCTGGTCATTTCGCATCGCGCCACGATCGGCAACATCAACGGCTACACCAAGCTCGATCGCAATGGCAACACGATCTGGAGCATCGCCAACGTCAGCAGCTTCACTGCGGGCGACCTCGCCGGTGATGCCTTCGGCAATAGTTACCTGGTGCACACCGGTGCGCAGGGCGGTTCCAACACCGTGCTGCGCAAGGTCTCGCCCACAGGGGCGACCATCTGGCAGAACACATACCCCATCACTGCCTACCGCGTGGAGGTGGGTACGGACCAGGCACCGGTGCTTTCCGGTTTTCCGCTCAGCGGTTCCGGAGGTGCGGCGTTCCTGAAGGCCGATCCCGAAGGAATACAGCTATGGGTCAACAACGATGCGGACGGCGTGAACAACTTCCTGCTGCACGCGCAACTGATGCTGGACGCGAGCAACAACGCCTACCTCTGCGCGGGCGTGCTCTTCAACATGGGCATCTGCAAGGTGTATAGCGATGGCTCCAACGCTTGGGCGATCACGGCCGGTACGGGTGGCTCCCAGGCCTTCGCCCTGGGTACGGATGGCAATGTGTATGTGACCGGAGGCTCCACATTGCGCATCGGACAGGGGCTCAGTACCGGTGTTGATGCGATGGCGGAAGTAGTAACTGCAATACCCATGGCCTATCCGGTCCCAGCGCACGACCACCTCTTCCTGTCCTGGGAAGGTCATGCTATCCACACGTGGCGCATCCGTTCCGTGACCGGTTCGTTGCTCGCGGAAGGGCGCTACACGGGAAGTCCGTTGGACATCGAGCGTTTCGCCGCTGGACCGTTGGTAGTGGAGTTGATCGACCTAGTAGGTGCCCGGGCGATGGCTCGCGTTTTGAAACGATAGCAGTTCGTTCACTGCGCCCGCAGCACCTCGCCTTCATCCACCAGGCCCAGCAGCCGCACCCACAGTTCACCGCCCGGGGTGGTGTACCCCACCTCGAAGCAGCCGATCATCGGTCTGCCGTACTGCGTGCCTCGGAACACGTAGTTCTCATGGGGTGGCGCATCGGCTGGAAGCCATCCGAGGGGCTCATCCTTTGCGCGCAGGGATCCGTAGCGTTGTTGAAGCACCTCGATGAACTCCCTCCAGCGCGGTGGCTCGGCAAAGCGGAACCGGTCAGCCTCAAGGCCTTCGGTCAGTTGAGCGGGTGTAAGCGCTTGTCCCTCGTGCAGCATGAACGGTTCGAACGTGCCATCCGAGGTCCGCTCCATCAGCAGTGCGGCCCCGGGCAGCATGCGCACACCGCGATGGTAGGAGCCCAGCGGCGGCGCGGGTGCGTGGTAGGGGCGGTTCTCGGCGGTGATCACCAGGTCGGGGATGTCATCGGAGGTCAGGTCAATGGCTTCTTCCGGTGGAAGGCCCGGTGGGATGATCACCTGCGGCTCCACCGGTTCATGGCCGAAGTCGAAGGGCGGTTCCTGGTCATCGCGCTTTAGTACCATACGGTCGCCTTCCTCACCATAGCCGTTCGGTACACGCACCACATGCTTCGTCCTGACCACCACGCGGCCATAGGGATACGGCAGTTCGAACGTGAAGGCCGCGACGCTCGTGCCGAGGTGGTTCGCGCTGCGCAGCACCAGCGTGTGCCCGTCGTGATGGTCACCCGTACCGTACCAACCGTCCTGGTCCTTCGTGATCGCCGGGCCGAACGGCCGCTCCAGCAGCCAGAACTCCGTGGGGTGGTCCTCATCGGTCCAGCTCAGTTGCTTGAAGTGGATGCGTGCGGCGAGCAGGCCCGTGTCCAGTCTTGTGCTGTCCTCCAGCGTGTACCAGCGCTGCGTGCTGGGCGTGCTCCACATCAGTATGGCGTTGCCACTGAGCGTGCGCACGCCCACCAGGTGCTTGCCCAAGTAGCCGGGTTGCTCCGGATCAGAGATGTGGATCGTTCGGGTGGTGATCAGCAGGTCCGCGATGCCATCGCCGGTCACGTCCACGTATTCATCAGGCGGAGGACCGGGGATGATGCGGGAATCCTGTGCTTCCGCCTGCAAGGCGAGAAGGTCGAGGCTGATGAGCAGGACGGAGATCGCGC
>JBEICT010000342.1:0-2939 GCA_040383865.1 Flavobacteriales bacterium | reverse complement strand
CGGTGGTCATGGGCATTGCGTTGCTCAGCGCGTTGCTGTGGTGGACCCTCGGCGGCGAGCATGCCTTCACCCAGGGGTTGCTGGCGCTCATTACGGTACTGGTGATCGCCTGCCCCTGTGCGCTGGGCCTCGCCACGCCCACGGCCATCATGGCCGGCATGGGCAAGGGTGCCGAGCACGGGATACTCATCAAGGATGCCGAGAGCCTGGAGCGCGCACGACGCATTACGGCTGTGGTGCTGGACAAGACGGGGACCATCACCGAGGGAAAGCCCAATGTGGTGGAAGAAGTGGGACTGCATGACCGCGAAGCCGCTACGGCACTAATGGCCATGGAGGTGCGCTCGGAGCATCCGCTGGCGGACCCGATCGTGCAGTACATCCTTCAAACGTTTCCTGAGAAGCATGCAAGTGAAGGCACTTCAGTGGACAGCTTCGAGAGCCGAACGGGCATGGGTGTGAAGGCGATAGTGAACGGTACGCGATGGCTGGTGGGGAACCGGAGGATGCTCGAGGAGAGCGGAGTGACCATCACCGCTGAATGGCGCGAACACGAAAAGCGTTGGCAGGAGGCTGCGCACACGGTGATCTGGCTCGCTGATGCGGAAGGCGTGCATGCGGCAGTGGCCATTGCCGATCGCATCAAGCCAACAGCGGCCGCGGCCATTGTGCGTCTGCAGCAGGCAGGTATTCAGGTCTACATGCAAACGGGCGATGCACGGCGCACTGCCCTGGCCGTTGCCCGTACTGTGGGCATCACCGACTTCCGCAGCGAAGTGCTGCCCAAGGACAAGGCGGCCTTCGTGAGCGGGCTGCAGCAGATGGGGCACGTGGTGGCCATGGTGGGCGATGGCATCAACGACAGCGAGGCGCTGGCCCGGGCCGATGTGGGCATCGCCATGGGGCAGGGCAGCGACATTGCCATGGACGTGGCCCAGATCACCCTCATCGGCACCGACCTGAACGCCTTGCCACGGGCCATCAACCTCTCGCGCCGAACAGTATCCTTGGTGCAACAGAACCTGTTCTGGGCCTTCTTCTACAACGTGCTGGGCATCCCCATCGCTGCCGGTGCGCTCTACCCCATCAACGGTTTCCTGCTGGACCCCATGCTGGCCGGCGCTGCCATGGCCTTGAGCAGCGTCAGCGTGGTGAGCAATAGCTTGCGCCTGAAGTGGGCGCGGTTGGAGTGAGGCTGTATCGTCAGCGCGACCTCTCCTCGAACGCTTCGCGGAGCAACACCTGAACGGCACGGTCGGCATGGCGAAGGGTCTGCCGGCGGGCGCGGCGCCGCCGCAGTATGGGAAGCAGCGCGCTATGGCCCAGCACGAAATAGCTGGCTACGGGCAGTACGATGGGCGCGATGAGGAAGATGGCGATCCACCGGTACCATGGTTCGCCGCGCAGCACCTCCGTGAAGGGGAGCGCCAGCCAGAGGAAAGGCAACGCCACGGGCGTGAGGACTGCGCCGCCCAGTAGCACGGTCACTTCCTGCGCGGTGGGTCCATCGAAGGGTCCGGGCGCACTGCGCTGCAACCAGCGACGCAGGGGTTCGAGCATGGGCAGCTCGCGGGTGTGCTGCAGGGCACGCCTTTCCGGTAAGGGCGGGATGTGCCTGGCATGCGTTCGTGAGCGCGGGCGGTCCATGGCAACAATATTACTCGGTGCGACAAGTGGCCGCCCGGCCAAACACCTGGCGAAGCATGGAAGCACAGCGGTCCAAGGCGGCAACGCGCACGCGACGGTGGGTGTGGTGCCGAACGAAGCGGCCGCTCGGACGTTCCATGAGCATGGGCGGGCAGGCGCCTGAACGCACGCCCATCCGCTCAACCCTACTTTTGTGATCCCCATGCCCACCCCCCCCCGCACTCTGCACCCTCTGCCCTTCGCCCACTGGGGTCTGGGGCTGGAGCGTCCGCTGTTGATCGCGGGGCCGTGCAGCGCCGAGAGCGAAGCCCAGGTGATGGCCGCCGCAGAGGGGTTGGCGGCACAGGGCAGGGCCCGCGTGTTCCGCGCCGGGCTGTGGAAGCCGCGCACGCGTCCGGGCCATTTCGAGGGCGCCGGGCCTGCGGCACTGCCCTGGCTGCAGCGCGTAAAGGCAGAAACCGGCCTGCTCACCATGACCGAGGTGGCCACGGCCGAGCACGTGCAGGCCGCCTTGGAGGCGGGTGTGGACATGCTGTGGATCGGTGCGCGCACCACGCCCAACCCCTTCAGTGTGCAGGAGATCGCAGATGCCTTGGGCGGGGTGGACATCCCGGTGTTCGTGAAGAACCCCATCAACCCTGACCTGCAACTGTGGATCGGGGCCTTGGAGCGGCTGGAGAACGCCGGATTGAAGCGATTGGCGGCCATCCACCGCGGGTTCAGCTGGTTCGAGCGCACGCCTTACCGGAACAGTCCCATGTGGGAGTTCCCCATCCGGCTGAAGGCGGCATTTCCGGAGTTGGAGATCGTCTGCGACCCCAGCCACATCGCGGGCGACCGCAACAAACTGGGTGCTGTGGCCCAGCAGGCCTTGGACCTGGGGCTCAGCGGACTGATGCTGGAAGTGCATCCCGACCCGGCCAACGCCTGCAGCGATGCCGAACAACAGGTGACCCCCGCGGCCTATGGAGAGCTGATCGACAGCCTCATCTTCCGCCAGGCACACCCCACGGCGCCCATGCGCGACCAATTGGAGGAGTTGCGCGACCTGATCGACCAGCTGGACGAGGAGATCGCCAAGAAATTGGGTACCCGGATGGACATTGCCGAGCGCATTGGCGATCACAAACGGGAGCACCAAGTGGCCATCTTGCAACCCGAGCGCTGGGAGCGGATCATGCACCGGCAGCTGCGGTTGGCAGGCCATTTGGGGCTTAGCGAAGCCTTCGTGAAGGATTTCATGGACGCCATCCATCGCGAGAGCATCCGCCGGCAGACCGCAGCCCAAGGGG
>JBEICT010000341.1:0-2971 GCA_040383865.1 Flavobacteriales bacterium | reverse complement strand
TCCTATTCTCCGTATTGAGCTTTGTACTTCCCTTTCCGCTTGCTGAATGGCTGTTCCCAGTGATCATCGCCTATTCATCGGGCAGGTATTCACGTAAGCTTCTGCGTTGAAGAACTCAGAACTTCGGACACGGCACCGTGCGGTGCTTCCGGTTCTTGGCCTTGCGTGGCCACTCGTACTGAAGGCTGATCTCGTGCGCGCCTCCGCTGCGCATGGTGAGCTTGCTGATGGTGATGTCGTAGCTGTAGATCACGCGGAATTGTTGGTCCAGTTCGAGACCGGCCATCAGGATCACCGACTCATCGTTGCCGTAGCCTTGCTGATAGGCCTTCACGATGGGCAGGCCTCGGTACCACAGGCCACCGAGCAGTTGCCGGTGGTGCAGGTAGAATCCCACGTCGAACTGGTCCCATTTGCCCTGGGCCTTATAGTGCGCGGCCAGCGTCATGCGGGTATCGGCCTTGCTGAATGAGCGTCCGTCCGTGGCGAAGCTGTAACCGGCGTGGACCGATGTACGCACCTGCAGGCGTGCATCACCATCCAGAATGAGGCTCTGGTTGGGGCGGTTGATATGATTGAACGAGGTGCCCACGTAGAATTGCTCGCTGTAGTACATGAAGCCAGCGGCCATGTCGAGGTAACTGACCTGCTCCACGAGGTTGGCCTCAACGGATTGAGAAGCGTTGTCGCGGATCACCTGGTCGGCGAAGAGGTAGCCACTGGGATCGGTGCCGCGCATGGTGTAGCCCAAGCGAAGCCCACCACGCACCGCGCGCTTGTAATTGATGCGGGCCTCGTAGCTATAGCTCAGACCAATGGTGGTGAAGGTGAGCCCATTGGTACCGGCCTTGTCGCGCAGCACCATGCCCCCGATACCCGCGTTCACCGTGCTGAACCGATGGTCGTAGGCGGCCATGTAGGTCTCGTAACCGGGTTGCACACCGGGCCACTGTAGGCGGTAGTTGAGGCCGATACGGTCCTGGTGCGTGTTGCCCGTAAGCGCGGGGTTCACGTATTGCGGGGCCGCGTAGAACTGGGAGAACTGCGGGTCCTGTGCCGTGGCCCGTTGAAGGATCAGCAGCACCAGGGGTATTAAGAGCAGTGATCGATTCCTCCCCGCGTTCATCGGAACAGCGTGAGGTCGGTCAGCTTCTGGACTTCCTTGTCATCCACGAACCGCACCCACGTCTGGACGACATATACGTCCTGCGGGCTGAGCTGGTTACGGTAATATCCGTCCCAGCCCTTCATCACGTCGTCGCTCTCGAAAACGAGCTCACCCCAACGATTGAAGATCCGCATCCGGAACTCCTTTACGCTGCGCACGAAAGCGTAGAACACATCGTTGCTGAGGTCGTTCGGATCGTAGCCACCACCTTGGCCGCCATTGGGGTTCGGGGTGAAGGCGGTTGGCAATGTGATGTCGTACACCGGTGTGATCACCACAGGGTTCTCCGCAATGGCCGTGCATCCGTTCGCGTCCGTTACGATCAGCTCCACCTCGAAGGTGCCCACATCGCCATACACGTGGGTGGGGTTCGGCGCAGTGCCGGTGCCACCATCGCCAAACGTCCATGCGTAGCCCGTGATGTTGCCCGTGGTCTGTGACGTGAAGACGATGCTGCCATTGTCAACTGGAGCCGTCCAAGGGCTTGCCGTAAAGGCGGCCGTGGGAGGCTGGTACGCCACCACCTGGCCAGCGCTGGCGCTGGTGGACGTGCAACCCAACGAAGTGGTCACCGTGAGGGTCACGGCATAGCTGCCAGCGAAGTAGGTCACAAAGGGCGATGCCTGCGAGGAACTGCTGCCGTTGCCGAGGTTCCAGCTGTAGGTGAGGCCGGTGCCTAGTTCAAGGTCCGGGAACTGCACGCCCAGCGGCGCACAGCCTTGTGCCATGATCGGCGGCAACACAATGGCCGGTGGGGTCTGCAAACGCAGTTCCACCACTTCGGTGCGCACATTGCCGCACTGGTCGGTCACCACCACGTTCAGGTCCTGGTCGCCGGTAATGGGTACCGTGAAAGGACCGCTGCCCAAGGTGCCCAGTTCGGTCCACACCATGGTGAAGCTGCCAGGGTAGTTACCCATCGTGGCGCCCACGTAGGCCACGCCGCCTGGACATACCGTGGTATCGCCATAGGCCGTGAAGGAAGCCGTGCTGAGGTTCAACACAAACACAGGTAGTGTCACCGGCGCAGAGGAGCAACCGTTCTGATCAATAGCGTTCACCACCACGTTCTGTGATTGGCTGAACTCGGCCGTGAGCGTGCTGCCCGAACCCAGACCGGCCCAGGAATAGATGAAGTTGCCCGTGCCGCCATTGGCCTGTGCGGTCAGGGTCACCGGCGAGTTCACGCAGACCGTATCCGGCGCGAACGCGTTGAGCAGGATGGGCGCTGGTTGCGTGATGGTGGTGGTGCCTGCGGTGGAGCAACCATTGGCGTCGGTCACGTTCACACCATAGCTGCCGGCCGCGAGGTTGCCGATCACTGCGCTGGATTGACCGCTGTTCCAAACGAAGGTGTAATTGGGCGTTCCGCCTGTCACCAGTACTTGTGCGCTGCCGTTGTTGCCACCGTTGCAGGTCACGTTGGTGCTGTTCAGTGCGGCAATGGAAAGCTCGGCCGGTTCGGTGATGGTGGCCGACAGGGTGGTGTCGCAACCCAAGGCATCGGTGACCTGCACAGTGTAGGTGCCTGCCGCGAGCCCTGTGGCGTTCGGCGTGATCTGCGCCATGGGGTCGTTCCACACATAGGTGTTGCCTGGAAGGACAGGAGTAAAGGCGATGGTGCCATTGCCCGAGCCATTGCACGTGAGGTCCGTGGTGCTGAGCGCCGCGTTCAGGAAACTGTTGCTGAGCGCGACAAAGACCTGGTCCGAGGCCGGCGGGCAAGTGCTGTTGCCTGTTGTGGTAAGGGTAAGGGTGACGCCACCCGCCAGCACTTCGGCCGTTGTTGGCATGTACTGGATC
>JBEICT010000340.1:0-2995 GCA_040383865.1 Flavobacteriales bacterium | reverse complement strand
GTAAAAGACCGGAAAGACGGCCGTGGTGACGGTGAGCGAATAGACCGAATTGGCCCAATCGTACATGGTCCATCCTCGAATGATGCGGCGGTCGCCCTTCGGCAGGCTCGACTTCGTCATGTCGGGGCAAGGTAAGGGTGTCGTATGAATGCGGAAGGCGCCACGTGGGCGCCTTCCTGTCGACCTTCTTAAGGGGATCAGTTCAGATCCACCTCCACCCGGCGGTTCTTGCTCATGCCCACATCGGTCCCCGATGCATCGGCCGGCTCATCAGACCCCTTGCCCACCACCGTGATCCGGCCTGTGTCCACTCCGGCCTCCACCAAGGCATCGCGCAAGGACTCTGCACGCTCCTTGCCCAGCTCGGTCAGGTCGGGACGCACACGGGCGCGGTCCATTTCGGTGACGTCGATATGGCCCGTGAGCCGAACCTTGATCGTCGGGTCGGCCTTCAGGTCCGCCACCAGATCGGTGAACCACGGCTCCATGGAGGGGTCCATGACACGCTGGAACCGCTTGTAATAGAACACGTTGGCATCCACGCGCTGGGCGGGTTTCAAGTTGGGATTGACGGCACCCTTGCGACCGAAGATGAACTCGCTTTCGGCATCCTTGAGCTGCTCGCACTTGCACGCGCCACGGTCCTTGATCGGATACACTTCCACGTTGTCGATGTAGTAGTAGGCGGAATTGACCTGCATGCGGCTCTCGCCACGGGGGCGCTTCACTTTTTCGTTCAGCGTCTTTTCGGTGGCCGCGAAATTGCCGATGACCAGGTAGTGCTCCGAACCCTTCGCTTCATAAACCCCGCATACACCCTGCCAGCTGCTCATGTCCTTGTGCACCTTCTCTCGCACGGCAGGCACATTGATGTTGTAGGTCAGGCTGGCATCATCGCTCTTCACCACCTTCTGATTACCGATCCATACACCCAGTTCAGATACACCGTACTTGCTCAGATCACCGAGGGTGACATAGAAACGGACGCAGTACAGGGAGTCCTTCTTCATGCGCTGCTTCATCTGGGTCTGGAGATAGGTGCGCGGCTCCTGGTTCTGGTAGCTCCACGCCCTGATACCCGCATAGTTGGAACCGCTCAACGCCATTTGATCACCGGCCAGGTTCTTGGGCGCTGAAACATTGCTCTCCTTGGGGGCCATCTCGCTGAACAGGTCCGCCTTTTTCTCCGTTGGGGATGACCAGCCTGCTGCGAGATCGATGGCACCTGCCCGTTTCAGTTTCTTGGTCTCCACTTTCTCAAAATCGCCGTTCACCACCCAGGAGCGGGTCGTGTCGATCTGTTGTGCGTGGGTGGCCGTGATGCAGGCCATGGCCAGGGAGAATAGGAGCGTGCGCATTGGTGCGATGATGGTTCGACGGTTGGTGGGGTTGGCCATGCTGACCTCCAGCAGAGCGCTGGCAAGTTAAGTGTCACCCCGGTAACACCAACTTCATGCCAGTCGCGCGGATCCACACATGCCGGCCCATTCAATGGGCAGGCCCGTCCTGAAAAAAGGCGAGGCCCGTGCTTTCGCACGGGCCTCGTTATCGGAATGTGTAAGCCGAGGCTTAGAAGCGCCAGCCGAGACGCAGACCGGCCACTGCACCGAAGCCCGAAGAGCTGGACTTCTGCTCAGGGGTGGTGCTCGTGCTGGTGTCGCCGTCGATGGTCACGGACACATCACCTTCCTTCTGGGTGGTGGTGGTGCTGGCCCAGCCGAACTCACCGCCAAGGAACAGGTTCTCAGCCACGTAGAAGTCCATACCGGCCAACAGGGCGAAACCGAAGGTGCCAACAGGGGCGTTCACCTCTGCGCTCACACCTTCAGCGTATCCGCCGCCATCACCGAAGTCAGCGTAGTTGTCCCAAGTCTCGGTGGTCTTACCGCTACCGAAGGAAATAGCCAGACCCAGGTAAGGGCTCAGACGGTCGGTACCAGCGAAGTGGTATTCGATACCGGGAGCCACGTTGAAGTTGGAGGTCTTCACTTCGCGTGAACCGGTACCACCCGTACCATCACCGTTCTCGGTCACGTTCTCGGTGTCCTTGGAGCTGTTGTAGCCCAGGCCGAAACGGATGGCGAGGTTCTCGGACAGGAAGTAACGATACTTCAGTGCGGGGCTCACAACAGTGCTGCCCTCACCGGCCAGGTTAACCTGCACCTCCAGCGAGCTGGGGTTGCCTTCGGTAGGCTTCTGGGCCATGGCCAACGTAGTGGCACCGGCCAGCACAACGGTCATCAGTACTTTCTTGTTCATGTTCATGGTTGCTTGGTTTGCGGGCCGAAGGTAGAAGGATCTATTAATCTCCGCCAAATCGACCCTGTTAATTATTGGTTCGTGACTTGTTAACAACTTGCATGCCAGCGGACTTGCAGGCCTAACCATCCATCCCCGAGCATGCGGTTTTGGAGGCCGGTGGCCGTCCTCGCAATCATCGTGCCATTCGACCAGTTCGTCGACCCGGTTCACGAACATGTCGCCCCGTACGTCATCGTGCGACAAACAAAGCCGTTCTGTTACAGCACGAAGCCCTGCATTCACCTGGAATGCAGGGCTCCATATGGGCGCAAGTACCTTGATCAACTCTTCTGCTCAGCGCGGATGATGTTCAGCGCGCTACCTGCCTTGAACCACTCGATCTGCTGTTCGTTGTAGGTGTGGTTGCAGAGGATGGTGTCGCTGGTGCCATCGGTGTGCTTGAACACCAGGGTGAGCGGCTTGCCGGGCACGAACGAGGTAAGGTCCGTGAAGTCGATGCGGTCGTCCTCCTGGATCTTCTCGTAGTCGGCCTCGTTGCTGAAGGTGAGGGCGAGCATGCCCTGCTTTTTCAGGTTGGTCTCGTGGATGCGGGCGAAGCTCTTCACCAGCACGGCGGCCACGCCAAGGTGGCGGGGCTGCATGGCGGCGTGCTCGCGGCTGCTGCCTTCACCGTAGTTCTGGTCGCCCACGATGATGCTGGACACGCCAGCGGCTTTATAGGCGCGCTGCGTGG
>JBEICT010000339.1:0-3007 GCA_040383865.1 Flavobacteriales bacterium | reverse complement strand
CGGAGTGCATGGGTTTCCACCTCGCGCGGCATCTGGATCGCCGATCTGCGCGACCGGACCTTGAAGCCTTGGACCACCGTACCCGAGGCCCTGATGCGCTCAGCCGTAATGGCCATGCACACCGATCGCCGGGGCGACACCTGGGCCGTGACCTGGAATCGTGGCGTGTTCGTGCATCGCGCGGCGACGGGCAGCTTTGAACATTTCACCGACACGGTCGCTGGTGATCGCCACCTGCCCTGGCGGGGCGGTCTCTGCGTGCTGGAGGACACGAACGGCGACATCCTTGTGGGCCTCAACCAGAGCGCCGGACTGTGCCGGTTCCCGCAAGGCCGTGGCCCCGTGGTGAACCACCTCAACGGCGCCGATGGGGACCCCTCCAGTTGCGGCACCGTGCTCAGCCTCGCCCGTGGTGGCCAGGATGTGCTCTGGGCCGGTACGCACGAAGGCGGCGTGGCCCGGCTGGACCTGGCCACCGGAGCGTTCATCCAGTACACGCATGCCGATGGCCTGCCCAACGACCGCGTGAACGATGTGGTGCTCGACGACCGTGGGCGGCTCTGGGCGCTCACCGCGCGCGGCATCGCCTGCCTGCCCGAACAAGGTGACCAGTTCCTGCCGCTGCCCCTGCCCTCGGGACTCGACCCACGCCGGATGTCCGCCTCGCTCGTGCAGCTTCCCGACGGCCGGCTCTGCACCGCGGTGGACCGAACCCTGGTGATGATCGACCCGCAGGGCTTCGGAGCGGCGCGGCAGGCCCCGCGCACCTACATCACCAGCATCAGGGCCGGCGACAATGTGTTCTGGTCCGGTGGTAGCCCCAGATTGAAGCTCCCCCACGACCAGCGCACCCTGCAGGTGGCATGGGGCATGGACGATCCGCTGCACGCCTTCACCACCTCCTACGCCTACCGGCTGCTGCCCGACACCCACTGGACCAGCCTGGGCGACGCCGGTCGCATCGACCTGAGCGGACTGCCTTCGGGCACGCACCGACTGGAGGTGCGCGCCTCACTCGACGGGCGCACCTGGGGGCCATCCGCGGTCTCACCGCTGATCACCGTGCTGCCGCCCATGCACCGTACCTGGTGGTTCCTGGCACTGGCCACGCTGGTGGTCCTGGCCATCATCGGGCTCAGTGTGCGGCTCTATGTGCAGCGAAGACTGGCCGCTCAGCGCATGGTCTTCGAGCGGGAACAGGCATTGCTGGCCGAGCGTATGCGCATCGCAGGTGATATGCACGATGACCTGGGCGCCGGGCTCAGTGGCCTGAAGCTGCGCAGCGAAATGGCGGCCCGCTCAGAAACCGACCCTGCAAAGCGTACCTACTATGTGCAGATGGCCCGGCAGGCCGGCGAACTGATCGGCAGCATGCGCCAGATCATCTGGGCCATGAACAGCGACCAGGGAAGCCTGGCCGACCTGGTGGCCTATGCCACCGGATATGCGCGCAACTACCTCGCCGAGAACGGTCTGGAGGCCCATATCACGGCCGAAGGTCCCTGGCCAGGCCTGCAGCTCACCACTGAACAGCGGCGCAACCTGTTCCTTGTGCTGAAGGAGGCATTGCACAACGTGGTGAAACACGCACAAGCGCACCGGGTGCGCATAACCATCGCCTGGCAACCGGACGGTGACCATGGAACATTGGAGGTCACTGTGGCGGATGATGGAATTGGGCTTTCCAATGGCGAGGCCATGGCCGGGAACGGATCGCGCAACATGCGGCAACGCACCGCTGCGCTTGGCGGAAGGTTCGAGATCAACACGGAGAACGGCACCACGGTGAAGTATACCGTTCCATTGGCACCCACTAACAAAGGTTCTATTGCGGAAAGCATTGAACAATCTCACCTTCGCACTCATGTCACAAGGGGCACCGGTCCGCATCAGTCTGGTCGAGGATGAGGCTACCATCCGCGAGGCGATCACCGGGCTCTTCACATCCGAGCAAGGGATCGATCTGGTGAGGAGCTATCGCAACGCCGAAGAGGCCATTGATGGCCTGCCGAACGATGCTCCCGATGTGGTCGTGATGGATATCAGCATGCCGGGCATGAGCGGCATAGAGTGTGTGAAGCGGTTGGCCGCGAAACTGCCTGCAACGCAGTTCCTCATGTACACCATGCACGACGATGACCACCAGGTGTTCGAGGCCCTGAAGGCAGGGGCCAATGGCTACCTGCTGAAATCCAGCACACCCGACCAGATCATCGACGCCGTGCATGAATTGATGAACGGTGGTGCTCCGATGAGCACGGCCGTGGCCCGACGCGTCATCGGCCATTTCCGTCCGATCCAGGAGGGCTCCGAATCCAGCAAGGACAAGCTGAGCGAGCGCGAATACACCGTTCTGGGCCTCCTCGCCGAAGGCCTGTTGTACAAGGAGATCGCCGACCGGCTGGGCCTCACTGTAGGCACGGTGAAGCAGCATATCCACCGCATGTACGCGAAGCTGCATGTGCAGAACCGGGTGGAGGCCGTGAACCGCTATTTCGGGCGCTGAGCGAACACTGGTCCCCGGTCCTCGTTGCAGGTGATACCAGGACCATCCTGCGTTCCTCAGTGATCCGTAACATGGTCCTGGTCGCCGGACAAGGATTGAACTCGAACTCCGATCCCGGGTCCTACCTTCGAACGGTGAGGAAGAACACCGTGATCCGCGGTATATCACCTCTGCCCTACTGAACCTCGGCCCCATGCCCACCCGCCTTACCACCATGCTCCACCTGGAGCACCCCTTGATCATGGCACCGATGTTCCTGGTGAGCAACGTGGCCATGGTGGCCGAGGGCATGCGCGCCGGCGTGGCGGGCTGCATCCCCGCGCTGAACTACCGTACGCTGGACGAACTGCGCGCAACATGCCGGGAACTCAAGGCCGCGAAGGCCGCCTGCGGCAAGGGCGCCTACGGCTTCAACCTGATCGTGAACAAGAGCAACCCCAAGGCGGCTGGGCAATTGAAGGTGCTCTGCGAAGAGGGCTGCGACTTCATCATCACCTCGCT
>JBEICT010000338.1:0-3010 GCA_040383865.1 Flavobacteriales bacterium | reverse complement strand
GCTTTTTCGCGCTCCTCAAGGGTCTGTTCCACACCGGTGAACTTGAAGAACAGGTTCGCCCAGATCACTTTGGAAAGCGCGTACATCCAAGGTCCGAACACCACCAGGCCGCCAAGACTGAGCGTGGCGTACAACCAAAGCGGTGCTTCGGGATACAATACTTGGATGGCCACATAAATGGTCACGAACAAGGCCACGGCCAGCGCATAGCTCACGTACATGCCTCCGTAGTAAAAGCCGGGTTCGGGCTCGAACTTCCGATGGCATACCGGACATTCCTCCAGCAGATCTCCCGCCTTCGAAAGGTTATAGGGATTATCATCCACGAAGAACGCGCCTTCGTGGCAGAACGGGCATTTCTTGTGAGCGATACTGTACGCCTTACTGCCTTTCTTGAACATGGCCCAAAAGTACCAATGCCCCTTTCGGCGCACAGGTGATGTTGGTCACCATGGTCATTTCCGCAGCTTGTCAGCAAAGACCTTTCGGAACTTGTCGAGCTTGGGCCTGATCACCATCTGGCAGTACCCCTGTTCGCCGTTCTGGGCGTAATAGTCCTGGTGATAGTTCTCCGCAGCAAAGAACGTGCTGGCGGGTGTGATCTCGGTGACGATGGGAGCCCTGAACGCACCGCTCTTATCCAGTTCCTCCTTGAAGTGCTGTGCACGCGCACGCTGCAACTCATTGTGGAAGAAGACCGCGCTGCGATACTGGGTGCCCACATCGGCCCCTTGCCTGTTCAGAGTGGTGGGGTCATGGGTCTGCCAGAACACCTCCAGCAGCTCATCCACGGTGATCACCTGCGGATCGTAGATCACCTGAGCAACCTCTGCATGGCCGGTGGTCCCATTACATACCTCCTTGTATGAGGGGTTCTTCACATGCCCGCCCATATATCCGGAAGTCACTGACAACACTCCTTTAAGCTCCTGGAAAACGGCCTCCACGCACCAAAAGCAGCCCGCGCCGAGCGTGATGGTATCGGTTTGCTGGGGGGAAGTATTGGTCTGATCCATAGTGATGGAAGATGGCGTAGGCTGTTGGTGCTTGGTGCCACATGCGCTCATCCCAACAGTGCCGAGCAGCATGGGCAGAAGAAAAGGAAGGGAACGGGTCTGGTCCAACATCTCTGCAAGGCAACAAAGGAACGGCACTGTGGTTCGTTCACCTGCCTGGTGTCCAACGCAACAGCTCCCGGCCAATGCGTTCAACGACACCGACCACCAGCGCATTGCCCATGAAGAACGCCCGCCAGGTGTCGCTCACACCGGCGGTGTGAGCGTCCGGGAACATGTTCAGACGCTCGAGCTCCACCGGGGTCAACCGACGGTAACGCTTACCGTCCACGCAGACCACATGCTTGAACCGCGATGCTGCGCGTCCGCCTTCTCCGGTAATGATGGTACGGCTGGGACGATCGAGCGGGTCAGGAAAGGCCATGGCCCCTTCCGAATAGGAATAGGTGTGACCGGACCCTTGCGAGACCCGGGCTTCCTTCTTCGCCCCTTTCAGGTATCGCCACTGCTTCAGTTCACTTCGCTTGATGTAGAACTCCTCAGGCACTTCGTCCTCCGGCTGGAGAATGCTGCCCAAGGTGAGCGGCTCTCCGTCGTAAGCGGCCTTGGTGCGCCCCGTGTACACCTGCCCTTCGATCATGATGCCCGTATTCCCGAACGGGCTGGTGCCCTGTCGTTGGCCGAACTCGTTGGAAAGCACCTCCAGGTCCTGTTCGATGCTGAACTGAACGAAACCGCCATCGGCCTTGCAGGGAAGCGCATGGGCCATGGGACCATCGACCGTACACCAATCCGATGGTGTTGCACGCTTGATGGCCTTGTGCTCCGGTGTACCCTTGCGGTAACCCACGATGAACACACGGCGCCGACGTTGTGGCATGCCATGCTCCGCCGCGTTCACGACGCGCCATTCCACCGCATACCCCAGCAGGTCCAAGGACCTGAGCATGACCGCGAGATCCCGCCCTCGCTGGGCCACTGGCGAGCTTAACAATCGGTCCACGTTCTCCAGGAGCAGGTACTGCGGTGGTCGTTCCTTTTCCTTCAATATCCGGTGGATCTGCCACCAGAGAACACCTTTTTTCCCGACCAAGCCCTTCGAGTTGCGCAGGGTGCTGGCCACCGAATAGTCCTGGCAAGGGAAGCCGCCCACCAACAGATCGTGATCGGGGATCCCGGAGGTCGCGACCGATGCGATATCGCCATTGGTATGATGCTCCTTCCCAAAGCGCGCAACATAGATATTCGATGCATGTTGGACCCGCTTTCCAGGCTCCCATTGGTTGCTGAACACCACCTTGTAGGACCCTTCCGGACCGGATGCCCGTTCCAAGCCAAGCCGAAATCCACCAACACCTGCGAACAGTTCGGCCACTCGGACGGTGCGGACTTTCTTCGATCTCTTTGCCACGGCGGGCCGAACATAGTACCCATGCCCTTGGCCCAAGGCCTCATGCCTTGTTCCCGATCAACCCCCTCATGTGAACAAGAAGGGAGTCCTTCGTGGTCCGCTGTGAACAAGGAAGGACGGCCCATCGACCATCCTTCACGCAGCTGAGCGGGAGACGGGATTCGAACCCGCGACATTCAGCTTGGGAAGCTGATGCTCTACCAACTGAGCTACTCCCGCTTATTCGTTACAAACCGTCCATACTCATCCGCGCTACTTCACCCTATTTCCTGGCCCAATGGACAATTGCGGTCCAAAAGTAGCACGAGGCATGGATCCGAAAACGTCCTCGGGGCATAGGCCTTAACCTATATTTGACCGAGCCTTAACACCTTGGTGGGTCCAGCCCGATCACCTTTGCGCCACATACATGACAGACCCCATGAGCGGAGCATTGGTGCAGAAGGTATTGTTGGTGGATGATGAACCGGATATCGTCGAACTGCTCAAGTACAACCTTGAACGGGAAGGGTACCAGGTCTTCACAGCGCTCAACGGCCGGGATGCCCTGAAAGCTGCCAAGCTCAACCGTCCGGACCTGATC
>JBEICT010000337.1:0-3022 GCA_040383865.1 Flavobacteriales bacterium | reverse complement strand
CCCATGTCCAGTAGATGTTCTCCTTGGTGATGCGCGTGCTGGCGATGACCTTCAGGGCGCTCGTTCTGGCCCCTTCGAACTGCTCCCTGGCCATGGGCATGTCGTTCATCAGGACCAGCATGGCGGCAACGGCGTCGTTCAGCTTGTCGGCCTGGGTACCGATGAAGGCACGCACGTAGTGCGCATCCTCTTTCTTCGCCGGTGTGGTGTAGCTGGCACTGGCACCATAGGCCAGGGCCTTGGCTTCGCGGATCTCCTGGAACACAATGCTGCTGAGGCCACTACCAAAGTACTCGTTGAACAGGGCGGCATAGGGCATCTTCGCCACGTCGAAGGGATCCGCCTTGCTGACCAGCAGCATTTCGGTCTGCACCATGTCGTGGTCCGCGAAATAGACCTTGTTCTCCGTGGTGGCCAGTTCGGGATAGCGGCGTGGCTCGGGATAGGGCTTCAGGGAGGCCGGTGTGCGGTGTGCCTTCTTCAGCAACGAGGCCACTGCATCGGGCTGCATGCGGCCGTAGTAGAACACCTTGTGCTGGTAGCTGGTCAGGCCGTGGATGCGATCCAGCAGTTCGGCGCTGGTCAATGCAGCAAGCTGTTCGGCTGAAAGCACATCATTAAAGGCCGAAAGGGGACCATACTTCGCATAATTGAGCAGACCGCCCTGAAGGATCGCGCCCTTGTTCTTCAGTTCATCCTGCCGCGCTTTGCGGATGTCGGCCACCAGTCCCTTCAAGGCCTCCTCGTTCGCCTTGGCGTCGGCCAGCAGATGCTCCAGCAGTTCCACGCCCTGGGCCAGGTTGGTCTCCAGACCGCTCAGGGTCACAAAGCAGCGGTCCTCACTGGCGGACACGTTGATGGAAAGCCCCAGCTTGAAGAGTTCCTGCTGGAACGCGGCCGGCGTGTAGCGCGACGTGCCCAGATAGGGCAGGTATTCCAAGGCCACTTCGAGCACGCGGTCATTGTCCGTGCCCATGTCCAGGATGTAGCGCAGGCTGAACAGGTCATTGGTGGGGTTCTTCACCACGGCCAGGTCCACCCCACTGTTCAAGGTGCGATGGGCAATGGCACTGTTGAAGTCAATGAACTCCGGTGCGAGGGTGGCGCTGGGCACCTTCTCCCATTCCGTGCGCCATGCGCTCTGGCCATCGCGCTTGATCTCCACCGGTGTGATCTTGGGTTTCGACACCTTGTGGGCGCTGGTGTTCTCCCCCGTACGTTTCAGCACGCACACGTAGTTGGCACCGAAATGGGCCTTGGCGAACTCTACCACCTGCTTCTTGGTGATGCGTTCCATCCGCTCATGCAGTTCCACCACGTCCTTCCAGGGCTTTTGCAGAATGAAGGCATCCGTCATGGCGCTGGCACGCAGGCTGTTGTTCTCGTTCCAGGTGCGGGTCTGGCGCTGTTTCATATCGTTCACCGCTGCTTGGATGAGCCAGTCGTCGAAGTTGCCCTTCTTGATGTCTTCCAATTGGTCCAGCAACAGATCGCGGACCTGCTCCAGGGTCTGTCCCTCCTTGGGCTCGCCATGCAGCCCGAACTCGCTGTAGTCGGTCATCGTGTTGGCGTAGGCGTACGCCCCGAGCACCTTCTGGGCCTGTATCAGGTTCAGGTCCATCACACCGGCCTTGCCGTTGTTCATCAGCCCGTCGATCAGTTGCAGCATCATGCCGTGATCGCTGTTCACGCCATCAAAGCGCCAGGCGAGATCGACCCACTCGGCCTCCGGACCGAACACCTCGGCGTTGACCGGAGCGGCCATGGGCTTCTCGGGCGTGCACGTGAACCCAGGCACTTCCTTGCGCGTCCACCCTCCGAAATGCTTGTCCACCATGGCGATGGTGCGGTCGTAATCGATATCGCCGGCCAGGATCACCGCCATGTTATTGGGCACATACCAGGTATCGAAGAACCGGTGGATCTTCTCCATGCTGGGGTTCTTCAAGTGCTCGCCGGTACCGATGGTGGTCTGTGTGCCGTACGGGTGGGTCGGATACAGCAGGGCGTTCTTCTTCGCGTAGGCCTGGCGCCCGTCGTTGTCCTGGGTGCGATTGAACTCCTCGTACACTGTTTCCAGTTCGGTGTGGAAGAGACGCAGCACGCACTCTTGGAACCGTTCGCTCTCGAGCATCATCCACTTCTCCAGTTCGTCGCTGGGGATGTCGTTGATGTACACCGTGCGCTCGTTGCTCGTGTAGGCGTTGGTGCCCCTTGCCCCGATGCGCTTCACCATCTTGTCGTACTCGTTGGCCACGGCATACCGTGAGGCGAGCAGGCTCAGGCTGTCGATGCGGCGGTAGATGGAGCCGCGTTCGGCCTCATTGGTGGTGTTGCGGCGGGCCTCGTAGGCATCGCTGATCTGCTTCAACAGCACCTTTTCCGTGGCCCAATCGGACGTGCCGATCTTGCTGGTGCCCTTGAAGAGCATGTGCTCCAGGTAGTGCGCCAGTCCGGTGGCATCGCTGGGATCGTTCTTGCTGCCGGCACGCACGGCGATGTTGGTCTGTACGCGGGGCGCATCGGTATTGCGGCTCAGCCAGACCTGCAGGCCATTGTCCAGCGTGTAGATCCGCGTCTCCATGGGGTCGCCGGGCACGGAGGTATAGGTGTACGTGCGCTGGGCAATGAGCGAAGAGACCGTTAGTGCGGAGATCGCGAGCAGGAACAGATGACGCATGGCTTGGGAAATGGGGACGTGAAGTTGCGCAAAACAACGCCACGAGCGGCGTTCCGGTCCAACCTCATGGCCCGTTGCGAACCCTTCGTCCTCCGGATCTTCGAACTACCCGTGTATCGTAGGGGCGGTGCCGTATCGTGCGATGACCTCTGCCTCGTACGCCAGGAACTCTTTCCAGCGCTTGTCCACATCCACGCGACCACCGTGCTGGCGTGCGAACCCGATGAACGTGGTGTAGTGGCCCGCCTCACTGACCATGAGCTCGCGATAGAACTCACGCAGTTCCGCATCGTCGCACTCCTCGGTCAGCAACTTGAAGCGCTCGCAACTGCGCGCCTCGAT
>JBEICT010000336.1:0-3026 GCA_040383865.1 Flavobacteriales bacterium | reverse complement strand
GAGGAACGGGCCACGAGGAGCCCAACAGTCCAGCCACGGCATGCGCGCTTTCGTTCAGGAAGCCGAGGTACTTGAACGCGAAGAGCAGGCCCAGGTTACTGGCCAGGCTCACATACAGGTAGGGCTTGCGTGAGGTCTTGCCGGCCTGTGCGCCCATGCGGATACCGGCCCAATAATCCACGACCGCACTGGCGAGCAGGAGCACGATGTACTCCGGTCGCCAGCACATGTAGAAATAGAGGCTCGCCCCCAGCAGCATGATCCATCGGAATCGATGGCGCAGGGCGTAGAACAGCGGCACGACCGCAGCCAGGAACACCAGGAACCGGATGCTGTTGAAGGTCATGGCCGGTCAGTCACGGAGCTGTGCCAGGCAGTGGGCCGTGAAGCGTTCGGCCCCATCGGCGTTGAAGTGGCTGGCATCGGCGTACAACGCATCGGGCCAGGTGCGGTCACCTGCTTCGAGTAGCGTATGCCCCAAGGGGTCCAGAATGCCATGCAACCGTGCGTGGTGCTGTGCGAACAATGCGTTGACGGCCTCGTTCGTGAGGCCTTCCCGGAACGGGGACGAAAGCACGATCATGCGGATATCGCGTTCTGCGAGATAGTTGGCGAAGCGGGCAAAGGCCTCGTAACGCTCCTGCTTCAGCTTGTCGTAGGAAGGGGGCACCTCGGCATACCGGCCTGGTTCCCGGCGTTCCGGGTCCACTTGCAAAAGGGCCGCTCCGCTGGCATCGTAGCCGAGGTATTCATAGTTCCCGCGGTCGTCGAAGCGGATCTTGTTCAACTCCATCTGCCGAAGGTAGTAGGCCGCTTCCCGGTGCCACAGATAGCCCATCATGGGCCGCGCGGAATCCAGATGGCGCACGATCGCGGCACTATCTCGCGGGCTCAGGCGCGAACCCTTGATCATGTCGAGCGGGCTCATCGCCACGAGGACAATGCTGGGCCTCAGACGTTCCACGAGCATGGGACCGAACTGGATCAGCTCGCCCGCGCCCATGCCCCAGGCACCTGCGTTCACATAGCGCAAGCCCTTGAAATGCGCCAGCACGGGTCCGCTGGCCAGGTTGTTCAGTGTCATGGACGAGCCCAGCGAAAGCACATCGGCGCCTTCACGTTGGAGACGCACGATGCGATCGACCTTCTCGTTCACGGCGATGTTGGGCGTAAGCCTTGGCGCCGGGAGGTAGGTCTTGTTCCACCAACCATACAGCAGTATGCCGCCCAGGATGGGGAGTGCGAGCACGGTGCATTGGACCAGGAACTTGCGCAACATCAGAATTGGAAATAGATGAACTCGCCACCCGCCATGGGGGCGAAGGCCACAATGATCAAAACCAGTCCGTAGTAGATGCCATATCGGCCCCACGCGGGTATGCGGGGGTCCAACATCAGGCCGTAGGCACGTTCACGCGCGGACCATTCGAACAGGAACATCAGGGCCGAAGCGCCGAGCGTAATGGCCACAGGCTTCGTCAGCAGCATGGAAGGGATCGTGAACAGGCTTGCGCTCAGAATGCCGCTGAAGGCTGTATACATGCCACCCAGCCCTTGCGAACGGAAGATGACGTAGAACGTGCACACCAGCATGAAGGTGAACAGCATGCGTCCCAACTCGGACAACGTGGGGAAGGTGCGTCCTTTGGCAACGATCTCCATGTGTTGCCTGGTCTTGTCGGTCCATACTAGTGGGATGAAGTACAGACCGTTGATGAGGCCCCAGAGCACGAAGTTCCACGCAGCGCCGTGCCAGAAGCCGCTCACGGTGAAGATGATGAGCGAATTGCGCATGGCCATCCACTTGCCACCGCGGCTGCCGCCCAAAGGGATGTACAGGTAGTCGCGAAACCAGGTGCTCAGCGAGATGTGCCATCGCCGCCAGAACTCCGCGATATCGCGGGAGAAGTACGGATAGGCGAAGTTCCGCATCAAGCTGAACCCGAGCAGGCGTGCACTTCCGATGGCGATGTCCGAATAGCCACTGAAGTCGCCATAGACCTGGAACGCGAACAGTACGGTGGCCAGCACGATCGCACTTCCGCTCGCATGGTCAATGTCACCATAGATGGAGTTGACGATGGGAGCGCAGTTGTCCGCGATCACGACCTTCTTGAACAGTCCCCAGAGGATCTGCCGCAGGCCATCGCGGGCCATGGCCAGATCGAAGGTGCGATGTTGATGGAACTGTGGGAGGAACTGACCGGCGCGCTCGATGGGCCCTGCCACCAGTTGCGGGAAGAAGAGGATGTATGCGGAGAAGGCAATGGGGTCACGTGAGGCCTTGATCTGCTTCCGGTACACGTCGATCGTGTAGCTCATCGTCTGGAACGTGTAGAAGCTGATGCCCACCGGGAGCACAATGTTCAACGTGCGCAGACCAATGGGCATGCCCATGAAGGTGAAGGCATCGTTGAAGCTGGTGATGAAGAAGTCGCAGTATTTGAAGAAGCCGAGCATGCCGAGGTTGGCCACCATGCTCAGCGTCAGCAGCCATCGGCGGCGTTTTTCATCGGAAGTCCCGTCCAAGGAGATGGCCACTACGTAATCGATGGCCGCACTGATGAACACCAGGCCGAGGTATCGCCAATCCCACCAGCCATAGAACACTGCACTGACCACCAACAAAAAGGCGTTCTGCAGGCGCAGAGAGCGGTTGAAAACGGTCCAATAGAGCAGGAAGACCAGGGGCAGGAATACCGCGAAGTCGATCGAATTGAATAGCATGGCGGAGCCTTCTTACGCGGATCTGTTATGCGAAGTTCGAGATCTGCCGTTCGGGCTTGACGTCGACCTTTGGAGAGATGGCCAGGAGGGTTTTAACGCCGTCCATCGTCCCTCCATTGGTTGATCAGGAACGGTGTCATGGCCAATGCGAGGTGGAGCACGGGCAATGTGTAGCGCTCCTCCACGCCACGCTGCACATAGGCGAGATAGGTCAGGTAGGCCAAGGCCCCCAAGGCGGTCACCCTGCACCGCGCATCCACGCCACGAAGGAGTAGCAGCAGCGGCAATACCAGCAAGAG
>JBEICT010000335.1:0-3028 GCA_040383865.1 Flavobacteriales bacterium | reverse complement strand
GTCACTGCCGCGGCCACCGTCTTCATCAGCTTGCCCAGGCGCGCACCCAGCTTGGGGAAAATGGGCTTGATCTTCTTGGTCAGCTTGCTCTCGCTGGCGTCAAGGATCACCAGCTCCTTCACGTTCACCTCGCTCAATACCAGCTCGCGAATGGCCTCCAAGCGCGTGCGCATCGTGTTATCCGTAACAGGCACCAGGACCTTCTGCAGCGGCTGACGCACGCGGTGGCCCTCCTTTTTGCGGATGCTCAGCACCAGCGAGGTGAGCTTCTGGGCGAGCGCGGTGCGCTGCTCGAGCTCGGTGTCGATGAGCGACTCGTCATGCTTCGGCCAATCGCTCAGGTGAACGCTCGTGCCCTTCAGGTCGCGGTACAGGCGATCACTGAAGAAGGGCGCGATGGGCGCGCTGAGCATGGCCACCACTTCCAAGCAACGATGAAGTGTGCTGAACGCCGCGTTCTTGTCGGCACCCAGTTCGCCTTTCCAGAAGCGGCGGCGGTTGAGGCGCACGTACCAGTTGCTCAGGTCCTCCACCACGAAGTCCTGGATGGCGCGCGCAGCGATGGTGGGCTCGTAGTCGGCGTAGCTCGCATCGGCCAGCTTCAGCACGCTGTTGAGGCGCGAGAGGATCCAGCGGTCGCTTTCGGTGAGGCCTTCGGTCACGCGCGATCCCTGAGCGGAGTCGAAGGTGTGCGCGGGACCGTATCCGTCGATGTTGGCGTAGAGCGCAAAGAAGTTGTAGGTGTTGAAGAGCGCACGGAAGAACTTGCGCTGCACCTCGGTGATGCCTTCCGCGTCGAACTTCAGGTTGTCCCAGGGCGATGCGTTGCTGATCATGTACCAGCGCACGGCATCGGCACCGTACTGGTCCAGCGTCTTGAAGGGGTCCACCGCGTTGCCCAGGCGCTTGCTCATCTTCTGGCCCACCTTGTCGAGCACCAGGCCGTTGCTCACCACCGTCCGGTAGGCGACGCTGTCCTGCGTGAGCGTGGCGATGGCGTGCAGGGTGTAGAACCAGCCGCGCGTCTGGTCCACGCCTTCGGCGATGAAGGCGGCGGGGAACTTCTCCTTGAACGTCGCCTCGTTCTCGAAGGGGTAGTGCCACTGCGCGTAGGGCATGGCGCCGCTGTCGAACCACACGTCGATGAGGTCGGTCTCGCGGTGCATGGGCTTGCCGCCCGGGCTCACCAGCACGATGTTGTCCACGTACGGACGGTGGATGTCGATGCGGTCGTAGTTGGCATCGCTCATGTCCGCAGGATCGAACGCGGCATAGGGGTCGGCCGCCATCACACCGGCCTTCACGGCGCGCGCGATCTCCTCCTTCAACTGCTTCAGTGAGCCGATGCAGAGCTCCTCATCACCGTCCTCGGTGCGCCAGATGGGCAGCGGAATGCCCCAGTAGCGTGAACGCGAGAGGTTCCAATCCTGCAGGTTCTCCAACCAGTTGCCGAAGCGCCCGGTGCCGGTGCTCTCGGGCTTCCAGGTGATGGTCTTGTTGAGCGCGATGAGGCGGTCCTTCTTCGCGGTCACGCGCACGAACCAGCTGTCGAGCGGGTAGTAGAGCACGGGCTTGTCGGTGCGCCAGCAGTGCGGGTAGTTGTGCTCGTACTTTTCCACCTTGAAGGCGCGGCCCTCGGTCTTCAGCTTGATGGCGATGCGCTCGTCCACGCTGAGGTACTTGTCGCGGCCCTGCTTCTTCGCCTCGGCCTCCTGCTCCTCCTTGCTGAGGTACTCGGCTTTCACATACTCACCGGCGAAGTCCATCACTTCCGGCTTGAAGCGGCCGCGCAGGTCCACCAGCGTGAGTGAGCCGATGTTGTGCTGGCGCGCCACGCGCTGGTCATCCGCACCGAAGCTGGGCGCCGTGTGTACTACGCCCGTACCGTCCTCCGTGGTCACG
Source organism: Flavobacteriales bacterium (assembly GCA_040383865.1). Taxonomy (GTDB): domain Bacteria; phylum Bacteroidota; class Bacteroidia; order Flavobacteriales_F; family PHOS-HE28; genus PHOS-HE28. The sequence continues at coordinate 1,126 of JBEICT010000335.1, read as the reverse complement.
AAATCACCGCCGATGACCTTGAAGGCATCGCCGCCCTCGGGTGTCGCGTAGGGCAGGAGCTGCTCGTAGCGCACACCTTCGAGCTGGTGTCCGTAGAACTCGTCGAGGATGCTCCACGGGATGTTCTTCCCGTTCTTCTTGTAGTCCTCGAACGAGGCGTCCTTGTGGTCCTCTTTGAAGTAGGCGTTCAACCGGGCCTTCGCCAGCACCACCGTTTGCGGCGCATGCGTGTAAGGGTTGAAGGTCTTCACGCGCACATAGTCCAGCTTGGGGCCCACGGTGAGCGCGCAGTTGCTGGGCAGGGTCCATGGTGTGGTCGTCCAGGCGAGGATGAACACGTCGCCGAATGCGTCCTTGAACAACCACTCGCTGTGCGCGTCGCGCTTCACCTTGAACTGCGCCACCACGCTGGTGTCCTTCACCGGCTTGTACGTGCCGGGCTGGTTCAGCTCGTGCGAACTGAGGCCGGTGCCTGCCGCGGGAGAATACGGTTGGATGGTGTAGCCCTTGTACAGCAGGTCCTGGTCGTACAGCTGTTTCAGCAGGTGCCACACGCTCTCGATGTACTTGGTGTGGTAGGTGACGTAGGGGTGCTCCAGGTCGAGCCAGAATCCGATGCGCTTGGTGAGGTCGTTCCACACATCGGTGTAGCGCATCACGGCCTTGCGGCACGCGGCGTTGTACTCCTCGATGCTGATGCTCTTGCCGATGTCCTCCTTGGTGATGCCGAGCTCCTTCTCCACGCCGAGCTCGATGGGCAGGCCGTGGGTGTCCCAACCGGCCTTGCGGTCCACGCGGTGGCCCTTCTGCGTCTGGTAGCGGCAGAAGATGTCCTTGATGGTGCGGGCCATCACGTGGTGGATGCCGGGCAGGCCGTTGGCGCTGGGCGGTCCCTCGTAGAACACGAAGGGTCCGGCAGGAGCAGGCTTTGCCAAGGTGGCCTCGAAGGTCTTCTCAACCTCCCATTGCTTCAACACCTCCTCGGCGACCTTGGGCAGGTCGAGCTCATCATATTGCGGGAAACGCTTGTCCATCAGGGCTTTTCTACGGGCGCGCAAAGATAGCGGGATGGACCCGGACCGACCTTAGTGCATGCAGCCTTGATAGACCCTGGCCTGTACCCGGT
>JBEICT010000334.1:0-3079 GCA_040383865.1 Flavobacteriales bacterium | reverse complement strand
TGACCACGCTTTTCCACGAGTTCGGCCATGCCCTGCACGGCATGCTCAGCGCGCAGAAGTACCCGAAGTTCTCCGGCACCAACACGAGCACCGATTTCGTGGAGTTCCCCAGCCAGGTGAACGAGAACTGGGCCATGGTGCCGCTGGTGTTCAACAACTTCGCCAAGCACTTCAAGACCGGTGAGGCGATGCCTGCTGAACTGGCCGACAAACTGCGCAAGGCAAGCAAGTTCAACCAAGGGTATGCCACCACGGAATACCTCGCCGCCGCCTTGCTCGATCTGGAGTGGCATTCCATGAGCGCCGACGCCCCCTTGGTGACCGATGTGGACGCCTTCGAACAGGCTGCCCTGAAGAAATACGGCCTCGATCTGGCCATGGTGCCTCCCCGTTACAGGAGCTGCTACTTCAGTCATGCTTGGACAGGCTATGCCGCCAACTACTATGCTTACCTATGGAGCGAGGTGATGGATGCCGATGCGTACGCATGGTTCAATGAGAACGGTGGGTTGACGCGTGCCAACGGCGATAAGTTCCGGGCGGCAGTGCTGAGCCAGGGCGGCAGCAGGCCAGAGGCCGAGCTGTACCGCGATCTCACCGGACGTGACCCGAAGGTGGAGCCCTTGTTGGTGAAGCGGGGCCTGAAGTGATCACCAGTCGTTGCGCTGTCGTTCGGTCCGTAGGGTCCGTCGAACCGAACTGACCGTTCGGGTTGGTTTCAGACGAATTGATCCCATGTTGCCTTGAGCGCCATGGAAGAACGGGCTAATTTGCACGGGTCGTTGTGGCACTCATGCTGCGTGCGATCTCTAGCTCATGATCCGTTCATCCGTGTTAGTAGTGGCCGTTCTATTGCTTGTTGGCCTGAGCGCCTTTGCCCAGACGGTTCAGAGCGGTGAAGTAGCGCGCAGGCATACCGCATTGGTGAACAAAGGGGTGCGGTTCGCACCGGTGCAGTTGTTAGAGCGTGTGCCGACCGATGCAGCCTCCAAAGGGCTGTGGTCCGGTGCATTGGCCAAGGCCGAGGTCTTCCGTATGGATCCACTGAAGGTTGTGGAACTGCTCGGTGAGCAACCGGAGCACATCGCCCTCGAATTACCATCCGTGGCTGGCAGCGTGGTGCTGGAGCTTCAGCGTACCAAGATCACCACGGATGACTTTGTGGTGAGCACGGCCAGCAGGGGCAAGGTGGTGGAACAGATGCCCGGTTTGCACTACCGCGGTGTGGTCAGGGGAGTGGCGGGTTCCATTGTGGCCATCAGCGTATTCCCCGACCAGGTAATGGGCCTGCTGAGCGATGTTTCCGGCGAACGGGTCCTGGGCCTTTTCGATCATGGACCCAAAGGGCTGCATGTTTACTACCACGAGGATGACCTCCTGGCCCGCTCGAACGCTACCTGTTTCGTGGTGGACGATGCTGACCCTTATGAGCGATCGAAGCTGGCCATAGAGGGTGCACCCAAGACCACCCGTTGTGTCCGCAACTATTGGGAGGTGAACTTCGACATCTTCCAGAACAAGGGTAGTGTGGTGAATACCGTGAACTATGTGACCGGCCTCTTTAACCAGAGCGCGATCCTGTTCGACAATGATGGAATCGACATAACACTTTCCGAGGTGTTCGTTTGGGACGTTGCCAGCCCTTACACGCAGACCACGACCAGTGCCTTGTTGAACCAGTTCGGAGTTACGCGCACCAGCTTCAATGGGGATATGGCCCACCTGCTGGGCTTTGCTGGAGGAGGAGGCATTGCCTGGTTGAACACGCTATGCTCATCCACGAACTACCGCATGGCGTACAGCGATATCAACAGTACCTATAACAACGTGCCCACATACAGCTGGAGCGTGGAGGTGGTGACGCATGAGCAGGGACACAACCTTGGCTCGCGCCACACCCATGCCTGCGCGTGGAACGGGAACAATACGGCCATCGACGGTTGTGGGCCGGCCGCCGGGTATACCGAAGGGAGCTGCGCCCAGGGCCCGTTGCCTTCCTCATCGGTGGGAGGCACCATCATGAGCTATTGCCACCTCACCAGCTCTGGTATCAACTTCGCGAACGGCTTCGGCCCTCAGCCAACGGCCGTTATCGTGAACGCGGTGAACGGGGCCAATTGCCTTACCGTATGCGGAACTTCCTGCGATGCCCCGGGCAACCTGACGGCCTACGCGCTCACGACCACTTCGGCCACGTTGTCCTGGTCAAGTGTGGGCGCCACCAGCTACACACTGCAGTGGAAGCCTTCGGCAAGCAGCACCTGGACCACTGTGACAGGTCTGACAGGCAACACCTATAACCTCACCGGGCTAACACAGACCACGCCCTACGACTTCAGGGTGTTGTCCATCTGCGGTGCTTCAAGCTCGGCCTATTCGGGTATCCACACCTTCACCACTCCGACGCCATGCCCGGATGCGCTGGAGCCCAACAACAGCCTGGCCGCAGCGGCCGCCATCACTCTGCCGGCCAACATCAATGCGCTCATCGCTACCTCGTCCGATGTGGACCACTACAGCTTCACGCTGCCTTCAACGGCCAATATCAATATCAGCTTGTCGGGGTTGGTGGCCGATTTCGATGTGCGCCTCTTGAACAGTGGTGGTACCCAATTGGCCATTTCGGAGAACGGAGGTAGTGCCTCGGAAAACATCAACTATGCATCAGCGCCGGCCGGAACATATTACGTGCACGTGTTCGGCTATGCCGGCGCTTTCAGTGCCACCAGTTGCTATGCGCTCGGTGTAAGCGCGTTCACTCCGCAAGGCTGCGCCATGCCCACGGGAGTTCAGGTTTCGGCCATCACATGGAACAGCGCCACCGTTACCTGGACGGCCACACTTGCGGCCAGTAGCTATGATCTGCGCTGGAAAGTGGCATCGTCCTCGACCTGGACGACAGTGACGGCGTTGACCGGTACGAGCCATCCCCTGACCGGTCTGGCCCCACTGACCTTGCATGATGTGCAGGTGAGGGCCAATTGCGCTGGTGGCACACTAGGCGGCAGCTCGGAATACACGACCACCGTACAATTCACCACCCTGGCAGCCCCTTGTGCGGTGGCGCCCCCTGTGCGTG
>JBEICT010000333.1:0-3104 GCA_040383865.1 Flavobacteriales bacterium | reverse complement strand
GCCGAGGGCAAGACCTTCGAGCGCAGCGCGATGCCGGCGGACAGCATCATGGCCCTGCCCGTCGTGCACAACGCCAGCTGGACGATCGAGGAGAACGTGCTGCTCCAATGCGGGGACCAGCAGGCCGTGGCCACCCTGAAGGGCGTGGAGCCGCAATACCTGGCCATGAGCGACATGGCCACCCACCTTTACACGGGCAAAGCGGAGCTGGAAGGCCGCAGCGGACCGGCCGCGATCCTGGGCATCGGGCTGAAAGTGGAACTGGACGTACCGCTGGACGATGGCGTGCTGGAGCCGCTGGAGATCAGCGCGCCGGTGCGGGGCCGCAAGCTGAGCCGCGACCGGCAGCAGGCCTTCGAGCACACCGCCGTGGCGGTCGCCGGAAGCTTCAGCCTCAACATGGACTTCGACTCCAAGTACGCGTTGGTGCCCATCGACCTCGCCGATTCGCTGCTGCACTACCGCGGTGCGGTGAGCGCGCTGGAACTGCAACTGACGCCCGGCACGGACCTTGATCGCCTGGCCAGCGCACTTCAGGAGCGCCTGGGCCCCGGGCTGCTGGTGCGCACCCGCTACCAGAAGAACGCCCTGATGTACCGCACCAACGCCACCGAGAAGCGCATCACCTACCTGCTGCTCACCTTCATCGGGCTCATCGGCGCCTTCAACATCATCGCTTCGCTCACCATGATGATGATCGAGAAGAAGCAGGACATGCGCACGCTGATGGGCATGGGCGCTGGCGGGCAGCTGGTGCGCCGCATCTTCCTGTACGAGGGCCTGCTGATCGTGGCCGTGGGTATCGTGGCCGGACTGGTGGTGGGTGGCGGCATCTGCTGGGCGCAACAGTGCTTCGGGTTCGTCCCCATGGAAGGCACCATGGTGGAGGCCTTCCCGGTGAAGGTGCTCTGGACGGACCTCTTGCTGGTGGTGGCCACGGTGCTGGCCATCGGGCTGCTGGCCACGCGTGTGCCGCTGCGCGCGCTCAGCCGACGGTTCCTTCACACGGCCACGGAACGCTGAACAGCCTCGAGCGCCCGCCTCAAGGCCACACAACACGCCCCCTGCCGATCACCTGCGCCTGCGTATCCAGGAATTGGTATACGCCCATGCCCTGTTGCGGCATGACGATCACATCGCCATCGCGCACCGACCGCTCTTGGAGCTGCCGTCCCGATGCATCGAACAGCGTGAACTGTACCGCCCCCTCTGCGGCAGGTAGCTGCACCCGATAGGCACCACCACCGAGCGGCACCAAGCGCGCTCCCTGTTCTGCGGTCGCTTCGGACACCGCCAGCACGAATTCACAGGCCCATGGTTCGAAACGGTTGAAACTGATCTCTGCATCCGAGTAACATCGTAATGGGCCACCTTCACCACCATCCACCGCACCATTACAGATCTCGTGGGGCGTGAAATAGCTTAAATTCAAACCCATGCGCTCGATGATCGTATCGGTCCACACGGTGTATTCCGATCCATCCAAGAGATAGTGATGATCCACCGCAAGCCACCGCAGCGCCAAACCATCGATGGTAACATGACCGGTATCCAACACCTGCGCAAAGGAGGTGCTATCGCACACGATCGGCGCGGATAAGGGAGCCAGTTGCCAACGGTCGCCGGGAACGGCACGCATATCATACAGCGTATCGTATGCTTCCTCGGAAGGAACCCAGATGCGGACAAGGCCATCGGACTCATTGACCACATGGGTGCCGTAGGGTACTTCATCCATCTGCGATGTGCCCACCACCCAATAACGCCGACGCTTTTCCAGCTTCACGGAGAGCTCCTGTCCCAGTATTGTATCACCAGCGACCTGCATATGTATGTAGCCGACGAAGAGGGGCGGGAAGCCATCGCGGTAGTCATAATACCACGTGGCACCCTCGGGGAACCAGCTTTGACCCTTTACTGCAGGCGAGACCAGCAATACGATCGTCATGATCAATGGGCGCATATGGAGGAGGGTGTTCAAATTGGAACTCACTTGGTCCAAGAGATGCATGCCATCACGCGCGATCGTTGCCAAAGCAAAAAACCATCAGCCCACCTCACCACCCCACCACCTGCCCCCTGCCGATCACCCGCGCCTGCGTATCCAGGAATTGGTATACGCCCATGCCCTGTTGCGGCATGACGATCACATCGCCATCGCGCACCGCCCGTTCTTGGAGCCGCCGTCCCGATGCATCGAACAGCGTGAACTGTACCGCCCCCTCTGCGGCAGGTAGCTGTACCCGATAGGCACCATCACCGAGCGGCACCAAGCCCGCACGGTATTCAGCGGTCGCTTCGGACACCGCCAGCAAGCTCTCACACGACCATGGCTGGATCCGCTTGTAGCTGATCACATCATCGGTATAGCAACGCAACTCACGGCCATCATCACCATCCACACCTGCATTGCACGCATCATGTGGTGCGAAGTACCCGGTGGTATAGCCGATGCGTTCGATCACTGTATCAGCTTCGATGAACCACGGCTCTCCAAACAGGATATAATTCCTCTCCACGGCCAACCAGCGCAGCGGCACCTCGTTCAACACCACTGTACCCGTATCGAGCACCTGTACAAAGCTGGTCGTATCGCAGGCGTAAAATGAGTAAGGCAAGGCCATGGGCCATTGATCCCCGGGCACTGCATTCATATCGTACAATACGGCGAACGTCTCGTGCCCATCCTCCCAAATATGCACGAGGCCATTGCTCTCATGAACGATGAACGGCCCTAGGGGGCTGATGCCCCAATGGTGTGGCGGTTCCACAAAAGCGGCCACACTCTCACGGCGCAGCACACGTGCCTGCTCACCTCCCAGAAGCGTATCGCCATCGGCCACCATGCGCGTGTAACCGATAAAGGCACCAACATTCCAGTACTCGTGCTGCCAGGTGGCGCCTTCAGGGAACCAGCTTTGGGCGACCCCAGGCAAAGCCTCCACCAGAGCGATCAACAGCACCAGGATGCGCATGTATTGACGTGTTGGATCCGTTCGTGGCTTTGCCCACCACGACAACCGGTAGAAGTTGAAGATAAGACAGGACGTGGCCCGTTAACGCTGCTCAGGCCGAAAGTCGCTTACGCCACCTCGGCCGCAGCG
>JBEICT010000332.1:0-3140 GCA_040383865.1 Flavobacteriales bacterium | reverse complement strand
CGCGGCCAGTTCCTTGCCGGCGCCCAGCAGTTTCAGCAACCCGCCTTCCATCCTGTAGCCGTCCACCTGCCTCAGCAGGCCGGTGATGGCGTTCTCCGTGGGCTGAACACCCTCGCAGAATTTCTTGGTGCTTCCAATGTCCGAAAAGCTCAGGGCCGTGCCGTCCATCTTGTAGCCACCCATCAGTTGGTTGCACCCTCCGAAGCCTTGCAATTGGTCGCCGGCCAGTTGCAGCCAGGGCAGCTCGGTCCCTTCGGGCATTTTCAAGGCCTCACCGGCAATGGACTGGAACACCCACTTCTTGTCGAGCAAGGAGGTCATTTCGGCCGGAGCGTTCTTGCATTTGTTGGCGCTCAAGGTCACCAGGAGCGTCAGGGCCAGTGCGATGTTCTTCATGGCGTTTCGATGGTTTCCGAAGGGACCGTTACCGATCGCGTGCCGGATCAGTTGTTCAACATCACGGGCATCACCAGCATCAGGATGTCCTCGCCGACCTCACCCGCTTCACCGGGCAACAGGATGCCGGCCCGGTTCGGTGCGCTCATCTCCAGCACCACATGCTCGGTGCCCAGGTTGTTCAGCATGTCCATCAGGAAGCGCGAGTTGAAGCCGATGGTGATCTCCTCGCCCTCATAGGAGCAGGTCAGCTTCTCGTTGGCCTCGTTCGCGAAATCCAGGTCCTCGGCGCTGATGGTGAGCTGGCTGCCGTTGATGTGCAGGCGCACCTGGTGCGTGGTCTTGTTCGAGAAGATGGAGACGCGGCGGATGGAGCTCAGGAAGGTGGCCCGGTCGATGGTGAGCTTGTTCGGGTTGGTCTTCGGGATCACCGCCTCGTAGTTCGGGTATTTGCCATCGATCAGGCGGCATACCAGTACCGTGTTGTCGAAGCGGAAGGCCGCGTTGTTCTCGTTGAAATCCACCGTCACTTCCGTGTTGGAGGCGCCCAGTGTGTTCTTCAGCAGGTTCAGTGGCTTCTTGGGCACAATGAACGAGGCCGCCTTGGGGGCCTGCACGTCGGTGCGCTTGTAGCGGACCAGCTTGTGCGCATCCGTGGCCACGAAGCGCACATCCTCTTCGGTCAGTTCGAAGAAAATGCCGCTCATCACCGGGCGCAGATCATCGTTGCCCGTGGCGAAAATGGTCTTGTTGATGGCCATGGCCAGCGTTCCCGCAGGCAGGGTGAACGCGGTGGCGCCCTCCAGCACGGGGCTCTTCGGGAACTCGGCCCCGTTGAATCCGGTCATCTTGTACTTGCCCTGCTCGCTGCTGATCTCCACGCCGTGGTGCTTGCCATCAATGGTGAAGGTGAGCGGCTGCTCGGAAAAGGCCTTCAAGGTGTCCAACAGGATGCGTGCCGGAATGGCCACGCTGCCCTTGTCCTTGGCCTCCACGGCCATGGTGGCGGTGATGGTGGTCTCCAGGTCGCTGGCGGTCACAGTGAGCTGCTTGCCGTCGATCTCGAACAGGAAGTTGTCCAGGATGGGAAGGGTATTGCTGCTGGCGAGCACGCCTTGGAGCAGTTGCAGTTGCTTCAGCAGGGCGGTACTGGATACGATGAATTTCATCGGTGTCTACTAGGTTTATGAAGCCGCGAAGTTAGCCGGGCACCCCCGGGCCATCGGCCCTAGTTTTCAACACGGAGCCTCCTTTTTCCACAGCTGTGCACAACCCCGCGACGCCCTACGGCATCAAGGCTTCCACGGGCTGCAGGATCCGGTCGGTGTATTGCCGCTGCACCACCACCAGCAGGGTGTCCTGGATCAGGGCCCGCATGCGCAGCTTGTCGTGCAACAGCTTGGGCATCCCGAACTCCGGCTCTTCACCCACGTAGGGCATGTGCCAGTACTTGGCCCTGGCGGTCTTTCCGTTGCGGTCCGTTGTGCGTACGATGTAGTTCGGTGGGGTGGACAGCAACGAGTCGCGGGAGGCAGGTCTCAGGCTCCGGTCGATGTACTCGTAATTGACCTCCTGGAAGGGGAGGAGGGCCCCTTTCACGAACACGGTGTCCATGGGCAGCACGCGGCCCGCGCCATCCAGCAACCTCACGCGGCCGTTCTCCGCCTGTTCGATCCGGTACCGGTTCGCGCGGCGCTCGGGTTGCTCCACCTCAATGGCCGCCAGCTCGTACAGGTCCTTGTAGCGGTACACGGGGTTGTCGCGCCAAAGGTCCAGCTCCGTGTGGAAACGGGTGCTCAATATCCCGGTGAAGCCGGTCATGCCCAGGATGAAGGGCACACTGCTGCGTCCGTCCTCGTTCTCCAGGAGGGCGTATGTACCGAAGTGGTCCTTGGTGCCGTGGCCCACGATCCAGGTCTTCACTGGTCGCTTGCCGCCTTGGTACACCTCCACCTTGCGTGCCGCCGAACCCATCACCTTCAGCACCATGGCCTCGGCGCTCTTGGGCACAGGGCTTTTCACCTCCACTCGCTTGAAGGTGCGCAGCAGTACGCCCACTTCGTGCTGGCGCGCCACGAACGCCCCGTTCACGGTCCAGCCCTGCGGGGTGCGGCGCAGATCGACGCTCCGGCCCTGCTTGTCGGCAATGAAGATCCGGTCGATCGCGGCGGTGTCCTCCACGGCGAAGTCGCTCAAGGGCTTGGCCAGCGTGGTGGGCTGGTTGGTGCGGTACAGCCAGAACGCAGCGAGGCCCAGGGCCAGGAGTACGATCAGCAGAAGGATGCGACGGTTCATGGGTCAGTTGGCCTTCGGGGCGTTCGCGCGGCGGCGGCGCATCAGGTTGAACAGGATGCCGATCAGGATGCTCAAGGCCACCGGTACCACCGTGTTCACCAGTTGCCAGTGCAGACGGTCCTCCACAATGCGGCCCGCGTCCAGTTGGCGCAGGGTGATCTGCCGTGAACGGATGCTGATGAGGCTCTGGTCGTCCAGCAGGTAGTTCATCGCGTTCATCAGCAGTTCGCGGTTGCCGTAGATCTTGGCATTGGCGTACCGGTCGAAGCCCAGCATGTAGTACATGCCTTTCGCAGGGTCCACACGGTTCACGATCACATCGCCATCGCTTATCACCAACTGTGCGGTGCGCTTGCCCTGTTCACGGTAGCCCACCGTGGGGTCCTGCGTGAAATTGGGCGGCAGGCGGTCCTTGTAGGCACTGGTGAAGGGGCCTTCCAGCAGCACGG
>JBEICT010000331.1:0-3144 GCA_040383865.1 Flavobacteriales bacterium | reverse complement strand
TCTGAACCTCAATTGAGGCACAAGGCTGCGGGGCATGGCACCAAGCATCGGTCAACGCTCCTGTAACGTCGACCCACTGGGTCGACTTGCACCTATCTGATGGATGAGGGGTGCGTGCCCCCGCCTCTTGAGCTTATCACTTGCGGGCCCGCCCGCCGGAGCTTCAGCGGAGGCGGGGTCGGGTGCTCCACTATAGCCTGACTTGTCGTGGCCAGCGGTCGCGGCACTGCGGGGGCTCCTTCGTCGCCTCCTCGCTGCCCGCGTCCGCAAGGCCACGCCTGCGCAGAGCTGCCGCTTCGCCCCCTCGCGCGGATCCATCACAGGCCTTCCGCCTTCTATATTGTCGATAGCCCATTGACGAACTTCTCGTCACCCGGGCAAGGCCATGAGCAAGACCACCAAAGCCACCATCGAAGTCCAAGGTGCCACCATCACCGTGGTTCCGCATGAAGGCCACGACTTCATCAGCCTCACGGACATCGCCAAGTACAAGAATCCGGACCACCCGGACGATGTGTTGCGCAACTGGCTGCGCAACCGCAGCACGGTGGAGTTCCTGGGCATCTGGGAGCGGCTGAATAACCCGGCTTTTAATCCCGTCGAATTCGACGGGATTAGAATGCAGGCCGGTCTCAACAGCTTCGTGCTCACGCCCAAACAGTGGATCGACAAGACCGGCGCTGTGGGCATCCGTTCAAGCGCTGGCCGCTATGGGGGCACATACGCCCACAAGGACATCGCCTTCGAGCCTGCCTGCGGTAGGCAGGTTCGCGTCGTGGGTCTCGGTCGAGTTCCGGCTCTACCTCATCAAGGAGTTCCAGCGCTTGAAGGAGGATGAGAGCCAGCGCCTCTCCCTCGCCTGGAACCTGAATCGCGAGCTATCGAAGATCAACTACCGCATCCATACAGATGCGATCAAGGAGCATCTCAGTCCGCCGCAAGTGACGACCGCGCAAGCCGCCATCACCTACGCCACCGAAGCCGACCTCCTGAACGTAGCGCTCTTCGGCCTCACCGCGAAGGAGTGGCGGATGGCCAACCCCTCACTCGATGGCAACATGCGGGATCATGCCACGATCGAACAGCTGCTTGTGCTGGCGAATATGGAGAGCCTCAATAACGAGTTCATCCACATGGGCCTTTCGCAGGGGGAGCGGCTGATGAAGCTCAATGCCATTGCCATCCGGCAGATGAAGACACTGGCGACCAATGCCTCGCGCTTGCTCGGTCCGGACAAGAACAAGTGATCTTGGTGAGGCTGGACGTACGCCGCAATGCCACGCTTCATCTCCTGCTTACCGGTAGGCAGGTCCTCGGATTCCCCCTCTCGCTCGGCAGCTTCGCCAATCCCAGCTAGTCCCAGTCGCGGTGCGCGGGCTTCATCGCATCTTCGACGAAGCGATCCAGTGAACCGAAGATCTTCGTTCGCGGCGAGTCTGGTATGCGTTCACGCTTGCCCGACCAGATCAGGTGGACGATCGCCACGCGTCCATCTGAAAGCGCGAAAAGAACATCGTCACAGTCTTGGCGTCGGCCGATGACGGTAAGGCTTGCGCCCGCTAGAACATGGCCTTTCGGGATTTCCCGCTGGAGCACTGCCAGCAAGCTGCGGCGTACCGCTGGGTCATCTACCGGATGCCATGGAATGAGCCAATCCACTTGGACGCTTTCGTGGAACTCCTCACACACCTCACCGGCGAACAGGAAGTAGCGCCCGGGCTCCGTGAAACGTGGTGCATGGGTCCGCCACCAGTCCGCTGCTTTCGGTGCATGGGCGGCCAGCAGATCCAGCGCGGCCTTCGCGTCCACCACATAGCCGGTGGCTCGCCGGGCGCGGCCCGTTAGCATGGCGAGCAATATCCCAAACCACGTTCGGGGGCCAGTAAGCACGCCCACGCCAAGTCGCGTTTGCAGGCCGGCGTGGTGCTCGTGCACCGGCAGCACCAAGCCCACCCAGGCTTGGCGGATATGTTCCGGTGCCTCGCCGGGAGGCGTGCGTGTGATGCGGATGTGCATGTGGGTGATCGGCCAAACTAACGCTCGGTCCGCTTTTGCGGCAGTGGTTAAAGTATCCAAGCCATTCGTCAGCCTCACTCGAACACCTTGAAATACTCATCGAACTGATACCACCGGCCCCACTTGCTGCCGGTGATCTCGCGCAGGATGCCGACCAGCCCGAGGGTGATTTTTCAAATTTTCGCCCCAAAACTTTAAAAGCTCCTCCCGCTTTTCAAATTCTGGACAGGTGGCCCATCAAACAACCATCAAGAAACTGAGCGGCTGTTTATCAGTCGGTTAGGTCATTGCTGCCGCCCCCCAGAGCCCTTCCCATCAAACAAGCGACCGGCATGGGAGCAGGTGCCCAGGGCAACACCGTTTCGTTTATTGCGTTTAACTTTGCAGCACCTACACGGTCACCATGCCAGCAGTTGAGACCCATACCACCAAGCCCACCCGCTCCGAGCAGGAGGCCGCACGGAGGTCGCTCCCTGCGCTGGAGGAGTCGTTGAAGAGCCTGAGCAAGAAGGACACGACCGAGATCGAGATTGAGGAGACGGCGCAGAAGATCATCGTGCCCACGATGGCACTGCAGCTGCTCTCGCGGATCCTGAAGGACCTGGGTGAAGGCCGTCCGGTGCAGATCGTGCCCATCGCTGCGGAAATGACCACGCAGGCCGCTGCGGAGCTGCTCGGCTGTTCCCGGCCCCATGTGGTGAAGCTGTTGGAGCAAGGCAGGATCCCGTTCACCAAGATCGGCAAGCACCGCCGGGTGCGGTACGAGGATGTGATGAAGTACCGCAAGGCGATGAAGGAGGCGCAGCGGCAATTGCTGAAGGACATGATGCGGGACGACGAAGAGGCGGGTCTCTATGATTCATAGCGTCCGCTTCACGTGTGTCCTGGACACCAATGTCATTTACCCGGTGAACATCCGGGATCTGTTGTTGTGGTTCGCGCATTACGACCTCTTCACCGTGAAGTGGAGCAGCAGTATTTGCGATGAATGGGCCGAGGTGATGCGCGAGAAGGGGATCCCGGAGCAGGAGATCGCCAGACGCATCCAACGCATGAGCGATGCATTCCCGGATGCACTGGTGGAGAACTACGATGGACTCATCGAAGGCCTGCAGTTACCCGACAAGG
>JBEICT010000330.1:0-3156 GCA_040383865.1 Flavobacteriales bacterium | reverse complement strand
TCATATCGGAGTGGTGTGGCCATGCCGTTCTTGAGTTCAATGCCACCGCTTCCTGAAGGTCACGTTATGCGATCCGGGTGCTGGGTGTATCTTACCAGTGTCCCCATGGAACGCATGCTCCGCATCCTTTCGTGCCTGATGGCCATCGTCCTCTTCTCCAAGACGGCCGATGCGCAGGAAAGGTTGCTGCACGGCCGCATACTTGATGCGGTGGATGAGCGCCCCGTTCCCGGTGCGCACATCACTGTGGTCGGCCAAGTTGCAGTGATCACCACTGATCCCGAGGGACGGTTCAGCATCACGCTCGGCGAATGTGCTCCGTGTTCCTTGGTGGTCTCGCACGTGAGCTACCGAACGCTCACCAATGCGGTCGACTTCAATGGTCGTCCGGAGATCGGTCCCTTGGTGCTTCGCTTGGATCGCAAGGTGGTGGAGCTGGGCATCGTGGATGTGCGCAGGCCTGCGCCCGAGGTGGTGTTCCAACGTACCGATCTGCACGTGGGCGACTATCTGGTGAACGATGAAGGCCTGTGGGTGCTGGTATACGAACAGAAACGCCTCTGGCATTCGGAGCAGGAGGCCGGCGCCACCGTGTATCGTGGTGGTCGACTGTATTTGCTGGATACCCTGTTCAACGAACGGAGCTCGGTGCGCCTTCCCGGTGAAGTGTGCGGACTCCTTACCGACCATGCCCAGCGTCCATTGGTGGAGGGCCGCACGATGGGCTGGTATGCGCAGTTGCAGGGTGATGGATTGGCCCTGCAACAGGTCGACCTGGCAACGCTCCGCAAGGCCGTGCTACCCTGGACGGATAGCATCCAAGGGCTGTTACTGGGCAACAACCTCAATGCCGAGTATCCTGCATTCGATCACATTGCCTACGACCCCAAGCGCGATTCCGCATTATTGGTCTGCTCCGTGGTGGATGAGTTCCTGCTCGAGCTCTTCCGCAGCCAGTACAAGTACATGAGCGGACGCGACAAGGTGATCGCCAGTGACATTGCCCTGCGTACCGGTTTGGAACGCGAAGTGGTGGCCGGGTTCATGACCGGCTTCAGTCACGACATTTACTACCGCGTACCCTACGCACCGCTATTCGTGGTGCACGATACGCTTCGCGTCTTCGATCATTACAAGGACCGCATCAGGCCGTCACTGCAACGCTTGAGCCATTGGCCGATGTGCCGCTGACCCACCACAACGAGCGGCATTGGAAGCAGCGCCTGCTGCACGACGTGCACGACGATCGCATCTACGCACTGTTCGCACAAGGCATTCGTTGTTGGCTGCGCGAAGTGGATGTGCGTACCGGAGCGCTTGGTCCTGTGCGTATGCTCACACATGTTTCACCAGAGGAAGTGCAGATACACGCGGGACATGCCTACTACGTGTACCGTGTGCCAGGTTCGTTGCAGACGCGCACGCTTTACCGCGAGGCGCTGCGATGAACTAGCCCTGACCCGGGTGGCGCTTCGGGTAGTCCAGCCAGACCAAGGTCCCGATGCCCGCACTGAGCATGGCCCAACTATCCATGGGCAGGTCGATACGCACCATGCCGCAGGTGGGCAGGTTGCCGATGGGCTCGCCGCTCAAACGCTCGATCACTTCGGTGATGCCGGGGTTGTGGCCGAAGAAAAGCGCGCGGTCCACATGGGCCGGCAACTGCTCGGCTACCTGTTGAATGGTGGAGGGGCCTGCATGATACAGGTCCGGACGCAGCATGATCTCACTTTCTCGAACACCGAGTGCTTTGGCGAACTGCTTCGCCGTGGTGAGCGCGCGTACTGCCGTACTGCTGACCAGAAGGTCCACAGGCTCGCCGCGTTCCTTGAAGAGATCGGCCATGTAGGCCGCGTTGCGCTCACCGCGTTCGTTCAACGGACGGTCGAAGTCGGCCTGCCCGGGATCGCCCCAACTGCTCTTGGCGTGGCGGCAGAAGTAGAGCGTCCGCATGAGCGCGGGTTCAGACGGTGATGTCCTTCAGCGAGTTCAGCAGGCTCAAGAGGATCACGTTGGCATCCGTGGTGATCGGCAGGTCGATCTGCACCTGCCGGGCATCGCTGAACTGCTGTCCGTGACGGAAGCCCTTCGAGATGGTGAGGTAGAGCGAGGCGGGGTATTCACCGGTGAAGTGGAGTTGCACCAGACTGCCACCCGCCATGCGCAGCACGTATCGCGGATAGTGGTTGCGACTGTCGTTCCAGCCGAGGTCCTCTTCCAGCACATGTCCTTTTTCGCGGAGGTCCTGGGCCCATTCGTCCATCACATAGTACAGCGTGTCCTCCACGAAGATCTCCGGATCGCGCGGAAGCTGTTGCTGGCGCAGGTCAAGCGGTGCCAACAGGCGTGAACGGGTGTGCCGTAGCGCGGTGGTCAGGTCGTCGATCTGTGCAGTGAATGTCATTCTACAAATGGTCTTTCTGGAACGGCAAGCTATCCCTCACTGCCGCGCAGAAGGGGCCATTCGCCATCGTGTTATCCACGATCGATCCAACGATCGAAATGCCCTGTATCGCATGTCTGGGGCGGGATGATCACGAATGGGGCCTCTCGGGATCGTTGATCATTGCTCACTCGAGCAACCACAAGGACCGCAATGTGCTTTCAGGGCATCGGAACGGCATGTCCGGGGCCCATTGCCATTGCCACTTGATCACACCAAAAATGAAGATGATGACCAGGACCGCGAGCGAGGTGATCGACCACGAGAGGATCTTGGTCACAACGGACCTGCGTACAGCTTCTGGGACCACGCGACCCAAGCCCCAAGCCATGCCGCCCACCACCATCCACCAGAAAAGCAGGTCTACCAAAAGGCCCTGCACGTAGAGCACACCGCTACCACTGTTCACCCATGGTATGCTCGTGCGGTAGGGCAGGGGCATTCCGATAAGCGATGGCAACTGCTCATCGGGGCAGGTGTCGATGCGTTCGATGGTGAGGACATCGGAGAGCAATAAGGCGGTGGCCAGGAGCACCAAGCGAAGGAGGAGGATCGGGCGCATGTTGGAAGGTAGTATGAATGCGGTGCTTAGAGGAGGTCTATCACCTGCTCCACGCCCGGCTCCTTGGTGTCTGTGATGATCTGACGGCTCATTTCAACCTGACTTACCAAAAGGAGGGATCGAGCAGTTTCATCTGGAGCATACGCTATTG
>JBEICT010000329.1:0-3170 GCA_040383865.1 Flavobacteriales bacterium | reverse complement strand
GGTTGCGGGAATAGGTCAGGTGAACGATCGCCACGCGTCCATCCGATAGCGCGAACAGCACATCATCACGGTCCTGGCGACGTCCGATAACGGTGAGGCTGGCGCCGGTCAACACATGGCCTTTCGGTATTTCCCGCTGGAACTCCACCAGCAGGCTACGGCGCACAGCTGGGTCGTCAACCGGATGCCATGGGACCAGCCAATCCACAACGGGGCTCTCATGCACCTCCTCACACCCCTCCGCCGCGAACAGAAAGCAGCGGCCCGGCTCCAGGAAGCGCGGTGCGTGGCTGCGCCACCATTCGGCCGCTTCCGGCGCGTGGTTCGCCAGCAGTTCCAGGGCGGTCTTCGCGTCCACCACATAGCCGGTGGCTCGCTGGGCGCGGCCCGTGAGCATGGCGAACAGCACCCCCAGCCAGGTCCGGGGCCCGGTAAGCACCCCGATGCCCAGGCGCCGCTGCCGGCCGGCGTAGCGCTCGTGCACTGGCAGCACCAGCCCCACCCACGCCTGGCGGATGTGTTCCGGCGCTTCACCCGGTGGTGTGCGCGTGATGCGGATGTGCATGGGTGTGGGGTGTGCCAACCATCAATGGATGGTCTCAATATTATCCATGTGCGGTCGAACGTTGAGTGCGGTTGAATGAAAGCCCTCACTTTTGAACAACAGCCATTCCCCCATGCCCCGCCTCATCGTCCACGGATTCACCATCTCGCTGGCCTTCCTTTGGCTGTCCTGCTCCTCGACGGAGGGCAAGCTCGACGGAGAGTGGTCTGGTCGAGTGGTCTGTAGGTGCCAAGGAGAAACCATGATCGATGACGGCCTGGAGGGTGAACTACACTTCATCTTCAGGCGTGATGCCACCTTCCGCACTTGGATGGATCGCAAAGAGGAAGGCGCCTGGGGTGTGAACGGTGTTTATCGGGTGGAAGGCGATTCGCTGATCTGGAAGCATGATTTCGTAAACAGCACCTGGGGTGGCGCCAGGATCATCCTGATGACCAAGGACTCGATGGTGCTCGAAGAATCTCCTGAGAAGGGTTGCATCTGCACGAGTCATTTGCAGCGAGTGCCCGAGTAATGAACACCTGCCCTGCGGGCCATCGCATAGGTGCCCTGGACACGATCCCTAAGGCATCTGGAAGCGTCTCCCTCCCTTAATTTCGCTCCGTGCGCTCCCTCGCCGCCTCCCTCTTCCTGCTCGTGCTGCTGGCCAACCTGGCGGCGGGCGTGGCGGAGTTCCTTCCGCTGGGTGCCGATGCCTGCGGCGCGAAAGGCTGTTGCGCAGCGGCCGCTGTGCCGGAGCCGGATGGCTGCAGCGAAGGCGAGGAGGATCCCTGCGAGGGCCCCTGCTCGCCCTTCATGGCCTGTTCCACCTGCACAGGCGTTCCTGTTACTCAGGACATCGTCCTGCTGCCCCCCGCCGTCATGGAGTTCCCGCTCGGCGCAGAAACACTGCTCGCGCTGCCGGGCATGGTGCGGTCCACGGTGTGGCAGCCCCCCCGGGCCTGACCGTTCCCGCGGCCGCGGCCGCCGTTCGATCCTGTCACACCCCAAAGACCTTTTTTCCATGAAGAAGTTCGTTGCGGCCCTCGTGGCCGTGTTGTTCAGCACCCTGTTGCACGCCCAGGTCCCGGAGGACAGCACCCGGGTGGCCGAGGTCCGCGTATCGGGCATCACCTGCAGCGGTGACCTGCCCATCATCCAGAAGAAGCTCGTGAACGCCGAGGGCGTGGACGAGGTGAACTGGTCGCCGCTCGAGAACGGAGAGGCCGTGGCGCGCATCACCTACCACCCCGCCTTCATCCAGGAGAAACAGCTGCTGCAGCTGGTGGAGGGCGCGCCGAGCTGCGATGCGCCCGGCGAGTTCCCGTACCGCGCCAAGGCCATCCGCAAACCCTAGCGCATGCGCAGCGGATCATGGGCATTGGCGGCGCTGCTCGCCGGTGCCGCGCTGCCCGGCATGGGCCAGGCGTTGAAGGGCAAGCTGCTCGGCGAGGAGGAGGGCGGCCGCACCGCACTGCCCGGCGCCAGCGTGCGCTGGCTCGGCACCACCGTGGGCACCACGACCAACGAGAACGGCGTGTTCATGCTGGACAGCGCCGCCATCAGTGACCGGCGCGTGGTGGTGTCCTTCATCGGCTTCCGCACGGACACGATCGCCGCAGCTGGGCGCACCTATGTGAGCATCGTGCTGCAGCGCGATGCCACGGCGCTGAAGGAGGCGGAGGTGACCGGCGAGCGCGCGGGCGCCTACCTCGACCGCATGAGCGTGGTGAAGACCGAGGTGATCACGCAAAAGGAGCTCACCAAGGGTGCCTGCTGCGACCTCGCGGGCTGCTTCGGCACACAGGCCAGCGTGCAGTCGCAGACCACCAACGTGGTCACCAACACCAAGGAGCTGCGCGTGCTGGGCATCGCCGGCGCGTACAACCAGCTGCTCTTCGACGGGCAGCCGCAGTTCCAGGGCCTGCCCTTCACCTACGGCATCAGCAGCCTGCCCGGCACACTGATCGAGAACATCTACGTGGCCAAGGGGACCACCTCGGTGGTGCAGGGTCCCGAGGGCATCAGCGGGCAGATCAACGTGGAGCCCCACATGCCCGACCGCACCGACACCGTGCTGCTGAACCTCTACACCAACAATTTCGGCGAGCACCACATCAACGCCAACGGTGCGGTGCGCCTGGGCAAACGCAAGCGCTGGAGCACCCTGCTCGCCGGCCACATGGTGCGCCCGGCGGGCATCTTCGACCGCGATGCGGACACCTTCCTCGACCTGCCGCAGGTGACGCGCTACATGCTCTACAACCGCTGGAAGCACGGCGACGAGCGCGTGCGCGGGGCCTTCGCGCACATCGGCCTGCGCTACTGGAACGAGGAGCGCGTGGGCGGGCAGGTGGACTTCGCCTCGGGCGACGACCCCGCGGCCTACGGGCAGACGGTGGCCATCACCCAGCCCGAGCTCCTCGTGAAGACCGGCTACCGCTTCAGCCCGAAGCACCTGTTGAGCGTGCAGGCCAACGCGCTGCACCACGACCAGCGCTCCCTGTTCGGCGCGCTCGATTACCGCGCCACGCAGGCCACCGCCAACATCAGCCTGATGCACCAGCTGAACTACGGCGAGGGACACACGCTGAAGAGCGGCCTCAGCTACCGCTACCAGGACCTC
>JBEICT010000328.1:0-3190 GCA_040383865.1 Flavobacteriales bacterium | reverse complement strand
TCCAGCACACGCCATTGGTCCAGCCGCAGGTTGTCTATCAGCACCATGAACAGCGGCGGCTGTTTCTCATCGATCAGCGGTGCCACCTTGGCCTTGAACAGCTGGTGGCTCTGCAGCGGAAGGTCGTCGCCCTGGCCGTTCACCCAGTCCACGTAGTTCTTCTCCACGAAGCGGCAGAACTGCGCATTGGCCTCGGCCCACTGGCTGCGCAGGATCTCCGTCATGCCCTGGTCCTGGCTGCCGCTCAGGTCCAGCTCCCATTTCACCAGCTCGTCATACAGCTGCTTCCAATCGTCGGTGCTCAGGCGGTCGCCCAGGCGCATGGCCAGCTGGCGGAACTGCTGCTGGTAGCTGCTGTTGGTCTTCTCGCTCACCAGGCGGCGGCCCTCCAGGTGCTTCTTCAGCGAGAGCAGGATCTGGTTCGGGTTCACCGGCTTGATCAGGTAGTCGCTGATCTTGCCGCCGATGGCCTCTTCCATGATGTGCTCCTCCTCGCTCTTCGTGATCATGATCACGGGCACGTGGGGCAGCACGCTCTTGATGCGGTTCAGCGTTTCCAGCCCGCTGAGGCCCGGCATGTTCTCATCCAGGAAAATGATGTCGTACTCCTTGCCCTGCGCCTTCTCCACGGCGTCCAGCCCGTTGTTCACGGTATCCACCACGTAGCCCTTCTGTTGCAGGAACAACACGTGCGGACGCAGCAGATCGATCTCGTCGTCGGCCCAGAGGATGTTGGCGGTCATGGTGGTCAGGGAAGGGCCTGTGGGTGCCGCAGGCGCGGGGTTGAACGTTCGCATACCAGGCACAACGCGGAATGCCTTCCCGTGTTGCCCTGTACTTTCGGGGCGTGAAGGTAACGTGTACCCCTACGGATGCAGGCGTCGGTCCTGTGTCGGCCGCAGTCGGTCGACCCAATGGGTCGACGCTACGGGTGCGTACCGAACCCTGTTGTGCGGACCGACCAACGCGGTGCGACCCATGAAGATCCTGAACGACCCCATCTACGGTTTCATCACCGTGCCCCACCCCACGGTGCTGCGGCTCATCGATCACCCGTGGTTCCAGCGGCTGCGCTACATCAAGCAATTGGGGCTGGGCCACCTGGTGTACCCCGGCGCCTTGCACACGCGCTTCCACCACGCCCTGGGCGCCATGCACCTCATGGGCGAGGCCATCGCCACCCTGCGCGGCAAAGGGCACGCCATCACCGAAGAGGAGGCGCTGGGTGCGCGCATCGCCATCCTGCTGCACGACATTGGCCACGGCCCCTTCAGCCACGCGCTGGAGCATAGCCTCGTGGAAGGCATCGGCCACGAAGCGGTGAGCGCCCTGATCATGGACGCCCTCAACACCGAGTTCAACGGCGCGCTGGACCTCGGCATCCGCATCTTCCGCGACCAGTACCCCAAGCACTTCCTGCACCAGCTCGTGAGCAGCCAGTTGGATGTGGACCGGCTGGACTACCTGAACCGCGACAGCTTCTACACCGGCGTCAGCGAAGGCGTCATCGGTGGCGAGCGCATCATCAAGATGCTGCAGGTGGTGGACGACCGCCTGGTGGTGGAAGAGAAGGCCATCTACAGCATCGAGAAGTTCCTGGTGGCGCGCCGCCTCATGTACTGGCAGGTGTACCTGCACAAGACCGTGGTGGCCTGCGAGCTCATGCTGGTGGAAACGCTGCGCCGCGCCAAGCACCTGGCCATGCAGGGCACCGGCGTCTTCGCCTCCCCCGCCCTGCTGCAGTTCCTCACCGCCACCCACGACCGCACCTCCTTCCGCGACCCCGCCATCCTCGGCGATTTCCTCAAACTGGACGACCACGACGTGATGGGCGCCGTGAAGGTGTGGTGCGATCATCCGGACACCGTGCTGGCCCAGCTCGCCACCGACCTCGTGCACCGCCGCAACCTGCGCATCCGCCTGCAGAACATCCCGTGGGACGATACCCGCATTGCGCACCTGCGCGAACAGGTGGCCGCACAGCTCGGCATCCCCCTTGCCGATGCCGCCCACTTCGTGCTCACCGGCAGCATCGTGAACAACGCCTACGACCCCGCCAAGGACCGCATCGAGCTCCGCTACAAGGACGGCACCCTGCGCGACATCGCCGAGGCCAGCGACAACCTGGGCATACAGGCATTGGCCCGGCCGGTGGAGAAGTTCTATTTGGCGTGGCCGCGGTGGTTGGAGGACTAAGGGGGCGCTTCGTTCGGATCAATTCAACCGGAAATGGACGTGCATGAACGGGAATACCCCACCCCATTTCCGTTCATCAACGTTCATTCACGGTTCCCTTTGATGCTTCAATAATTCAACCGGGAATGAACGGGAATAGACCTGCCTGCCGGCAGGCAGGCGTGAATGCCCAGGCATTCCATTTCCGATCATCCCCGTTCATTCACGGTCCTTACCACCAACCCCTAAAACGTGAAAAGCCCCGGCCGGGGCCGGGGCGATCCACAGAAAGAAGGTGTTCATGGTGGCGGGGCCTGTAGCGGCCCCGTGCGGGCGGGTGCGCTTAAGCGGCGGCCATCACGCGGCAGGGTTCGCTCTTGCTGCTCTCGCCGGCGGTGCCGATGGCGGTAACAGCGAACCAGTAGAACTTGCCGGGCTCCAGGTCGTCCACGTTGAAGCGGCTCTTGCTGGTGACACCGATCAACTCCCACATGAAGGGGTCGTTGCTGGTGCTCATGTACACGTGGTGCGTGTCGGCCCCTTCCTCACGTTCCCAGATCAGCGAGGCGCGGCCGGTGAAGTTGGTGAGGCGGGCACCCAGGTTGCGTGGCGGAGGCAGCTCGCCCACAGGGCTGCCCCGTTTCACCACCTCGAAGGTGGAGACCTTGATGGTGGTGGCGTCGCCGCCGCTCACCATTTGCACGTACCCTGCCCACTGCTTGATGCCTTCACGCACAGCGGCGTCGGCATTGTCGCGCACCAGGTACTCGTTGCGGCCCCGGTTGGTTCCAGGCCACCACCGCATGGGCCTTGTTCTTGGGGCACCGCATGGGTATCTCATCAAAACTGAACCTATGCCTGAACACGGGCACATCGTACAGCTGCTTGCACGCAGCGCAATGCACGGTGCTCAGCGTTACGGCCATGCCCGCCTCCACACCCGCGCAACAGTGCGGGTTGTGGTAGCCGCATGCGGTACAGTGCAAGGCGTATTCGACACCCATGGTGGTGGATG
>JBEICT010000327.1:0-3221 GCA_040383865.1 Flavobacteriales bacterium | reverse complement strand
GTTCTCCGCGTACCAGTCCTCCGCGCGCAGGGCGAAGGCGTTCACCTTGTAGGCCCAGCGGTCCTTGCCGTCCTTGTCCTTCAGCACCTGGGCCCAGCGGACCGCACCTTCGAACATGCTGCGTTCACCGCCCTTCACGCTCAGGCTGAGGCCGGGGAAGGTCCAGGGGCTCTTGGTGGTCATGTTGATCACCCCGTTGAAGGCGCCGGGCCCGAAGTAGGCGCTGCTCGCGCCCGCCACGATGTCGACCTTCATCACGTCGAGGTCGCTCGCCCCGAGGAAGTTGCCCAGGGAGAAGTTGAGGCCGGGGCTCTGGTTGTCGACCCCGTCGATCAGCTGCAGGCTGCGCACCGGGCTGGTGCTGTTGAAGCCGCGGGTGTTGATCACTTTGAAGCCCATGCTGGCAGCCGTCATGTCCACACCTTTCAATGTGCCCAGGCTCTCGTAGAAGTCGCCGCTCGGGGCCTCGCGAATGGCGAGCACATCCATGCTTTCCACAGTGAGCGGTGCCTGCTTCTGCTTTTCAGTGATGCGGCTTCCCACCACCTCGGCCTCTTTCAGCAGTACCTGATCAGTGCCCAGCTTCACCTTGATGGGTTGGTCGGTGGTCTTCACCACCACGTCCTGTGCGGTATATCCGATGAAGCTCACGGTGAGCGTGCAGGGCAGTGCCGTCTCCACGGTCATGTCGAACTTGCCATCGATGTCGGTCACGGCGCCGGTGGTGGTGCCCTTCAGCACCACGTTCGCCCCGATCAGGGTCTCGCCGGTAACGGCATCCGTGACCGTGCCGCGTAACCGCTGCGTCTGTGCCTGCATGGCAGCAGAGAGGAAAAGCAGGATGGCCAGGTGCAGGATTCGCGACAAGTGCTGTGTATCGGCCTTCATCCGCGTGGGGTGTTCAGTGGAGTCGGGCTCCAAGATAGACGGTGGAACAATCGATCCAAATGGTGTCCTGTTCGTGTTGTTCACATGCCCCGGGCCATGGCCGAGGCCATCGCCACCATCAGGATCAACGGGGGCAGCTGGGCCAGGGAAAGCAGCGCTAGGAGGGGTGCTTGTGAAAGCCTTGGCACACGGCCCTTTCGAAGGTCCATGCGCCAGCGCACCAGTGTGAACATGGGCCAGAGCTCAAACAGGAACACCAGGCCGAACAGCCCCATCTTGGCCAGGAACCAAGGGCTTTCCACATAGTAGCTGGTGCCTTTCTCGAGGCCTCCGAACGCTCGCCATAGGCCTGTGGTCAGCCATAATAGCGCGGCCACGCCGTACCAATTGTCCGCCAGGAACACGGCTTTCAGGTCGTTGGTGTCCGTTGTGCGCCGGAGGACCCTGGCGCGGGCATACACCGCCGCCAACCCGATGGCCAGCGGGAGCAGGTGAAGAACGGCCAGGGTGTAGCGCAGGTCCATGGTTCGGCGGTGGTTGTCCGGGTGCGAACATAGCGGTCGGCACCGTTGATGCGTTTGCCCGAACTTTGAGCCCATGGCCATCCACTTCACCAGCTTCGGCGCCTCGGGTACCGTTACGGGCAGTAAACATCTGTTGGAGGTGCAACGAGCGGATGGCTCCAGCACGCGATTGCTGCTGGACTGTGGTATGTTCCAAGGGGAGGCCTTGGCGGCATCGCGCGACCGCGACCCCAACCGGCATTTCGGCTTCGACCCAACGGATATCGATGTGCTGGTGCTCAGTCATGCCCATGTGGACCACAGCGGACTGATCCCTCGCTTCGTGGCCGAGGGCTACAACGGACCCATCTGGTCCACCCCGGCCACGCGCGACCTGTGCGCCATCATGTTGGAGGACAGCGCCCGCATACAGGAGTACGATTTCGAATTCGAGGTGAAGCGCGCCCGCAAACGTGGCCGTGCCTTGGAGCACGATGGTCCATTGTACACCAGCGCCGATGTGCCACCAGCGCTGGCCCTGTTCGAAGCGCTTGACTACGCGCAACCCAAGGAGATCGCACCGGGTATCACGTTGTTGTTCACGGACACGGGCCACATCCTTGGCAGCGCGGCAGTTCATCTTACGATCGATGATGGCACGGAGGTGGTGCGGTTCACCTTCACCGGCGATGTGGGGCGCTACGTGGACCGCCTACTACCCGAGCCGGTCCGCTTTCCGCAGGCGGATGTGATCGTCTGCGAGAGCACCTACGGCGACCGTGACCATGCTCCCGTGGCCGAGGCCGAAGAGGAGCTTTTGCGCCATGTGACCGAGGTGTGCGTGGAGCGCCAGGGCCGACTGGTGATCCCGGCCTTCAGCATCGGCAAGACCCAGGAGATCCTGTACACCCTTAACGCACTGAGCAATGCAGGCCGGCTGCCGCGCATCCCGGTGTTCGTGGACAGTCCGCTGGCCATCAGTGCCACCGGGATCGTACGTCGTTACCCGCATTTGTTCCGCGAGGAGGTGCGTGAGGAACTTTTCCGCGATCCGGACCTGTTCTCGTTCCCTGGCGTGGAGTTCGTACGTGAGCCGGAGGAAAGCAAACGGCTGAACAACGTCAAGCGTCCTTGCATCGTCATCAGTGCCAGTGGCATGATGGAAGCAGGACGTGTACGACATCATTTGCGGCATGCACTGCCCGACCCCGACAATGCGGTCCTGGCTGTGGGTTTCTGTGCGCCTGGCACGCTGGGGCACGAACTGCTGAGCGGTGCGCGCGAGGTGCGCATTTTCGGCGAACCGGTGCCGGTGAACGCCGAGATCCTGCGGATGGAGTTCTACAGTGCCCATGCCGACCGGGGCGAACTGGTACGTTTTCTCTCCTGCCAGCGACCTGAAAAGGTGCGCCAGTTGTTCCTGGTCCATGGCGTGGAGCGCGCGATGCTGGGGCTCAAGGACCTGTTCATGCAGCAAGGCTTCAAGGATATTGCCATTCCACGCAACGGCGAACATTTCGTGATCTGAGGCATATGGTGAAGGAAGTCACGTCAGGTGTTCGAGGAAGGCTTCGGTGCACCTTCCATCTGTTGGCCATGTTCTTCGCGACGACCGCGGTCGCTCAGCCGATCTGTGACCCCGCGGGCAATGTGCTGATCTACTCGAACTACGAGGGCGGCTACCTCACCATCAACGTGGACCAGAACATCCCGAATTTGAAGGTCGGCATCACTACCTATGAGGCCACACAGGTCACCTTCGTTGGACCCTTTGTGGGCAACATCACAGAAGTGGTGTATGCCGGGTACGGCGATGTGAACAACAACGCT
>JBEICT010000326.1:0-3234 GCA_040383865.1 Flavobacteriales bacterium | reverse complement strand
CGAACGCGGCCTTCCCTGGATCAGCCTGTTCATCGCCTTGGCCCCCATGCTCGGTTTCTTGGGAACCGTAGTGGGTATGATCTTCGCCTTCGACCAGATCGCGGCCGCCAACAACATCAGCCCGGCCATTGTGGCCAGCGGTATCAAGGTGGCACTGCTCACCACGGTGTTCGGTCTTATCGTGGCCATCATCCTGCAGATCTTCTATAACTACCTCATGAGCAAGATCGACAGCATCACGGGCCAGATGGAGGAAGCCTCCATCACCCTGGTCGATATGCTTGTGAAGCGGAACCTGTCGAAGCACTAAGTCCATGGGACACAAGACCTCACCCCTCGGCCGTATCGCCATGTGGGCGATCGGGCTCCTCGGCACCCTGTTCGTGGTCATGATCTTCATGGGCAAGGACTGGGGAATTGATGCCGGGCTCTACATCACCTATCTGGCATTCGGCGTAGCAACCATTGCCACCTTGGGTTTCTCCCTAACGGGCTTGACCAAGCAATCCATGATCGGTATTGGCGCTTTCGTTGCCCTGCTGGTCATTGCTTATGCCATTTCCGATGGCTCGGTGCGTCCGGAATGGAACATCAGCGAGGGCACCTCCAAATGGATCGGGGCAGGACTTATCCTGTTCTACGTTTCCATGCTGGGCGCCATCGGTGCCATCCTGTACGGCGAGATCACCCGGATGCTGAAATAGTCCGCCATGCTCAAGAAGCGCAAGAAGGAAGGCCCCGGCGAGATCAATGCCGGCTCCATGGCCGACATCGCATTCCTGCTGCTCATCTTCTTCCTGGTGACCACCACCATGGATACGGATTCGGGCATTATGCGCCTGCTTCCGCCGGTGGTCGTTGAGGACGTGAAGATGGACGTGAACAAGCGTGATGTGTACGAAGTGCTCATCAACGACGCGGACATGCTCCTCGTGGAAGGCAATATGATGGACATCAAGGAACTTCGGGCCGGTGCAAAGGAGTTCATGACCAACCCATCGAACAATATCGACCTGCCTGAGAAGCGCCGTATGACCAGCGCCGAGTGCCAGCAGAAGATCGCGGAGTACCGCTCCGGCGTGGCCTCCACCAGTGATCCCAAGCTGAAGGATGACTACCAGAAGCTCATGGAAAAGTGGGAGGACCGTTTGAGCGCCGTGCGCCTGCTCGGCGAGTACAACGAACTTCCGCCCAATGCCGTGATCTCGCTGCAGACCGGCTCCAAGACGAGCTACGACATGTACGTGAAAGTGCAGAACGAACTGGAGGCAGGCATCCGCGAATTACGCGATGAACTGTGCAAGGAGAAGTTCGGCCGCAAGTTCACCGAGCTCGATGACAAGGTGGACGACGACAAGGCGATCATCAAGGCCATCCGCCTGGTGTACCCCCAGCGTATCTCGGAAGCCGAACCAGTGGATGTGACCAAGAAAAATCCTGCCTGAACCATGTCCCGTTTCAAGGATAAAGGATCCAAGTCGGTACCTGCCATCAGCACGGCCTCGCTCCCGGATATCATCTTCATGCTCCTGTTCTTCTTCATGGTGACCACCGTGATGCGCGAAACGGACCTGAAGGTGAAGATCACCCTGCCTGAAGCAACGGAGGTGACCAAGCTGGAGGACAAGGCCTTGGTGGACTACGTGTACATAGGCCCTCCCACCAGTGAGGCGCTCGGCACAGAGCCCCTGATCCAACTGAACGACCAGTACGCCAAGTTGGAAGAGTTGGACGCTTGGGTGAAGGCCGGTAACGAACGCCGCGACGAGGTGCTGCAACAGAAGATCACCCGCTCGCTGAAGGTGGACAAGGAGACGAACATGAAGATCGTCACCGATGTGAAGCAGGAGCTGCGCAAGGCCAACGCCCTGAAGATCAACTACAGCACGGGTCAGGGTCGCTGATCCCGGAACGAACGACCCTATCGAACGGCCGCCCTTGGGCGGCCGTTCGTCGTTCTAAAGGACCGGCCATGGACCTCCCGTACCTTTGCCAGCCTTTTGAGCATGCCCCGTATCGGTCCCATAGAGCTGCCGGAGTTCCCGTTGTTGCTGGCCCCCATGGAGGATGTCAGCGACCCGCCGTTCCGCATGCTGTGCAAGCAGCACGGCGCCGACCTGATGTACACCGAGTTCATCAGCAGCGAAGGCCTCATCCGCAAGGCCGCCAAGGGGATGAAGAAGCTCGACATCTTCGAGGCCGAACGCCCTATCGGCATCCAGCTCTTCGGGGGTAGCGAGGACGCCATGGAGGAGGCCGCACGCATCGCCGAGGCCGCCAAGCCCGACCTCATCGACATCAACTACGGCTGCCCCGTGCACAAGGTGGTGAGCAAGGGCGCCGGCGCCTGCCTGCTGCTCGACGTGGACAAGATGGTGCGCCTTACCGAGAAGGTGGTGAAGGCCGTGAAGCTGCCGGTGACCGTGAAGACGCGCCTGGGCTGGGACGACAAGAGCAAGAACATCATCGAGGTGGCCGAGCGGTTGCAGGACGTGGGCATCCAGGCCCTGAGCATCCACGGCCGCACGCGCGCCCAGCTCTACAAGGGCCCGGCCGATTGGACGCTGATCGGCGAGGTGAAGAACAACCCGCGCATGCACATCCCCATCTTCGGCAACGGTGATGTGGACACGCCGGAGAAGGCCGTGGAGAACCGCGCCCGTTACGGCGTGGATGGTGTGATGATCGGCCGCGCGAGCATCGGCCACCCGTGGATCTTCAACGAGATCAAGCATTACATGGCCACGGGCACGCACCGCCCGGCGCCCACTGTGGCCGACCGTGTGGAGGCCGCCCGCCAGCACCTGCTCACCTCCATCGCGTGGAAGGGTCCGTGGGAGGGCGTGGTGGAGATGCGTCGTCACTACAGCAACTACCTCAAGGGCCTGCCCAACGTGAAGGAGGTGCGGCTGCG
The DNA here is from genome assembly GCA_040383865.1 of Flavobacteriales bacterium. Lineage (GTDB taxonomy): Bacteria > Bacteroidota > Bacteroidia > Flavobacteriales_F > PHOS-HE28 > PHOS-HE28. Next base: position 320 of record JBEICT010000326.1, on the reverse strand, counting down.
CTTGTGCACCGAGCGCGAACCGGCGAACATCGAGGCGATCCTCGATGAGGTGAAGGTCATGTACGCTGCGGCCGAGGTGGCGTAAGCGACTTTCGGCCTGAGCAGCGTTAACGGGCCACGTCCTGTCTTATCTTCAACTTCTACCGGTTGTGGTGGTGTGAGCAGCCACGACAGGATCTAATACTTCGACCCTATGCGTATCCTAGTGCTGTTGATCACGTTGCTGTCGGCTTCGCCTGTGGTCGCCCAGGTTTGGTGCCCGCCCGGAGCCACCTGGGTGTACAACACAAGTGACCCATTTATTTCAAGCGTGGAGAGGT
>JBEICT010000325.1:0-3272 GCA_040383865.1 Flavobacteriales bacterium | reverse complement strand
GGCTGTTTCTGGATGGCAACAGGGATGATTCCTTTCCGACATTTCCGCTCACCAATGGTGGCGGTAAGATCACCCCTTGGATGGGCCAGTATTATGTCATCGCGGGTCAGTCCGTGCGGCGATTGCTCCCGAATGGTTATCTGGACAACACGTTTGCCGAAATGGAGAGCGACCCTTACTTCAGCTCCTTGCAGGCTGGCGACTACCATGTGTTCCCAGATGGCCGCGTCCTCTTCGCGGGCACGTTTCTATTGGATGATACAGCGCGAGATTTCGTCGGCCCTTATCGCCTGGCTTGGTTCAGCAATACGGGCTACCTGGACACCACGCGGGTGCATCAGCAGGCCAGCGGGAACATATCGCTTATCAAAGAGGAGCTCAACGGGCGCTTCCTGTGCAGCGGGACTATGAACTCCTTCGAAGGCTCGCTTGTATCCGTAGTATTCCGTATTGAATCGGATGGCAGCTTGGACCCCACGTACAGCACTCCGATGCAGGGCATCCCCACCGACATCGGAAGTTCGTTCCGGAACGTTGTGGTGCTGGAACCACTCGCCGACGGGCGCTCACTGGCGGGGGGCTTCTGGCGTCTGGCAGCCAGCACCGACACTATCGGTGTAATGCGCCTAATGCCAGACGGCTCTCAGGATCCCACCTTCGATCCAGTGCCGCTGAGCGCATCGGGGGCGTTCACGAATTGGATCTTTCCGCAGTGCATGGACATCCTTCCGCTCCCCGACGGCCGCATGATCATCACCGGCAACTTCGATCATGTGCGCGGTGAGCCACGCGGCGGCATTGCCATGCTCAACGCCGATGGAACGTTGAGCGACGACTACTTCGCCGGCCCTGGCTGCGGCGATTATTCGGGCATAGAGGTTAACTATCGGTACATTGCGGGCATCGTGCCCGCGCCCAACGGTGAGTACTACATACATGGTGCGTACATGGGTTACGATGACGGTAACAACAGTTATCCCCAGCAGGGTTTCGTGAGCAGGTTGCACGGGTTCAATGTGGGGGTGGCGGAACGCGAGCGCATCCCCTTCACGCTCTACCCCAACCCGGTCAGCACACAGCTAACAGTGCATTTGGAGAAACTGCCGCAGCAGGGCGAGCTGGTGCTGCGCGATGCCTTGGGCCGCGTGGCACTGCGCGAGCGCGTGACCACCTATCAGCAAACGCTGGGCCTTCACGGGCTGGGCAGCGGGGTGTGCCTGCTGGAGCTGTGGAGCAAGGGGCAGCGGGTGGGGTGCGAGCGGGTGGTGGTGGAGTAGAATAGTAGACCTGGCTTGCTTACTGGCCAACGCTTGGTTGATCATTTAGCATTATCGGTTTCGTCGCGCTCTGACCGGTCGTTCGTCGAACGGATCGGGTGTGATGGCTGAGAACGTGTAGCTTCATAAGGTGCCAATGCCCCGGACCATGAAGAACGCACGCAACATCCTTGTCTTTTTCCTGCTCTGGTTTGCCGCTCCCGGCACAGCGCAGATCACGGTCGGTACGATCCCCACGGGTATCCTGTGCGCCAACGTGCAGATGGAGCTGCCCTTCACGGCATCGGGGACCTACAATGCGGGGAACAGCTTCACGGCTGAGCTATCGGACGTCAACGGATCCTTTGCGACTCCGACAGTGCTGGGTTCCGTGGTGTCCACCACTTCGGGAACGATCACCTGCATCTTCCCGGCGGGGCTTTCTGGCAATGGCTTCCAGTTGCGGGTGAACAGCAGTGATCCGCTGGAGTTGGGTGTTCCGACGGCAGGGCTTCTGATGGAGGCGCCTGATGCTGGTACCAGTGCCACCGCCACCATCTGCGGTTCCACGGTGAATGCGCTGCCCTTGCTGGGGGGCACCCCCGAACCGGGTGGGAACTGGATCGTCGTCATGGGCTCGATGACATGGGGGGGCCTGGGTGATCTGTTTGCCGGTGTCACGAACGGTTCGGTCGTCGAGTATCACGTGACTTCACCAGGTGGATGCCCTGCCATGGCACAGTTGGAGTTGTATACCGTGCAGCCTCCCAATTCGGGCATCAATACATCCATGTCGGTCTGTTCGTCCGATGCCCCGTTCTCGATGTTCCAGGCATTTGGTGGTTTCCCCGATGTTGGCGGCACATGGACGAACCCGGGAGGTGCTCCACAGCCGCCCACGTTCACTCCAGGGCTCAGCTTGCCGGGTTGTTACACGTACACGGTCGCAGGCATCGCTCCCTGTCCGAATGCGTCCTCAGCATTGTGCATCAACGTATCCCCGGTGGCGAACGCTGGCAGTGATGCCACGCTGAGCTGGTGCCTTAGCTCCGGCCCGCTGGACCTGTTCGCGCAATTGGGTGGAACGCCCTCGCCGGGCGGCACATGGACGGACGACAGCGGTACAGGTGCACTTAGCGGAGCCACCTTCAACCCGGCAGGTGTTCCATCAGGCACCTATGTGTTCACCTACACGGTGGGTGGTGGAGCGTGCCCAGCGGCCAGCGCTTCGGTCACGGTGAACCATAGCGGAGTGTGCCTTGTGCCTCCCCAGTACCCGTATCCCGTGGAATGATCACATCCTTGCCAACCCCTGCTCCAGATCGGCGATGAGCAGGGCGGGGTCCTCGATGCCCACATAGAGGCGCACCAGGGTGAAGGGCAGTTCGGTGTAGTAGCCGCTCGGTCCCTTCAGGGCGCACACCGGCCATTGCAGGCTCTCGTAGCCGCCCCAGCTCACGGCGATGAGGAAGCGTTGCAGCGCATCGCAGAAGCGCTCCACGGCGGCCTCATCGGGGGCGTCCAGTTCAATGGTCATCAGGCCGGCCACACGTTTCATCTGCCGGAGGGCGAGCGCGTGTTGCGGATGGCTTTCCAGACCGGGCCGTGAACGCGCTTGATGCGGGGATGGTGTTCAAGAAAGCGGGCCACCTGGGCGGCGTTGTCGGCACTGCGGTTCACACGCAGTTCCAAGGTGCGCAGGCCGCGCATCAACAGCCAGGCATCGTGCGGTGAGGGTGCGGCCCCCAGCGTCATCAGTTCCTTGCTCATCACCTGGCGCATGTGCGCTGCGCTGCCCGCCAGCACGCCCGCCACCACATCGCTGTGCCCGTTCAGGTACTTGGTGGCGCTGTGGGCCACCATATCCACGCCGAGGTCGATGGGGTTCTGGAACAGCGGGCTGCTGAAGCTGTTGTCGCAGAGGGTGAGGATACCGTGCGCCTTCGCAATGGCCACCACGGCGGCAATGTCCTGTAGCTCGAAGGTGAGCGAGTTGGGGCTTTCCAGGATGAACAG
>JBEICT010000324.1:0-3298 GCA_040383865.1 Flavobacteriales bacterium | reverse complement strand
GAGGTCGAAGATGGAATTGCCATCGCCCGGTGCGGTGATCTGGCCCACGTTGTAAGGCATCAGCATGCCACGGTCGGCGGGCGGCACACCGGTCTGGAAGGGTTGTGCGTATTGGTGCAAGCGGATGGTGGCGGTGAGCGGCACGTCGAGGCTGTCGTTCATGATCCGCGTCAGACGGAAGAAGCGCGCCTTCGTCTTTTCGGTCCAGTCGCAATCCAGCATCACGCCGTGGATGGTGGGCGGGCATTCCATCCGCAATTTGCGCAGCAGGTTGTGCGCCAGTTCCTCCACCTCTGCATCGCTGACCTTCAGAAAGGTGGTGTTGGTGATGTAGATGCATGGCACCAGTTCCACTTTATGGGTCCAGTACCCGTCGTTGCCGCCATAGATGCGCCACTGGTATGGCACCCGTACGAACGAGACCGGATGGGCGCCGTTAGCGGGGTTCCAGTCGATGTCCAACAGCTTGTGGTACACCCGCTGGATGCCGTTGCGCGTGATGGCCTGCTCCTCGCTACCGTCCAGCCAATGGTTGTTCTTCCAGCGAAAGGCCGAGGGGATCACCACCGGGTCTTTTTCCGGGGTCTGGAGGAAGCCCAGCGCGATCACCGGGAGGAAGAGCAGGGGCGACCAGCGCAGCAGGCGGTGCATATTGGAAGATACGCTTGTGGAACGTGGCGGTCCGACCGCTATTTCACGATGCGTCGAAAGAAATATCCTTCTGTTGACCGCCGCCCTGCGCCGCGCGCATCATCGTGAGCGGCGTCGTGGCCAGAGCACTATCGGGGAATTCAACGAGCATGGCCTCGTAGGCGTTCATGGCCTCTTGGCCGCGCCCTGTTTGTGCAAGGCTGAACGCGCGGTTCGCCAGGGCCATTTCGCGGTAGCTCCACCCGGAAGGGGAGAGCATGATGAGGGCGCGGTACGTATCCACCCAGGCATGGCGATCGAACCAGTCCGCACTGGCCTGGCAATGGGGGATGGCCTCTGCGAACCGGCCTGCTTTGATGAGGGCGACGCCGCGCCGGTGGTCGCGTGGTAGTGCGAGCCGCATGCCCCACGACCACATCAGGTAAACCACAGCGCCGACCATGGGCTCAATACCCATGCTCCCGAAAAGGAAGATGAGCGCGGCAAGCACCCCAAGCTGTAGCGCAATTGCGGCCCAATTGATCTGTGTGGCGGTGGGGACTTTGGAGGCCATGCGATCAAGCGTTCATCTGTTCATCCGCCTGGTGGCCTCCATGGCCCACTCCAGTTCGGCCAGTAGGGCATCGCAGCGCTTCGCCCAGGCCTCGGCCTCCACGGCCACGCCCTGCTCATCGAAGGCGTTCTTCACCGTGGGCACCTGCATGGCGCCGGTCATCACCCAGGCACGGATCTTCCACAGCGTGGCCAGCAACTGCAGGGTGACCTGCGCGCCACCGAAGGCCCCGCCGCTCACGGGCACCAGGGCCACGGGCTTGCGCTTCCATTCGTCGCTGAGCAGGTCGATCACGTTCTTCAGGCTGGCCGGATAGCTCGCGTTGTATTCGGGCGACACGATGATGACGCCCTCGGCCTTGCGGATGCGTTCGGCAAAGGCCACCACCTCCGGTGCCGGCGCGGTCATGAACTTCAGCCGTTCGTGGAAGAGCGGGAAGTCCAGCTCGGTCAGGTCGATCAGGTCCGCGGTGTGCGCCGGGCTGCTGGTGATGTGGCGGTGCAGGTGCAGCGCCACGCGGTGGCTCATGCGGCCATCGCGGACGCTGGCGGAGAGGATGACGATGTGGGACATGGGGGCGAAGTTGGGCAGGTAACTCTGTTATCCGATCTTGAGGCTGGTCATGGCAATACTGCCCATCACGGTGCGGTCATTGAAGAGGCTCACGGGTTCCTTGCGGTCCTTGAGGCCCAGCACGTAGAGGAGGGGAAGGTAGTGCTCTGCCGTAGGGATGCTGAGCTGGAAGGCCCGGCCCTGGCTGGTGTAGTCGGCCAGTTGCGCGTGGCCCTCGTTCATGATCAGCTCCTTCATGCGGCTGTTGGCCTCGATGGCCCAGTCGTAGCCGCCCTCGGGGTTGCGCCAGTCGATCACGCCCAGGTTGTGCACCATGTTCCCACTGCCGATGATGAGCACGCCCTTGCGGCGCAGGACGGCCAGCTCGCGCGCCAGCTCGTAGTGCTGCTGTGGCGACAGGCCGCGGTCCAGGCTCAGCTGCACCACGGGCACATCGGCCTTGGGGAAGAGGTGGATGATGACGCTCCACGCACCGTGGTCAAGGCCCCACTGGTGGTCGATGCCGATGTGGGTGCTGGTGACGGCCTGCTGGGTCTCCGCAGCCAGCGTCGGGCTCCCGGGCGTGGGGTACTGCACATCGAACAGGGACTGCGGGAATCCGCCGAAGTCGTGGATGGTGCGCGGCTTCTCCATGCCGGTGACGAAGGTGCCGCGGGTCTCCCAGTGCGCGCTGATGCACAGGATGGCGTGGGGGCGGGGGAGGTCCTTGCCGATGCCCTGCCAGCCTCGGGTGAACCCATTTTCCTCGATGGCGTTCATGGGACTGCCGTGGCCCAGGAAGAGCACCGGCATGGGCGGGGTGGAAGGCAGCTCGGCCACCGTGCGGCCCAGTTCGCGCAGGCCGATGGCCGCTCCCAGCGGTGCGATGCTCATGAGTTGGAGGGCTTTGCGACGGTCCATGTCCGACGCAAAGGTAGGTCAATTGTTTTCCATGGAAAGTAAATAACGGACGTTACCGATCGGCACCCTGCTCACCGCCGCTTGCCCGCATCGCGCATCTCTTCACTATCCCATGCGTGGTCGGCGTGGGTGGGGTCGTGGTGCAGGTCCTTGCGCAGAAGTTCCTCCTGCTCGGCGATCTTCTCCCGCACGCTGGAGATGTAATCCACTTTGTCGCCACGCTTGGAAGCAAGTTCCTTCAGGGCGGCCTGGTCGTAGCGTTGGAAGGCCTGCCCGGCGCGCTGTGCGGTGTATCGCCGGAAGCCCAGTTCCTGCAACACATCAACGCCCATGCGCACGGCCGTATCCAGCGTTTCGCGGTAGATGTGCAGCACGCCCTGGTCCATGAGCTCATAGGCATCCATGCGGTTGCGGCTGCGGACGTGCAGCTTCAGGTGCGGGAAGTGCTTGTGCACGGTCTCCACCAAGGTCGGTGCGGCCTCCGGGGCGATCGCACAGACAAGCAGCTCGGCCTCGTGCGCACCGGCGGCCTCCAGCAGGTCGTGGCGTGTGGCATCGCCGTAGTACACCTTGAAACCCAATTTCCGCAGCAGGTCCACCTGGTCGCTGTCGTTGTCCAGG
>JBEICT010000323.1:0-3322 GCA_040383865.1 Flavobacteriales bacterium | reverse complement strand
GTCTCTCCGGTCTGGTGGAAGGCCAGGTGCGTTCACTGAAGTTCTACGACAACTTCCACTACTACGAGTACAAGGGAGCGGTCACCTACAAGGCGATGCCCGGGTTGCGGCTCGCCCTGGGTGTGGGGCGCTACGTGACCTACCTGCCCGGTGGCGACTTCGTTACGCCCAAGGCCAACGACGAGCTGCGCATCTGGCCACAGTTGGCGTTCGATGCCTCCCTGGGAAGGGTGCGGCTGGAACATCGCTACCGCTGGGAGATGCGCTACACCAGCTTTGGCTACCGCAACCGCTTCCGCTTCCGGCTGGGACTGGCGTATCCGTTCGGTGCAGCAAAGGGCGGCGAAAGACCCTATACCATCAGCGCCAGCAACGAGCTCTTCTTCTCCGACCAGGAGCCCTACTTCGAGCGCAACAGGGCGCAGGTCACCCTCAATCGCCGCATCACCCCCGGTCTTGCGCTTCAGCTCGGCTACCTGCACCAGTTCGATTACCGCATCAACGACGAGAGCGGACGCGACTTCCTGGTGGTGGGCGTGTTCGTGGAGTTGCATCGGAAGAAGGAACAAGCGCCCATCTCACCGGAGGTGTTACCGCAGGATTGAGCAATGGTAAGCTGGGCAGGCACACGGGGTATTGAGCTGGCAGCCGTGAAGGATCTTGACGAACGCCAGGTGGCGGCGTGGATGAAGCAGGCGGCGAGGATGCCCTTCGTGAGCGCGGCGAAGCGGAAAGGCTGATCTATGCATTGAGCGGGGAAATTCCCATCCGATCTGAACCGATCCCTGTTCGATCTCAATAACTCTCCCATGTCGGCCCGCGCCTTGGGAACGATAGGTTTCATCCATGACCTACAACTCAGCCAGATCATCGTTTCTTCTTGTCGCTGCGTTCGCCTTGGCCTTGCCGTTGAAGGCGCAGGTGGCCGATGCCGGGCCGGACCAGTACATCTGCGGGACCACCACCATGCTGCAGGCGAACATCCCTGGAGTTGGTGAGTCGGGCTTTTGGGATGGCGGTGCTTCCGGAGCGGTGTTCGTAGATGCAGCCAACCCATTGACCGAGGTGAACGATCTGCCTTACGGCGTCACCGAACTCACTTGGGTACACATCGCGCCGACCGGCGCCACCTCGGACGTGGTCGCCATCTGGGCCTATGACGCAGCCATGCCTTTTGCCGATGCCGGACCGGACCAGGTGATCATAGCACCACCGAACTATGCCTACCTGACCGGTTCCACCCCCATCGCTCCTGCGGTTTGTTTTTGGACTGTTGTCGCTGGAACATGCTCCATTAGTGAACCTTCAAACCCGAACACGATCGTCTATGGGTCAGGAACCAATGTTCTTCAATGGATCTGTGATAATGGCCCATGCGGTGTTTCGACCGATCAGGTAACGATCCAGATGATGCTGTCGACGGGTCTGGAAGACACGAACACGACACAACCGAACGGTTTCGCATACAACCCAACAATGCGTGAACTTCATGTCCTGAACGGAACGACCGTAAACGCATTTGAAGTATTCGACGGTCGCGGCCGATGCATCAGCCGCACGAATGCAGGAGTACGGACCGTAAGCATGGTCGATCAGCCCGAGGGCTTCTATGTAGCACGGGCCACGGTGGATGACCGAACGGTGGTGCAGCGTTTCGTGATAGGGTACTGAGGTGAATTTCGCGTGAGGGGCCGGAGCGGCAGCCCGGCGCAGGAAGGGCCTTGCGGATGCGCGCAGCGAGGAGGCGACCGAAGGAAGCCACCGGAGCGCCGCAGCCGCTGGCACTGACAAGTCCGGCTACAGCGAAGGACCCGACGGCGCGCATTTGGCGCCGGCACGCCCCGACCCACCCACTATTCACGACCACACCCGATCTTCGCACCACAGACATCGCGGGTCAGACCAACTTCTGATCATCTGATCGTCTGATCATCTGATCATCATGGCCGAGAAGATCGACATCGAAGCATCCAAGAACGAGGACTTCAACAAGCTGAAAGTTTCCGACCTCAACGCCCGCCTGAAGAAGGTGTACCTCGGCGGCGGCGAGAAGCGCATCGAAAAGCTCAAGGCCGACGGCAAGATGACCGCCCGCGAGCGCATCGACGCCCTGCTCGACCCCAAGAGCCCGCGCATCGAGATCGGTGCCTTCGCGGCCGATGGCATGTACAAAGAGCACGGCGGAGCCCCCAGCGCCGGTGTGGTGGTCGTCATCGGCTACGTGAGCAAGCGCCAGTGCATCGTGGTGGCCAACGACGCCACCGTGAAGGCCGGCGCCTGGTTCCCCATGACCGGCAAGAAGAACCTGCGCGCGCAGGAGATCGCCATCGAGAACCGCCTGCCCATCATCTACCTGGTGGACAGCGCCGGCGTGTACCTGCCCATGCAGGACGAGATCTTCCCCGACAAGGAGCACTTCGGACGGATCTTCCGCAACAACGCCATCATGAGCAGCATGGGCATCACGCAGATCGCCGCCGTCATGGGCAGCTGCGTGGCGGGCGGCGCCTACCTGCCCATCATGAGCGACGAGGCGCTGATCGTGGAGAAGACCGGCAGCATCTTCCTCGCCGGCAGCTACCTGGTGAAAGCCGCCATCGGTGAGGACATCGACAACGAGACCCTCGGCGGCGCCACCACGCACAGCGAGATCAGCGGCGTCACCGACTACAAGTGCAAGGATGATGCGGATTGCCTGAAGAAGATCCGCGCGATCATGGACAAGCTGGGCAAGCCGAAGGATGCGGGCTTCAGCCGGGAGAAACCCGCGCCGCCCAAGGCCGATCCGAAAGAGATCTACGGCATCCTGCCCAGCGAGCGTGCCAAACCCTACGACATACGCGAGGTGATCGCGCGGCTGGTGGACGACAGCGACTACACCGAGTACAAGGAAGGCTACGGCCAGAGCATCATCACCGCCTACGCCCGCATCGACGGCTGGGCCGTGGGCATCGTGGCCAACCAGCGCAAGGTGGTGAAGAGCAAGAAGGGCGAGATGCAGTTCGGCGGCGTCATCTACAGCGACAGCGCCGACAAGGCCACGCGCTTCATCGCCAACTGCAACCAGAAGAACATCCCGCTGGTCTTCCTGCAGGACGTCACCGGCTTCATGGTGGGCAGCCGCAGCGAGCACGGCGGCATCATCAAGGACGGCGCCAAGCTGGTGAACGCCGTAAGCAACAGCGTGGTGCCCAAGTTCACCGTGATCGTGGGCAACAGCTACGGCGCCGGCAACTACGCCATGTGCGGCAAGGCCTACGACCCGCGCCTCATCGTGGGCTGGCCCAGCGCGCAGGTGGCCGTGATGGGCGGCGAGCAGGCC
>JBEICT010000322.1:0-3323 GCA_040383865.1 Flavobacteriales bacterium | reverse complement strand
CCTCGAATACATGCAACCTGAACTCCGGAATGTTCACGAGCAGCAGGTCCGGGGCCACCACTTCGGGTACCCAGCGCAGTCGCTCCATGTTCACCAGCAGTGTGCGAAGTCGTTGTTTCGGCGTGGTGTTCATCGCCTTGAGGAAGCCTTGCCCGATGACCGCATCAGGATGCAGTCCGTGCCTGGTCTGGAAACGCTTCACGGCCTTCACCAGGGTCGTGTCGAAACGTTCGGCGTTCGAAGAGTGGGGCTGGATGCTGTCCAGGTCGCCCAAGAGCTCGAGACGTCTGCGGATCTCCGGTATGATGGGGTGGACATTACCCGGCTCCAACTTGCGGATCTCACCAAGTGAAAGGGTGGACCAGTTCGTGTCCTGCGCCATCTCATGAAAGCGTTCCAAATGGGCCTTCAGGCGTGAATACTGCGGGTGAAGGGGTTCCAGCGGAGAGAGGTCGATGCTGCCCGCCACCAACGAGTCGAGCAGACGTGCATAGTCCTTTTTGCGCCGCGGTATGAACCAGTCCAGATCGCGCGGGTCCGTGCTGGCCAGTCCACTGTATTTCTTGGCCGCTGAATGGAAGAACTGTGCGGTGAGGTTGAGCTCCAACTGGAGCCTGCAGCTATCGCATTTCGCTTCACTGCCTAGGGTCTGTTGCGAACCGCTGATCAGGTCGCTGAGACGGTCGCGCAGGTAGGCGACTTCGCGAAAGGCGGTGTCGGCACTACTGAACAAGGCCAGGAAGCCTGAAGCGGACTGGGAAAGGGAGTCGTTCACGAACCAGGCGTACTGCAGGTCGCGCCGATGATAGAAGGCCATGATGTCCAACGAATCCGTTCGGAACTCGGGATGCCTGCTCAGGAAATCGGCAATATCATCCACAGCAAGCCTGCGCACCGAATAGACCTGCTCGGATTCGAAGACCGCGTTGAGCTCTTCGACCGCATCCGCACCGGTATCGTTCGAAGCTTGCGGTTCGTGGCAAGCTGTTGTCAATGCTGCACAAACGAACGCCAGTAGAATGGTGTACCTGCCCATGGGCGGCAAAGGAACAACAAGCGGGCCGCGAAGCGATCAGCGCCCGTGTACGTAAAGCAATCCACCGTCGGCCAGTAGATCGATCAGCTGAGGCATCAACCGCCGTTCCACGGCCGGACAGCCCCAGCTGCGCCCTAACCTCCCGTGCTGGGCGATGAAGGTCGGGCTCACGTAATCGGCACCATGGATGATCACCTCGCGGGCCAAGGCCTGGTCGTTAAGCCCTTTGTCCAGTCCGTGCAACAGAAGTGCCGGACCATGTTTCGGGCTGACGATCTGCGTGCCTACGCGGTAGAGCCCTTTACTGGTCTGGTGGGAGCCTTCCCGGTTGCTGAAAGCGGTGCAATGCAGGTCGCCCGAGCCTTGGCCGTGGGCAACGTATGTGCGCACCAGCAGCACTTTACTATCCAGGTCGATCACGAACAACCGTTTGGCCGTGCTGGGCTGGGTCATATCCGCAATGGCCAGGATGCCTGACCGCTGGCCATGACGTTCCGCACTGCGCAGTCCTGCGGCGAACACCTGTTCACCAAGTTGACCTTGCAGCCCGATCTCGGCATACAGCACATTGGCAGAAAGCTCTGCCGAAGTGCTGGCAGAACGCTCCGCAGGCGTTGTTCCGGTCCGTGCGACAGGACGGTCCCCGCCGATCAGCCAGGAAAAAAGGAAGATCAAGAGCAGTGGTGCGTTCACCATTGTTCCAAGCAGGTTTTACCAATGCCCTTCCTTAAGCGAGGTTCCAGTTCGCAGAAGGACATCGGGGTCGTGAATTTAACACATGATCCCATACCTTATTTATACGTCGATAGAGACATGATTGTTGTCGTTCGGGAGGTTGTTCCAGCCGTTCAAACATGATCGGTATCATTGTTGTCTGGTTCGTATTAGATCCTTGTGGAAATGAACGCTCTACGCCTTTTACCAGTGTTCGTCGTCGCTTCGATGCTCACCTCCTGCGCCAATGTGGAAAGCGATGACCTCCCCGTTGAGACCCCCATTTATCAGGACTACAAGGTGCTCTTCGACAAGCCAGAGAACCGGACCCGGGCCTATGCCACCTTTCGCAAGAACAGCAGCCTGGGTGTGCGCCTGCAGCTTACCGGAGGTTCCTCCATCACATTCAACGGCAACAACTACACATCCTCCACCGAGCTGGACAACTACTTCTACCGCTGGGCCGCGGATGGCATGGTGGATGTGGCTTTCCGCTACACCAAGGAAGGTGTGGGCCAGTTCGTGAACACCATTGCACGCACTGATACGAACGACATCGATGTGCCGAACGGCGTGGTCATCTCCCGCACGAACGGCGGACAGGTCTACTGGTGGGGCATTGCCTTGGAGCCGGGAGAAACGGTCTCCGCGAAGTTGAAGCAGGGGAGCACGACCACCTCGTCGGTCACCGTGACGACCTCCGGTGCGGAGAGCATCCAACTGCCGCTCTCGCTGATGACCAACCTCAACGCCGGCACGGCTGATCTCTACTTCACCCGCACACGCACACTGGGCCTACAGCAGGCCGATGGCGGTGCCGGTGGACGCCGTATTGTGGAGGTGGAGGCGCGGGGTACGGTGACGTTGGAGTGAGTTCCTATCACCCCGCCAGCACGGCCTTCGCGTAGTTGGCCCAGCTCATGGTCTTGGTGGCCTCCACCACGTTCTCCCGTGGGATCGGATTATCGATGCTGAGCTGCATTATGCGCATCATATCGGCGATGTCCTTCGGATTGGCGAGGTAGCCGTTGAAGCCGTCGGTGATGGTCTCGGGGAAGTGCCCCACCCGCGTTGCCACGGCAGGCAGCTTGAAGTTGTAACTGAGGCTTTCCACGCCGCTGGGCGTCGCGGTCTCATAGAAGAGCACGATGGTGTCAGCCGCTTGGAAGTAGGGGGGGACCTCTTCGTTGGGTATGAAGCGGTCCACCACCAGCGTGCGGTCGCGGATGCCGAGGGTGTCCACCAGCGCCAGCGGGTCGTAGTCGCGCTCGTCGTCGGCCTTCTTCAGGAAGAGCTTCTTCAGCGTACCGAACACCGCGTTCTTCACTTTGGTGCTGAGCTTGCTTTGGTCCACGGTCTGCCAGAAGCGCTCACCCACGATCATCAAACTCACATCATCGCGCTGCTTCGCCAGCTCCGCAAAGGCCTCAATGCAGTAGTGCAGCCCCTTGTATTTGCGGATGAAGCCGAAGAAGAGGAAGACGTGCTTCCGGAGATGATGCTGTGCCTTCCACGCCTCCTTGTCGAACGCTGGATCAGGCTTGAAGAGCGTGTAGATCGGATGGTAGAGCTT